>JBILYK010000006.1:0-81624 GCA_044377735.1 Paracoccaceae bacterium | reverse complement strand
GGATTTCAAAGCCGGTCGCGTCGCAGCCGAGGCGGCACGCGCAGCCTATCTGGCCGAACGGCGGCAGTCGCAACGTTAAAGGGCGGGCACATGGCCCGCCCTTTCGTCACTCAAAAAGCTGTCGCTTACTCCGCCGCCACCGCGCCGGGGTTGTTGGGGTGCGTTGTCCAGTTTGCGTAATCGCCCACTTTCCGGCCGGTACGCTCATCCAAGGCACCGTGCGGCAGCGTTGTCATGGTGATGCAATTGTCCACCGGGCAGACGTTGACACACAGGTTACAGGCCACGCATTCATCATCCTTGACGGTGAAGACACGGTCCTCGGACATGGCAATCGCCTGATGGCTGGTATCCTCGCAGGCCGCATAGCAGCGCCCGCATTTGATGCAGTCGTCCTGATTGATCACCGCCTTGGTGACATGGTTCAGGTTCAGATGCTGCCATTCGACGAAATTCGGAATGGCGCGACCGACGAGATCGTTCAGTGCCATGTCCTTTTCGTCCAAGTATTGCGACAGGCCCGAGATCATTTCCTGCACGATCTTGAAGCCATAGGTCATCGCCGCCGTGCAGACCTGCACATTGCCAGCCCCCAAGGCGAGGAACTCGGCCGCATCGCGCCATGTTGTCACCCCGCCAATGCCGGAAATCGGCAAGCCGCGGGTTTCTTCGTGCCGGGCAATCTCGGCCACCATATTCAGCGCGATCGGCTTCACCGCCGGGCCGCAATAACCGCCGTGGCTGCCCTTGCCGTCAATCATGGGGAAGGGCGAAAACGCATCCAGATCGACATTGGTGATCGATTTTATGGTGTTGATCAGGGAAACCGCATCGGCCCCACCCCGGTTGGCTGCCAGCGCGGGCGGCAGGATCGAGGTGACATTAGGGGTAAGTTTCACGATACAGGGCATGCGCGAGTATTTCTTGACCCAGCGGGTGACCATTTCGATGTATTCCGGCACCTGCCCTACGGCCGATCCCATACCACGTTCGGCCATGCCATGCGGACAGCCAAAGTTCAGCTCCACCCCATCCGCCTCGGTGTCTTCAATCTGCTTGAGGATGGCTTTCCAGCTGTCCTCCTCGCAGGGCACCATCAGGCTGATGATCATCGCGCGGTCTTTCCACTTGCGCTTGACCTCTTTGATCTCCTGAATGTTCACCTCCAACGGGCGGTCGGTGATGAGTTCGATGTTGTTCAGCCCCAAAAGCCGCCGATCCGCGCCCCAGATCGCACCATAGCGCGGGCCAGAGACGTTGACGATGGGCGGCCCTTCCGAACCAAGGGTCTTCCACACCACGCCGCCCCAACCCGCCTCGAACGCGCGTTCGACGTTGTATTTCTTGTCCGTGGGCGGGGCCGAGGCCAGCCAGAAGGGATTGGGGGATTTGATGCCGATGAAGTTGGATGTCAGGTCTGCCATGATCTTTCCCCTTACGCCATCAAGCTTGCATGAATGTCTTCAGCCGCATCGCGGCCCTCTTTCACGGCCGTAACCGTCAGGTCATCACCGCCTGCCGCACAGTCGCCCCCGGCCCAGATGCCCGGAACCGAGGTGCGACCCATCGCGTCGACCGCGATCTTGCCACCCTCCAGCGCGAGGCCTTCGGGCGCGCCAGCCAAGGTTTGGCCAATGGCCTTGAACACCTGATCCGCCTTCAGCGTGAAAGTCTGGGCCGTCACGGTCAGCCCCTTGGGCCCTTCTTCTGTATAGGCGAACTCGACCGCGCCGTCATGCACCGCCACGGGGGCGGCATGGGTGACGATGCGCACGCCCGCACTGGCGGCGTGGTCTTGTTCATAGCCCGAAGCGCTCATCTTTTCTTGGCCGCGCCGATAAACGATGGTGACGTTTTCCGCACCCAGAAGCTTGGATTGCACGGCGGCATCAACCGCCGTCATCCCGCCGCCGATGACCACCACATCGCGCCCAACGGGCAGCGTGGACTTGTCACCGGTCTGGCGCAACTCGGAAATGAAATCAACGGCATTTCGGACGTTCTTCATGTCCTCACCGGGTGAACGCAAGGCGTTCACGCCGCCAAGCCCCATCCCCAGGAACACCGCGTGATGGGCCTTTTGCACATCGGCCAAAGCCAGATTGCCACCCAAAGCCTTGCCAGTTTCAATGCGGATGCCACCGATCTGCAAAAGCCAGTCCACCTCGCGCGCGGCAAAGTCATTGGTCGATTTATAGCTGGCAATGCCGTATTCGTTCAGGCCACCTGCCTTGGGACGGGCGTCATAGACCACCACATCATGGCCCTTCATCGCCAGACGATGCGCACATGCCAGACCCGCAGGCCCCGCCCCCACAACAGCCACGGATTTCCCCGTCGCCTTGTCGCGCTTGAAGGGATGCACGCCCTTGGACATCAGCGTGTCGGTGGCAAAGCGTTGCAAGCGGCCGATTTCCACTGGCTTGCCTTCCGCGGCCTCGCGCACGCAGGCCTCTTCGCACAGCTGTTCGGTCGGGCAGACCCGCGCGCACATGCCGCCCAGAATGTTCTGGTCAAAGATCGTCTTGGCCGCCGCCTCGGGCGTGCCGGTGGAGATCTGTCGGATGAACAACGGAATGTCGATGGTCGTCGGACAGGCCGTCATGCAGGGCGCATCATGGCAGAAATAGCAGCGATCTGCCGCCACTCGGGCCTCGTGCCGGTCAAGTGCTGGCTCATGATCGGCGAAATTGGTTTGATATGCGGATTGGGGCAAACGCGCGGCTACAATGCCGGGGGTCAGCGGGCTGTTGGACAAGGTGGAACCTCCCATTGGCTTTTCTTTTTTCTAAGCTCAAGCTGCCATAGGTTCATTTTTTTATCAAACGGTAAAATCAGTCGGGTTGCATTTTTTATAGCCCGACTGAGGCGCCCCCGCTTCCCACTGACCTGCCTATTCAGGGCTTCCTTCCCCTGCCCCAAGGTCTTATATAGACGCCTGATCCAAGGTGCGGCCAAATTGGCCCAATACGTCAAATGAGGACGGAATGAGCAAGAACACCTCCGAGGCCGATGTCGCCTTTATCTCGGCACTGGCAGAACTGCTGAACAAGAACGAACTGACTGAACTTTCTGTAAAGCGCGAGTATGGCGAGGACGACAGTCTGGACGTGCGGGTGGTCAAGCAAGCCAATGTGGTGAATATGGCCGCCCCAGTGATGCAGGTCGCCCCCGTCGCGGCCCCGGTTGCCGCCGCGCCTGTGGTGGTCAATGAAGACCCGGCCCAGCACCCCGGCGCGATCACCTCGCCCATGGTCGGCACCTGCTATATGGCCGCAGAACCGGGCGCTGCCCCCTTTGTCACCGTCGGCTCGGCCGTGACCGAAGGGCAGACCGTTCTTATCATCGAAGCGATGAAAACCATGAACCACATCCCGGCCACCAAGTCGGGCACGGTCAAGCGCATTCTGGTCACCGACGGGCATCCGGTGGAATACGGCGCGCCCCTGATGATCATCGAGTAAGCCGATGTTCGACAAAATCCTGATCGCCAACCGGGGCGAGATCGCCCTTCGCGTGATCCGCGCCTGCCGCGAGATGGGGATCAAATCGGTTGCGGTGCATTCCACCGCAGATACCGATGCGATGCACGTCCGTATGGCCGATGAATCGGTCTGCATCGGGCCCGCACCCTCTTCGGCAAGCTATTTGTCCAAAGCCGCCATCATCTCGGCCTGTGAGATCACGGGCGCGCAGGCGGTGCATCCGGGTTATGGCTTTCTGAGCGAGAACGCGAGCTTCGCGCAGGCGCTGGAAGATCACGGCATCACCTTTATCGGTCCCTCGGCGGAACATATCCGCATCATGGGCGACAAGATCACCGCCAAGGAAACCGCCAAGGCGCTGGGGATTCCGGTTGTGCCGGGTTCTGAAGGCGGCGTGCCAGACTTTGAAACAGCGATTGGCGTGGCAGCGGGCATCGGATTCCCGGTCATCATCAAGGCCACCGCCGGCGGCGGCGGGCGCGGAATGAAGGTGGCCAAGAACGCCGAAGAGCTGGAAATCGCCTTCCGCACCGCCCGGGCTGAGGCCAAGTCGGCCTTTGGCAATGACGAAGTCTATATCGAGAAATACCTGCAAAAACCCCGCCATATCGAGATTCAAGTCTTTGGCGATGGCAAGGGCAAGGCCGTGCATCTGGGTGAGCGGGATTGCTCTCTGCAGCGCCGCCACCAGAAAGTGTTCGAAGAGGCCCCCGGCCCCTGCATCACACCTGAGATGCGCGCGATGATCGGCAAGGTCTGCGCTGATGCCGTGGCCAAGATCAACTATATCGGCGCGGGCACTGTCGAGTTTCTCTATGAGGACGGCGAGTTTTATTTCATCGAAATGAACACCCGTCTGCAGGTGGAACACCCTGTCACCGAAAGCATTTTCGGCGTGGACCTTGTGCGCGAGCAGATCCGCGTGGCCGCAGGACTGGAGATGTCCTTTGGTCAAGAGGATCTGGAAATCAACGGCCATTCGATCGAAGTTCGGATCAACGCCGAGAAGATCCCCAACTTCTCGCCCTGCCCCGGCAAGGTGACACAATACCACGCTCCGGGCGGCCTTGGCGTGCGGATGGATTCGGCATTGTATGACGGCTACCGAATCCCACCCTATTACGACAGCTTGATTGGCAAGCTGATCGTGCATGGCCGCGACCGGCCCGAGGCGCTGGCCCGCCTGCGCCGCGCGCTAAGCGAGTTGATCATCGATGGGGTCGACACCTCGATCCCGTTGTTCCACATGCTCTTGGCCGAACCTGAAATCCAGAACGGCGAATACAACATTCACTGGTTGGAAAAATGGCTGGCAGCAAAGTTCAGCTGAAAAAGGGCGCCTGCGGGCGCCCTTTGATTGTCTGGCGTGCACGCGAATGACGGGCCGCCTGACCCCTGAGCGACTGCTGACGGCTTATGCTATGGGTGTCTTTCCCATGGCCGAAACGCGCGACAGCACCGAAATTCATTGGGTCGACCCGCGGCGACGTGGCATCTTTCCGCTGGAAGGGTTCCACATCTCGCGCAGCTTGGCTCGTGACATCCGGCATGGCGACTTTGCAATCACGACTGACACAGATTTCGACGGCGTGGTGCGCGCTTGCGCCGACCGACCCGGGACATGGATCAATGAAGAGATTTTCCACCTTTATGGCCAGCTTCACCAGATCGGCCATGCCCATAGCCTTGAGGTGCGGGCCAAGGATCAGCTGGTGGGTGGAGTTTATGGCGTAACGCTGGGGGCCGCATTTTTTGGCGAATCGATGTTCTCGCGCGCGACCAACGGATCAAAGATTGCGCTGGCCTTTTTGTGCCATCGGCTGCGGGCGGGCGGCTTTCAGCTTTTTGACACCCAGTTCCTGACCCCGCATCTGGCCAGCCTCGGAGCTGTCGAGGTGGCGCGCGGCGAGTATCACCGGATGTTGCGCGCAGCTTTAGGGCAGACCGCCCAGTTTGACCCGCCGGGCTATCAGCCGTCGGTGTCGGCAGTCGCAGGATCGACCGGCTCTTCTTCACCCGCGTCCTCAACCTCGGGCAGCGCCAGATCCGGCACGTCGCAGCCCAACACCCAGACGTCATAGCGCGGATGGTCCAGCGCCGAAAGCGCAGGCGCGGTCGCCAGCATCCAACCGGTAAAGACCGGAGCCGTTGATGCCACGTCCATGATTGTCAGATGGGCATCAGCCTCGGCCACGGTATTGTCAGCCGGGGATCGGCAGGAATCCACCTGCACCGTCAAACGGCCCGTTATCACCGATTGGCCACGTGCCAAGGTCACGTCCTGCACTTCGCCCGTCAGCTTGTCGAGAATGCGCAACTTGGCACCCGGCGCGTCGGCCATGTCCTCAGCCAGCAAGGGGCAGGCCAACAAGATCAGCACGCCAGTCAGCCACCTCATGGTGCTGCACCGGCGGCATCCTCACCGCTGCTGCCGACCCATTTCATCAAAAGCGTCAGCAGGCTGACCGCACCTTGGGTATCTTCAATCTCATCGCCCGACACCAGCACCTCTTCAGCACCTCCGGGCACAAGTTCGATGAAGTTGCCGCCCAAAAGCCCTTCGGACGAAATCAAGATCGCAGAATCCGTCGGCAATTTCACCGCCGCATCCACCTCGATCACGGCATCGGCGTGATAGGTCTCGGGGTTCAGTGTCAGCGCTGTGATGGTGCCCACCTTCACACCGGCAAGCCGCACATCCGACCCGGTCCGAACCCCTTCGGCCGAGCGGAACGAAGCCGTCAGCTGATAGCTGTCCGCCCCGCCGGTCAGAGTGCCACCACCCACCGACCATGCCAAAAAGCCGATGGCTGCGGCCAAAACCGCAGCGCCTGCCAGAATCTCTGCGCGATTTTCAGCCATTACTCGGGCTGCCACGCCTCGTAATCGGCGCGCGCCACTGGCGCACCGCCGCGGATCGAACCGGTCGGGGCATAGGCGGCGGCTGTGCCGGTCAGGTTTTCCTGATGCGGCTTTTCCCAAGCCTTGTGCTTGAGCGGTGCCTTGGTCGGCGGTTCATCCCAAGTGAAATGCAGCCAGCCGTGCCAGTCGGGCGACACCCGCGATGCCTCAGACTCGCCGTTGTAGATAACCCAGCGGCGTTTGCTGTCGCGGGTTTGATAAAAGATGTTGCCCTGATCATCCTCGCCCACACGTACGCCCTTGCGGGCAGTGAAAATCTGGGTGCCCAGCGTCTGGCCGTTCCACCAAGTCAACAGGCGAAGAAGGAAATTCATCATGGCCTCCGGGGTCGTTTGCCCTGATATGGCCGAAAGGTGGGCCAAGGTCCAGAGGAGTTGGCGGCGAAGCGCAAAGAGTCGCTGGTAAACCAATGAAAAAAGCGGGTCAAAGACCCGCTTTTTTGAATAACTTTTCGCCCCGGTCAGCCCGCTGCTGCGGGTTCTTTGGCCTTAGCTTCGGTGTGCACGATCAAGGGCTTGGCGCCGTTGTTGACCGCCTCTTCATTGACAACAATCTCTTCGACGCCTTCCATGCCCGGCAGTTCGAACATCGTGTCGAGAAGGATGTCTTCCATGATCGACCGCAGGCCACGTGCACCAGTCTTGCGCTTGATCGCGCGCTTGGCAATGGCCGACAGTGCATCGGTGGTGAAAGTTAGCTTAACGCCTTCAATCTCGAACAGGCGCTGGTATTGCTTGACCAAAGCATTCTTCGGCTCGGTCAGGATGATGATCAGTGCCGCCTCGTCCAGATCGGTCAAGGTCGCGATCACCGGAAGGCGACCGACAAATTCCGGGATAAGGCCGAATTTCAACAGATCTTCCGGCTCAAGCTCTTTGAAAAGCTCTCCAACGCCGCGTGCATCGGGGTCTTTCACATCAGCGCCAAAGCCGATGCCCGAACCTTTGTTGCGGTGCGCGATGATCTTTTCCAGACCCGCAAAGGCCCCGCCACAGACGAAGAGGATGTTGGTGGTGTCCACCTGCAGGAATTCCTGCTGCGGATGCTTGCGCCCACCCTGCGGCGGTACACTTGCCACGGTACCTTCCATGATCTTCAAAAGCGCCTGCTGCACGCCCTCGCCCGAAACATCGCGGGTGATTGAGGGGTTGTCCGACTTGCGGGTGATCTTGTCGACCTCGTCGATATAGACAATGCCACGCTGCGCGCGTTCGACGTTGTATTCGCTGGCCTGCAGCAGCTTGAGGATTATGTTTTCTACATCCTCACCGACGTAACCCGCCTCAGTCAGCGTGGTGGCGTCGGCCATGGTGAAGGGCACGTCCAGAATTCGCGCCAGCGTCTGTGCAAGCAAGGTCTTGCCGCACCCCGTGGGGCCGATCAGCAGGATGTTGGATTTCGACAGTTCGATGTCAGTCTTGGAGGAATGGTTCAACCGCTTGTAGTGGTTGTGCACGGCCACAGACAGCACGCGCTTTGCGTGTTCCTGACCGATCACATAGTCATCCAGCACTTTGCAAATATCACGCGGGGTCGGCACGCCATCGGTGGCCTTCAACCCGGTAGTCTTTGTTTCCTCGCGGATGATGTCCATGCACAGCTCGACACATTCATCGCAGATGAACACGGTCGGTCCTGCGATCAGCTTGCGCACCTCATGCTGGCTTTTGCCGCAGAAGGAGCAATAAAGTGTATTTTTGCTGTCGCTGCCCGAATTCGTTGCCATGGGTATCCTCTGCCAATCCCCGTCACCGGGCTATCACGGGAAGTCTAGGACAACCCCCAGACCTTCACAACCAGAAATCCCCCCAAGGATTGGCCTCGGGGGGAAAGCACCATCGTTACGCTACGGCGTCAGATTTGTCGCGCGGCGCCACGATTTCATCGATCAGGCCCCAATCCTTGGCCTCTTCGGCAGACATGAAGTTGTCACGCTCCAGCGCGCCGACGACTTTTTCATAGTCATTGCCGGTGTGCTTGACATAAACCTCGTTCAGTCGCTGCTTCAGACGCTCCGTCTCACGGGCATGAATCAGTATATCGGTCGCTTGCCCCCGATAGCCGCCCGAGGGCTGGTGCACCATGATGCGGCTGTTGGGCAGCGAGAACCGCATACCCTTTTCACCAGCGGTCAACAGCAGGCTGCCCATCGACGCCGCCTGACCAATGCAAACGGTCGAGACCTTGGGCTTGATGTATTGCATCGTGTCATAGATCGACATGCCAGAGGTCACCACGCCGCCGGGCGAGTTGATATACATCGAGATTTCTTTCGACGGGTTTTCGGCCTCAAGGAACAAGAGCTGCGCGACGATCACTGTGGCCATTTCGTCATGCACGGGGCCTGCGACGAAAATGATCCGCTCCTTCAGAAGGCGCGAAAAGATGTCATAGCGGATGGAACCGCGCGCCGAAGTCTCCTCGACCGTCGGGATGATGAAGTTGTAAAAAGTGGAAACCGGATCTATCATGTCAAACCTGCCTGTCTCGAGTTCGAAGCTTTATCGCGCGATACTTGCCAGAGTCTTAGTGTCGCGCGCCGGGGGCTGCAAGGGCACGCGCGTTTTTTGCATGACTGCCCGCTGTAATCGCGCAGCACAGGGGCAGTTAGCTGAACACCCGCCGCGCCAAGGCAATCCGCGCCCCGGTGGTCAAGAAACACAAGACGCCAAAGATCACAGCAAGGGGTCCAAAAGCCGCGGGCCACAGGCACAGGATGACGAAAAATCCAATCGTTTCCGCACCCTCCAAAAGCCCTGCCGAGTAATACAGCGACTTTTCTCCCTGCGCCTGCGTCTCAATCCCGCGCTTTTCAGCCATGATCGCGTAGCCCAAGAATGAGGCCCCGTTGATGTAGAAGGCGGCCAAAAGAAAGGCGGCCGCCAGCGCATTGCCATCATCGCGCAAGGCAAAGGCCAAGGGAATGGCGGCGTAAAACACGAAATCACAGACAATATCCAAAAGCCCGCCGAAATCGGTCTTCTCGGTGGCCCGCGCCACGGCGCCATCAATCCCATCGGCCAGACGCCCGATCAGTAAGGGCACGAGTGCGAGACCTCCCGGCAAACCCACAGCCAGCATGCCCGCCGCAAGCAGCCCCATGAACAGGCCAAAAAGCGTGACGACATGGGCCGAGATGCCGCGCTTGGCCAGGATCTCTCCCGCCCAGTTGAGTGGGCCCTCGATCCACGGCCTTATCTTCGAATCCAGCATCCCAACCCCTCACGTTTGCGTATGACAGCTTGCCAGCACAGGCGCGCCCCGCCTATCCCTTAGCCGATCACAGTTCAGACAGGGGTTACCATGAACCGCCGCTCCTTTGGCAAGACCGCGCTTTCCACACTGGCCCTTATGGCGGTTGGCCCCCGGATCGCGTTTGCCAGTGATTGGGACGCCATTCTGGCCAAGGCAAAAGGCCAGACCGTCTATTGGCATGCTTGGGGCGGAGATCCCAAGATCAACGATTTTATCGCCTTCATCGGTGCCGAAGCGCAGGCGCGCCACGGGGTGGCGCTGGAACATGTCAAACTCGCCTCCACCGCCGACGCGGTGGCGCGCGTGCTGGCCGAGCGTGATGCAGGTCAAACCAGTGGCGGCGCGGTCGATCTGATCTGGATCAACGGCGAGAATTTCGCGGCCATGAAGGCGCAGGGCCTGTTGTTTGGCCCCTTTGCCGAGTCGCTGCCGAACTGGCCTTTGGTCGACAGCGTGGGCAAACCCGCCACGGTCACCGACTTTACCTTGCCAACGGAAGGCTTCGAATCTCCTTGGGCCATGGCGCAGCTGGTCTTTGAACATGACAGCGCCACGCTGCCCACCCCGCCCGAAACGCTTGTCGCCCTGCAAGACTGGATCAAGACCAACCCCGGTCGCTTCACCTATCCCCAGCCGCCCGATTATCTGGGAATGACCTTTCTCAAGCAGGTTCTGCACGGCACACTTGCCGATCCAAGCGTCATGCAAGCCCCGATTGACTCCGCAACCTACGAGGCGACGGTGGCCCCGCTTTGGGCCTTCCTTGATGACATCCACCCCAGCCTCTGGCGGCAAGCAAAGGTGTTTGCGGAAAATGAGCCGGCCTTGGGACAGCTTCTGGCTGACGGTGAGATCGGTATTTCCTTTGCCTTCAACCCCGGCCGTGCAAGTGCCGAGATCGCGGCAGGTACCCTGCCCGACACCATCCGCACCTTCGTGCTCGAGGGCGGCACCATCGGCAATGCAAGCTTCGTCGCCATTCCCTTCAACGCAGCCCATCAGGCCGGCGCGCAGGTGATCGCCAATCTGATCCTTGATCCAGCGATTCAGGCCGCCGCGCAAGATCCTGCGACCTTGGGCTTTCAGACCGTGCTCAACCTCACGGCCCTTGCACCCGATGACCGCGCCCGGTTCGATGCACTGAGCCTTGGCCCGGCCACGTTGTCGCCCGCCGATCTGGGCCCGGTGCTCTTGGAGCCGCATGCCAGCTGGATGGTCAAGATCGCCGAGGATTGGGCGCAGCGCTACGGCGTCGCACAGTGAGCCTTTCGGGCAGGTCCCTTGCCTTGGGGTTGTTGGCCCTTGCACCCGGCCTGATGTTGGTCGGGCTGGCGCTGCCCATCGCGGCAGGATTGGCCGGGACGCTGGCCCCTGCGGTGTCAGGCCACGGCTTTGCCGCACTTGTCCAGTGGCCCGGCCTGCCGCGAGCGCTCGCCTTGTCCTTTGGCACGGGTCTGATCTCGACACTGGCGGCTTTGGCGACCACCATCCTGATGATTGCTGCCCTGCATGACCGGCGCGGATTCGTGGCCTTTCGCCGTGCCCTGTCACCCCTTTTGGCACTGCCACATGCCGCTGCCGCCCTTGGGCTGGCCTTTCTGCTGGCACCTTCCGGATGGCTGGTGCGTCTTGTCTCGCCTTGGGCCACCGGCTGGGACACCCCGCCTGATCTCTTGATCCTGAACGACCCGATGGGTGTCGCCCTGACGCTGGGGCTGGTGGCCAAGGAAGTGCCCTTCCTGATGCTCATGGCGCTGGCCATCTTGCCGCAGACTGACACCGCCCGGCGCGGCCAGATCGCTGCGAGCCTTGGCTATGGCCGGGTCATGGGGTTTGTGCTGTCGACCCTGCCCGCCCTCTATGCTGGACTGCGCCTGCCCTGCTTTGCTGTTCTGGCTTATGGCATGACCAATGTGGATATGGCGATGATCCTTGGCCCAACGCTGCCACCCACCTTGGCGGTGCAGATCACCGACTGGATGGGCGCGCCCAACCTCGCGCATCTGTCCACAGCCGC
Source organism: Paracoccaceae bacterium (assembly GCA_044377735.1). GTDB lineage: Bacteria > Pseudomonadota > Alphaproteobacteria > Rhodobacterales > Rhodobacteraceae > Tabrizicola_A. Next base: position 69,945 of record JBILYK010000006.1, on the reverse strand, counting down.
CGCCGGAGCCTTGGTGCAACTGGCGCTGGTCACGGCAACGCTGGTGTTGTGGCTTGGGGCCGAGCGCATGCTCGCGCCGCTGATCCCGGCACTGGCTCTGCGCGGTGCGCGGGCCCGCGCGCTTGATGCGCCCATGGCTGGAATTGCTGCTGCCATTGCAGGCCTGATCGCCTTTGGCCTGTTCGCGGGCATGACGGGGCTGACCTTGTGGTCCTTCGCCGGGCTGTGGCAGTTTCCCGACGCCCTGCCGCAAAGCCTGAGCCTGCAGACTTGGGTCAAGGCCACGCCTGACCTCGCCCACCAAAGCCTGACCACCCTTACAATTGCACTGGCCGCAAGCCTTGGGGCGCTGGCGCTGGTCCTGGCGGCGCTTGAGGCCGAATCCCGGCGTGGCCGCCCGGTTGGCATGCCTTGGCTGATCTACCTGCCCCTCATCATGCCGCAAGTCGCGTTTTTGCCCGGCCTGCAAGTCATGGCGCTGCATCTGGGCGCCAAGGGCAGCATCCTCACGGTGGCTGCGGCACATCTGATCTTTGTGCTGCCCTATGTCTGGCTGTCCCTGGCACCAGCCTTTCGCGGCTGGGACACACGGATTGGCCTTGCCGCGGCCGCCATGGGCACGCGGCCTGCCCGCATCTTCTGGCACCTGCGACTGCCGATGCTGCTGGCCCCGATGCTGACCGCGCTGGCTGTGGGGGTGGCAGTGTCCGTCGGTCAGTACCTGCCGACGCTGATGCTGGGTGGTGGCCGGGTGGAAACGCTGACAACCGAAGCCGTGGCGCTGTCATCGGGCGGCAACCGCCGCCTGATCGGGGCGACCGCGCTTTTGCAGATGGCGCTGCCCGCCTTGGGCTTTGCCCTTGCGTTGATCCTGCCGCGTTTGATCTTCCGCAACCGCCGCGCAATGCTGGCTGAACGGAGCGTTCCCGGATGACGACCGGCCTGACCCTTGATGCCCTGCAGATTACCCGTGCAGGCACCCCACTGGTTGAGCTGACGGCCACCGTCCGCCCTGGTCAGGTTCTGACGGTGATGGGCCCTTCGGGCAGTGGCAAATCCACACTGCTGGCGGCCCTGATTGGCGCGCTGCCGCCCGTGTTTCAGATGACGGGCCGGGTGCTTCTGAACGGGCAAGACATCACCAACCTGCCAACGTCCCAGCGCCGCATTGGACTTTTGTTTCAAGATGATGTGCTTTTTCCACATCTGTCGGTTGCCCAAAACCTTGGCTTTGGCCTGCGCCCCGGCGGCAGCCGCGCGCACCGGCAAGCGCAGATCGAGCAAGCCTTGGAGCACATGGATCTGTCTGGCTTTGGCCCCCGCGATCCGGCCAGCCTGTCGGGCGGACAACGCGCCCGCGTGGCACTGGCGCGGACGCTTTTGGCGGAACCGCTGGCGCTGTTGCTGGATGAGCCGTTCTCCCGGCTTGACCAAGCCTTGCGCGCCCAAATCCGCGATTGGGTCTTTACCCAGACCCGCGACTTGCCGGTGATCTTGGTCACACATGACCCTGAAGACGCCCGCACCGCTGGCGGCACGGTTGTCAGCCCGATTTAGGCACTCCTCCTCGTCGGCTTGCGCCGTTCGTCGTGACCCAGCGCCCAAGCCCCTCCGACCAAATCAGGGACCAGGCAAGAGGTGATAACCCTGCCCGGCGACCCGCGCGATGAACCGATCCAGAAAATCCGGCGCTGTAGGGTCAAAGCACATCTGACCATAAAACCAATGAAGATAGGCTTCAAACGGCCAATCACCCGTCACCTTGCGCGCCTCGGCGCGCTGGATGCCCGCGTCCATTGCGTCACGCGACGTCACGGTTTCGCAGATGTGGTGGAAATCGGCCGATCCGCACAGAACAACCGGCACGCGGTGCAGCATCGCCTCGATCCCAACCGCCGAATTGATCGTCACCGCCACATCAGCCCGCGCCAGCATATCGTGGATATTGGCGGGCAAGATGTGCAGGCGGGCGTCTTTCTTCGCCTTGCGCGCAAGCCAGCCAAAGGTGTCCAAATCCGTATCGCGTGGATGGGGCTTCACCACGATCGCGCGCGGATCATCGCGCGCCAAAAGTGCCTTGATCATGTGGCGCATGGTCAGATGGCAGGTCTCGCCCACCTTGCGATGCGTCTCGCTTTGCAAAAAGACGGCGATGCAGGGGCTGGGAATGTCCAGAACCTCGTCTGGCTGGTCATAGCGCGACATCCGCTCTGCCACAAACCGCGCCTGCAGGGCGGCAAAAAACGCTGCCGCTTGTGCCGGATCATGCTCGCTTGCGTCAAAACTGGCCCCGCCCAGCGAGGAAAACCCGCGCACCCCGTGGGGATCCAGATAGCGAAACGGCAACAAGTAAGCCGAGGCCGAATTCAGCGCGCGGGGGTGCTGGATGCGGCCATGGTCAAAGATGTGAAAGGCCTTATCTGCAGCAATCTCGGCCAGCGCCGTCTCGCGGCTGTGAAGCACCATACGCGTCTTGATGCCGCGTGCACGCAAGGCGCGCTGGAACGGGTGGTAAAACCGCTCTCCCCCGCCATTTCCAGCCAAAACCGCGCTGGGCACATGTAAGATCACACCCACCATATCGCGGCTAAAGCCGAACCTCCTCTGCGACGCGGTAGGCCCAGTCGATCATCGCCTGCGTGCCCTTGGCGTTCTCAAGGCTCCATGCGAAGGGCGTCCCGGTGCGGACCGAATGACCAAACGCCTCAACCTGCAATTGGTATTGGTTGACGGTCGGAAAGCGTTCCACCAGCACCCGGTTCGGGCCTTGATGCAGTTCGATTTCGGCCATGTCATGCACACCTGCATTGAACGGCCCGCCTTCCAGCCGGATCATCCCCTTGGTGCCTTGGAAGGTGACGACCTGCCGGTTAAAGGCGCGCATCGTGGTCATGGAGTTATAGGTATAGCGGCCCTGCGGCCCCTCCATCGTGGCGGCCACCTGCGCCCATATCTCAACGTCGTTCTCCCGCACCACGCGCGAGGACAAATCCGAAGGCTCGGCCCCGGTCACAAAGCGGGCGGAGCCAAAGGTATAAACCCCGATGTCACGCAAGGACCCGCCGCCAGTTTCGGGGAGGTTGCGGATATTGGCCTTGTCATCGAGATAAAAGGAAAACTGCGCATCGACATGGCGCAGAGTACCAATCTCACCCGCCTCGACCCATTCGCGGGCGCGCTGCCACTGGGGGTGATGCACGATCATATAGGCCTCGGCCGCCACCAAGCCGCTGGCATCACGCGCGGCGATCAGCGCATCAATCTCACTGGCTTGCATGGCGATGGGCTTTTCGGTCAGCACATGTTTGCCCGCCGCCAAAGCTTTCAGTGTCCAGTCAACATGCATGTGGTTGGGCAAGGGAATATAGACCACTTCAACGCCCGGATCGGCCAAAAGTGCCTCGTAGCTTGTGATATGGCGCGCGGCGGGGGCATAGGCCTGAAACTCTGCCACCTTGTCAGCGCTGGAAGACGCCACCGCCACCAATTCCGCACCCTGCGCTGCATGGATCGCCGGTCCCATCCGGTGCAGCGCGAAATTCGACGCACCCAGAATACCCCATTTGATCGATGCCATCGCGCATTCTCCTGCCCTGTTTGGATCAGACTAGGGCAGCGCGCGAGGGCAGACAACTGCGACCGCGCACTTAGCGCCGCACAATCAGTGATTTGCCATAGGCCCACAGCAGCACGGCGGCATAGCCGACCGTCACAGCCGACATCACCGCCCAAGGATAGCGCAGCAACAAGACCACCAGCGCAATGCCCGCAATGACCACGAAAGCGGCCCGATCGGTAGGCACCCGCACCGATTTCAGCGAAGGCGTCGGCAGTCTTGAGATCATCGACAGCCCGACAAGCACCATCCAGCCCGCCAGAACCGGCCAAGGGGCCATCGGCCAGTCGGGAAACTGCCAAGCAATATACAAGGGCGCCATTGCCAGCATGGCCCCGGCAGGGGACGGCACGCCTTGGAACCTGCCTTGCCGGGCCAACCCCGCCGCCACCTCATTGCCGATGTTGAACCGTGCAAGGCGCAAACAGGTGCACACCACATAGATCAAAACCGCACCCCAGCCGAAATCGTTTCCGGCGGGAAACGCCCAGTAATACATGAGCATGCCGGGTGCGACGCCGAAGTTCAGGAAATCGGCCAGCGAATCCAACTCTGCCCCAAGTGGGCTTTCGCTCTTCAAAAAGCGCGCGAGCCTTCCATCAAGCCCATCCAGTACTGCGGCCAACAAGATCATCAACACCGCCGCCGAAAACGCCTCGGCAGCCGAAAAGCGGATCGAGGCGAGGCCCGCGCAGATGGCCGCAACCGTCATCATGTTGGGCAGCAACTGCACCAAAGACATGTCGCGGCGCGGCTTGCCTGTCCAACGACTGCGCAGCACAGGGGTATCCTCGGCGCGCGTGTCTTCGTTGGGCGGCAGTTCGATCATCTTATTCGCTCCGCGCCAGACGCGCAGAAAGCGCGCGGGTCAGATCGGCAATCACCGTCTCACCGGCCACCATGGTCTGACCAAGCGCCACCTGCGGCTCCACCCCTTCGGGCAGATAGACATCAAGGCGCGAGCCGAAGCGGATCAGGCCAAAGCGGTCACCCATGCGCAGGGTCTGGCCCACACGGGCAAAGCACACGATCCGCCGCGCCACGAGGCCCGCGATCTGCACCACCGCCACCTTGCGCCCATCGGCCATCCGAATGGCCAGCGAATTGCGTTCATTGTCCGAACTTGCCTTATCCAGCGAGGCATTTAAGAACTTGCCCGGTCGATACGCAATCGCATCAATCTGGCCTGCAACCGGCATGCGGTTCACATGGCAGTTGAACACGTTCATGAACACTGACACCCGCAGCAGCGCCTCTGGTCCCATGCCCAACTCTTCCGGCGGCACTGCGCGTTCGATCAGCGAAATCACCCCATCCGCGGGCGAGACGATCAGCCCCTCATCCAGGGGCACCGATCGGATCGGATCGCGGAAGAAGTAATAGCACCAGACGGTCAGCCCAAGGCCGATCCAACCCAGCGGGTCCCAGATAAAGAACAACACCGCCGTGATGGCGCCAAAGATGGCGACAAAACGCCAGCCCTCGGGGTGCATCGGCTTTACAAAGGTGTCCATCATATTCATCGCACTAAACCTCGCATGTCAGGCGCGGTCCTAGCGGTGAACGGCGCGCGGGGCAAGGAAAACCCCGCGCCTCGCGGCCTAGGCCGGAACCACCATGCCCTTGGTCTTGGCAAGATCCCGCATGCGGACCTGCAGCTTTTCAAAGGCGCGCACCTCGATCTGCCGGATCCGCTCGCGGCTCACACTATAGCTTTCCGACAGTTCTTCCAGCGTGACCGGATTATCTGACAGGCGGCGCTTAACCAGTACATCGCGCTCGCGCGCGTTCAGAGCGTCCATCGCCTGAGACAAGAGCGACAGACGCATATCCATCTCATCTTTTTCGGCGTAAGCGCCAGCTTGATCGCTGTGCTCATCCTCCAGCCAATCCTGCCACTGAGTGCCCCCTTCGCCATCATTGCCAACCTGCACGTTAAGGCTGGCATCCAACCCCGCCAGACGGCGGTTCATGTCGATGACCTCGGTCTCGGTCACGCTCAGGTCCTTGGCGATTCTTGCCACGGTTTCGGGTCGCAGATCGCCCTCCTCCAGCGCGCCGAGCTTCGCCTTGGCTTTGCGCAGGTTGAAAAACAGCTTTTTCTGCGCACTGGTGGTGCCCAGTTTTACAAGGCTCCATGACCGCAAAATATACTCTTGGATCGAGGCGCGGATCCACCACATGGCATAGGTGGCCAGACGAAAGCCCCTTTCAGGATCAAACCGCTTGACCGCCTGCATTAGGCCAACATTGGCCTCGGAAATCACTTCGGCCTGCGGCAGACCATAGCCGCGGTAGCCCATCGCCATTTTCGCGGCCAATCGCAGATGGCTTGTCACCAACCGATGCGCGGCCTCAGAGTCTTGGCGTTCGGCCCAAGCCTTGGCCAACATGTATTCTTCTTCCGGTTCCAACATTGGGAACTTGCGGATTTCCTGCATATAGCGGTTCAGCCCCTGTTCCGGACTTGGTGCAGGTAGATTTGCATAGGTGCTCATTCGTGCCCCCTTCATGTGATCGGGTCCGATTTCGGCCCCCGAAGGCGCGTGATCTAAGATCCCGGTGCGCCGCTTTCAAGATCAACGCCACCATATCGCCTTGGCTGTAAAATGTATGCACTTCCGTTGCGGCAAAAGGTTTGTAACACCCTGATCACGCAAACGTCAGCCAATCTTGCCGATTTCCATCCTGGCCGAAATGCCCCCCCCCTTTTCACGTGACCTCAGCCGGTTTGGCCTTGGCGCAAAGCATCCAGCAAACCGGCCATGTCCTCAGGCAGTGGGCTTTCGAACTCCAACGCCTCACCCGTCACCGGATGAACAAAGCCCAAAGTGGCCGCGTGAAGGGCTTGGCGGGAAAACGTGTTCGCCACCCCAGCAGCCAGACCGAACAGCTTTTCAGGCAACCGCCGCTTGCCGCCATAGGTCGGATCCCCGATCAACCCATGTCCCGCATAAGACAGCTGCACACGAATCTGGTGGGTGCGCCCGGTTTCCAGCCAGCACTCCATCAGCGCGGCAGCCCCTTGAAACGCGTCCACCACGCGTGCCCGCGTCACCGCATGGCGACCCTCATTCCAGACCACAGCCTGCCGCTGCCGGTCGGTCTTGTGGCGCGCAAGATGGGTGGCCACCTTCAAGATCCCACCCGCCTCAAAGCTGATCCCGCGAAGGCCCCGCAATCGCGGATCATAGGCCGAGGGCACCCCGTAAACCACCGCCAGATAATGCCGGTTGACCTCATGCGCCTCGAACTGTGCGGCAAGGCCATGATGGGCGCGGTCCGACTTGGCCACCACCAAAAGCCCCGTTGTGTCTTTGTCGATGCGGTGCACAATCCCCGGACGCCGTTCGCCGCCAATGCCCGACAGCGTGTCGCCACAATGGGCCAAAAGCGCATTCACCAGCGTGCCCGAGGGGGTGCCGGGGGCCGGGTGCACCACCATTCCCGCCGGTTTGTCGATAACGATCAGATCGGCGTCCTCCCACACCACCGTCAAGGGAATATCCTCGGCCAGCAGATGTTCCAATTCCACCGCGGGGGCCAAACGCAGCGCATAGACCTGCCCCTCGGCCACCTTGGCCTTGGGGTTGGTCACCGCCGCACCTGCCAAAAGCACATCGCCCTCGTCGATCATCTTCATCAAACGCGACCGAGACAGCGCGGCTTCCTCTGGCACGAGCGCCGCAAGCGCCTTATCAAGGCGGTTCGGGGCCGCCTCGCCAATGGTCAGGTGCAACCACCCCGGAGAAGAAGGCATTGCCATGACGAACACTCCTGAGCATGAACCCGACCTGCCGCCGAGCCTGCGTTTTCTGAAAAACTTGGTAATCATCTTGATGATCACCATGATTGTCGGTGTCATAACCGTGGTTGGCCTGCTTGTCACCCGCATGCCCGATGCCAGCAGCACCGCCCCTCGGCTGCCCGACGTACTTACCCTGCCCGAGGGACTGGTGGCCGAAGCGGTCACGCTGGGCAAGGGCTGGATCGCGGTCGTGACGACCAGCCAAGAGATTCTGATGTTCAGCCCCTCTGGTGACCTTGTGCAAAGAATCCACCTGGACAGCGTAGCCGCGCCCTGATCCTGCTCTCTGGCCCGGCCGATTGACCTTGCCGCTTTCCAGCTTGACGCCCGGCGCGGCTTTGGAGCTACTGGCATGGCCCCGCTTTCCATATCCATCCAAAAGGACCAAGATGCCCATACCGGCCATGGCGGACCTGGCCGCCAGACTTGCCAGGATACCCCCTGATGAGCTGGCGCGGCAGCACAGGCTTTTGACCGACGGCGTTGGGTTGAGGTCGGTTCTGACCGGGTTGGTCTTTGCCTTGGCGATCTTCTTTGTTCCCCTGCCCGTGGTCCTGATCTGTGCCGCGGTGGACTTCGGCAGCGAACGTCTTTGCCTGCACTGGATGAAGGGGCTGAACCCTGCACGCGCACCACGGCGCTATCTGGCTACGGTTGCGGCAGGCATGCTGTCACAACTGGCCTATGCGATGGTTCTGGCCTTGGCCTATCAGTCCCAGGTGCCGCTCGCCCAGCCCTTCGCCGCCGGGGTTCTGACGCTGACCATGCTGCAAATGGCGTCCATTCGGATCATCCACCTGCCCTATGCCATTACCGGTCTTGGGGTCACCTTTGCCGTTGGCGTGGGCGCCGTGCTTTATGACTGGCAAAGCCGGACCGGCGCGACCGGCCTCGCGATGAGCCTGATCGCCCTTTTGGCGGCGGCCTATTTCATCGCAGCCATTGTGCGGGGCAATCATGGCTTGCATGATGGCATCGCCCGCGAACGGGCGAGTGCCCGGATGGCGGATCAGGCCAAATCACGGTTTTTGGCACAGATGAGCCATGAGCTTCGCACGCCGTTGAACGCCATTCTTGGGCTTGGCCATGCCGAGCTTGCCCAAGCGACTGATCCTGCCTCACAAGAGCGGCTGCGGTTGATGACCGACGCGGCACGGGGATTGGCTGTTATTCTGGACGACATTCTGGATATGTCCGCAATTGAAGCGGGTCACTTGCCAATCCGGCCCATGCCCTGCAACCCGGCCCAAGAGATCACGGCCGCCGCCGCCCTATACCGCCCGCTGTTTGAGGCCGAGGGCCTGAGCGTGACACTGGGTCTTTCGCCAGATCTGCCCGCCCATGCCGCCTTGGATTCGCAACGGCTGCGCCAATGCTTGTCCAACCTCTTTTCCAACGCGTTGAAACACACAAAGACCGGCGGCGTGACCTTGCGTGCTGAATTGGCGTTCAACGGCGATCTCATCATCAGCTTTTCTGACACCGGGCCCGGCATCCCCCAGGCCGAGGTTGAGCGGCTCTTTAAACCCTTCCAGCGGGGCACGGGCGATCAGCCCGGAACCGGGCTTGGCCTGTCGATCACCCGGGCACTTGCGCGCTCGATGGGTGGAGACCTCCAGCTGGTCCCCAGCCCTGTGGGCGCGGAGTTCCGCCTTAGGCTGACTCTGCGGGCGCTGGCCCAGGTGTCGCCCATAATCTCGCCCGTATTGGAGCCACAAAAGAACCCCACACTTACCTACAATGCCTTATCCACAAAGATTCGGGTGCTGGTGGTTGACGACATTGCCACGAACCGGCTGGTCGCAAAGGCGCATCTGCATTTGCATGGTATTGCGGTAGATGAAGCCCGATCGGGTGCCGATGCTCTGGCACGCTTGGAGCGGGACGGCATTGATCTGGTGCTGCTCGACATGAACATGCCCGGTATGGACGGGACCGAGACCCTTCAGCGCATCCGCACCCTGCCCGGGCGCACCAGCCTGCCCGTTATCGCCATGACCGCTGATGCGACCGAGGAACATCGGCGTCGGTATCTCGCGGCAGGGATGAACGGCTATCTGGCCAAACCGCTAACGCCCGAGGCGGTGGCAGAGATGCTGAAGCGCTATTTGCCAATCGCCCGCTGATCGCCCGGCCAAAGTGCGGCCACGATGGCATCCAGCCCGTCGGTCAATGCCGCAGGGCCCGGTTGCAAGATCAGGGGCGACTTGATCTCATGGATCCGACCAGCCGCCACCGCAGGCACATCTTGCCAGCCTGCCCGTCCCGCAATGCGCGAGGTCACAACCTTCTTGCCGCACCATGAGGCAAGGATTACATCCGGCGCGCGTGGCGGAATGGCGTCGGACAGAAGGATGCGATCCTTGGCCAAAGGCTTGGCCGCCAGTTCGGGAAAGATGTCTTGCCCGCCCGCGATTTCGACCAGTTCGCTGACCCACTTGATGCCCGAGATGATCGGCTCATCCCATTCTTCAAAGAACACGCGCGGGCGGTGCGGGCGTGGGGTGGCGCGCAAATCAGCAATCCGGGTCTCATAGCCCCCGATCAGGGCCTCGGCTTGGTCCATGCAGCCCAAAAGCGCGCCGAGCGTGCGGATCATCCGCAAAATGCCTGCCACATCGCGATGATTGAAGGCATGCACCTCGATCCCCGCCCGGATCAGCCCGGCGGCAATGTCGGCCTGCAAGTCCGAGAATGTCAGGACAAGATCAGGGTTCAGCGTCTTGATCTTGTCCAGATCAGCACTGGTAAAGGCCCCGACACGCGGCTTTTCCTTGCGCACCCTTGCGGGGCGGATGGCATAGCCCGTGACACCGACAATCCGGCGGTCTTGTCCCAGCAAATAGAGCGTCTCAACGGTTTCTTCGGTAAGACAGACGATCCGATGAAAGCTCATGTCTGGGCCTTTTTGGCACGCTCGGCGTCGCGCCAAACGACCCAAGATTGCGCGGCCCGCGTCAGGCAGTCGCGCACCGCCGCCCCCACCGCTTCGCCGACCGGCGTGTGCAGGCCTGCATAGCGGTCTGCACCGGGCAGACAGGCCAGCGCCACGCAATCGGTGCCCGTCCCGGTCGCCAGCCCGGTGGCCAATTCCAGCCCCGCCGCCAAGACCCCCGCTGTGCGGGCCTGAACGGCGATGCTCAACGCCTCCAACTGCGCCGCTTCGGTCAGCGCGGCATTGGTCAGAAGGCCGATGTTGATCGTGCCATAATCGGCGCTGTGATAGGGCAGCCGACGCCCCACCGCCTCAGCGTTCGAAAGGCCCACGGTGGCCACGCAATGGGCTGTGATCCCCTCCACCTCGGCAAAGGCGTCGGCCCAAGTGCCGACATCGCGTGAGGTCAGCATGCCAACTGAGCGCATCGGCATCTGCTGGGACAACCACGCCTCGGCGTCAAAGTCGGGCGTCAGATCGGCATTCTTGACCTCACGCCATACAATCGCATTGGCGGGCGTGTATCCCGCGCCATGAGGCGCCCAGCTGAGGACCCGCATCTCACGCGGCAGGTCCATCCGCAGCCACGGGCGGTCCAACGTCACCGTCGCCCTCATCGCACCACCCCCATAGGTTGGAACACCGGACCATCGGGTGTTTCCGCGTGAAAGCCCCGCACCCCAAAGACCCGCGCCAGATTGTCATCTGACAAGACCTCACGCGGGGGGCCATCGGCCACCACCCGGCCCGCCTGCATCATCACCAGACGCGAGCAGGACCGCGCCGCAAGGCCAAGATCATGGATCGAGGCGACCACCCCGCGCCCTTCGCGGGCAAGGTCGGCAAAGACCTCCATGGTCTTTAACTGCGCCTCGGGGTCAAGCCCCGCCACCGGCTCGTCAGCCAGCAAAAGGGGCGTGTCCTGCGCCAAGGCGCGCGCGATCAGCACCCGCGCCTGTTCCCCGCCCGACAGCGCAGTGGCGGTGCGGGCACGGTAGCCTTGCAGCCCCATCCGCTCCAGCGCATGGTCCACCGCGCGGCGGTCGGCGTCAGACCCCGCGCCCAGATGCGCGCCGCGCCCCAAGGCGACCAGCGCCTCCACCGAGACCGGCCAAGCAATCTCGCGCCCTTGCGGCAAGAAGGCCGCTGCCTTCGCGCGCAGACGCGGGGACAGCACGGTCAGCGACGATCGCCCCTCATGCGGCAAAAGGCCAAGGGCAGCGCGCAGAAGGCTGGTCTTGCCTGCACCATTCGGACCGATGAGGCCGACGAATTCCCCCTCACTCACGGTCAGGCTGACATCTTCGACCACCGGGCAGAGGCCCCGGCGCACGGTCAGGTTTTGCACTGAGAAAAGGCTCATGCCTCAGTCCCCCGCAGCCGCCAGATCAGATGCAAAAAGAACGGCGCACCGATGAGGGCGGTCAGAACGCCCAGCTTCAGGTCCTGATCCGGCGCGATCATTCGCACGGCGATATCCGCCGCCAAAACCACTGCCGCCCCCCCAAGCGCCGAGGCGGGGAGCAGCCGGGACGGCTGCGCGCCGACAAGGGGCCGCAGCACATGCGGCACCACCAGCCCAACAAAGCCAATAGAGCCTGCAACCGAAACGCTCGCCCCCACCGCCAGCGCCGTGCCACCGATAAGCACCAACCGCAGCCGCGCAAGGTTCACGCCCATCGAGGCGGCTGCATCCTCGCCCAGGGTCAAGGCGTCAAAGCTGCGGCCCAATGAGAGCAGCATGACAAGCCCTGCCACCATGAACGGCGCGGCAAGCCAGACATGGTCCATCGACCGATCGGCCAAGGACCCCATCATCCAGTAAACGATCTCCATCGCGGCAAAGGGGTTGGGCGAAAGGTTCAACACAAGGCTGGTCAGCGCCGCCGCGAGCGCAGAAATCGCGACGCCTGCAAGGATCAGCGCCAAGGCCCCGCCCCGCGGACCAGCCAAGCCAAGGATCAAAAGCACCGCGACACCTGCGCCCGCCAAAGCCGACAGCGGCAAAGCCAGCGCGAAAATCGTGGCAAGACCCGTTTGCAGCGCCAAGACCGCACCCAAGGCGGCACTTGCCGACACACCGATCAACCCCGGCTCGGCCAACGGGTTGCGCAGATAGCCCTGCATCGCAGCCCCTGACAGGCCCAAGGCAGCCCCCGTCATCAGCCCCAACAGCGCGCGTGGCAGGCGAATTTCCTGCATCACCAGAACAACAGCCCCCCCCTGCCCGGTTATCAGGGCCCTCAGGCTTTCGCCCAAGCCCAAACCCGCCGGTCCAATCAGAAGCGAGCCGAAGAACAAGACAGCCACCAGCGCCCCCAAGGCCACAAGAACCTTCATTCGTCCGCCTCCAACGCAGCCCGCGCCGCCGTGACCTTTGCAATCGCCCGCATCAAATGCGGGGTGCCACAAACCCAGTCAGCGCCCGAGGTCAGCTCGACCCCTGCCCGCGCCTGCACGGCCCGCAAGGCGGGGTGCACAAGGATATCCTCAGACCGCGAGGCACCGGGATACCGCTGGGACGTCACAATCAACTCGGGCTCCGCCATGACCAGCCGTTCAAGCGGCAGAATACCCCCCCCCGTCACGCCCGAAGTGGCACCAGTGTTGGTGAAGCCTGTCAACTCCAAAACCTCATTGGCCAAAGTCCCCGACCCGGTGGTGTAGCCGTTGGGATAGTAGAATGCCGCCGTGCGGGGCGTGCCGTCAAACCGCGCGGCCTCGATCTCGGCGGCAAAGACATCGGCCATGGCATCTGCCTTGGCCTCTTGCCCCAATGCACGGCCAACAATGCGAACCTGCTCTACCGCATCCGCAAATGACGAAGCGGGCGGCACCTGAACCACCTCAACCCCAAGTCGGTGCAAAAGGTCTACGGTGGAGACCTGCGTATAGGTGCCCGCCAACACCAGATCGGGGCGCATGAGAAACACCTGCTCCACCTGTCCCCGGTTCGCCGGATAGGCCCGCGCCTCCTCGATCATCGACGAAGACTGCACTTCGGTGGCCAAATGGCTGACACTGACCAACTGACCGGGTGCCGCCAGCATCATGGCCAGTTGATCGGTGCACAGGTTCATCGAAACAACCCGTTCAGGGGCATCGGCGCAGGCAGGCAAGGCGCTGGCGACAAGTGCCGCCAGAGCCAAGGCCAAGACAGGGCGATCAGAACTTGGCACGAAGGCCCACAAAGGCCGCGCGCCCGGAAGTGTTGTAACCTTCAGTCAGTTGATAGTCTTCATCAAACACATTCTCTAAACGCAGATACCCCGCAGCACCATTCCCGAATTCATGCGTTAGCGAAGCATTAACAGTGGCGTAATTCTTCGCCGTTGACCCATCAGGAAAGTCGGGTCGATCCAGTGCGGCAACAACGCCAATATTGGCCTGTGTCTTGGAGGTGACCGCTACAGCTACGTCCATGCTGACACTGTGTCGCGCCACTCTTGTCCACGCGTCGGACGCATTGGTGCCGCTGTCGGTATAGGTATAAGAACCGCGCAGTTGCATGTCTTTCAATATCTCAAAACCCGCCTCGACCTCAACACCCGAACGCTTTGAAAGGCCCTCAACCTGACCATAGCAGCCAGGACCATATATTTCGACAGCCGGACAATTGGTTGCACCAAAATCATAACCGATCAAGTTCTCTGCATCGACCATGAACGCTGACACACGCGCAAAACTTGTCTCTCCAAAGCGTTGCTCAATCCCAAAATCAAAGCTGCGGCTTTCCTCGACTTTTAAAGCGCCGGGGTTGTAGATGCTGAATTGTTCGAACGTTGAAGGCGCGCGAAACCCTGTCCCTGCCTGAAACCGAACGATCGTATCAGACGCCAACTCATGTGCCATCGCGACACGCCATGACAAGTGACTGCCAAACCCTTCTGAAGAATCCCGCCGCAAGGACAGCGCAACGTCAGTGCCTGAGGCCAGTTCGCTTGTGTATTCGCCAAAAAACCCCAATCGATCCTGCGTTTCATCTGATGTGCCATAATCACCGAACTGCTCCAACCGCTCGTCCGACCAGTCGGCTCCAAGGATGAATTGGCCACCAATACCCCCAAAGCTCGCCGTCCATTCGGTTTTACGGCGGGTGCCGAGATAGGTCGCATCCGTAATCTGAACCATGGTTCCTATCAAAGGAATGGGATTGTCTGAGTAATCTGGCGCGACCTCTTGTTCATGGTAACTCCGCGTAATGCGGAAATTGCTGACCGAGACCTTGTGATCGACCGCACCGGTGGTGAATTCAGCTACCGCGCGAAGTCCAAATGATTTGCGTGTCAAGGCTTCATCCGGCGAACCGCCGTCTCCAGCCGCGATGAAGATGTCGTCGTTTCCTTTGAAATCCACCGTGTTTGCATTAATCATCGAGCCCAGCAGCAACGGATCAAGGTAATAGGCAGGATCATATTCAGATTCGCTAATGTCGCCAAACCCGTTCAGGCCAATTCGCAACCCACTGTCGAACTGATGTGTGACACTGAAAGACACACGCGACGAGTCAAACCCGTCGGCCTCGGTTCCCTGATCAGATGTCGAAAAGCCGTCAGTCCGATATTTGCTAAGATTTATACCGGCCTGCGTATGGTCATCCATAAACGTCGCACCATAACTCAAGGTCCGCGTTTTATACGACCCAACTTCTAATATGGCAGATTGATGAAGGCCTTTCTCCGTTGGTCGAAGCGTTTCAATCGAAATTGCGCCACCCATCGCGTTAGAGCCGTAACGGGCAGACTGGCTGCCCTTAAGAACTTCGACCCGTCCGACATCAGCAGACAGGAGGTGACCAAAGTCGAAAGCCGTCTGGGTGCTTGAGGGGTCTGTGACATCGATGCCATCAACCGTCACACCAACGTAGTTTTGCGAAACGCCCCGAACCTGCAAGCCGGTCTGTGTTCCAACAGGGCCAGTCGACCGAATAGACATGCCTGCAATCCGTTGAAAATAGGACGCTAGGCTCGGGGCGCCAGAATCTTCTATTTCGTCGCGCTTCACAAGAATGACTGGGCTACCAGTACTTTTCGCACTGGTAGCTATGAGATTTGCACTCACCACAATCTCATCCAGCTCAATCTCTTGTGCCTGCGCCGGCACGGCCAGCGCAGAAACCAACGCAACAAGAGAGATATTATTCCTTTTCATGACCTTAACCCTTTGACATTCCCCATAGTTGTGGGGAGCAGGTATGCGTTTTGTCTTGGGAAAGGCCAATGACCCTCCGCCGACGGTGAAAACGTCACCACTGGCGAAAGGACGCCTGCCGCAGCGCGCCCCGCGCCCCGGTAAGGGTGATCACCTTGGCAGGTCTCCTGGCTTGCGGGTCACGGCTTTGACGGGCCTTCCCGGGGTTTGTCCCCAGTGGCATATACCGTCATCGCTCGCCGCTTACAGTTGCGGGGGCAGCTGTGGAATTACACCACATTCCCTTTTCATCCGGGGCTAGCCGGAACCGAAGGTGATCCTTGCTTAGCGCAAGGCCCGCCCCTGTCAAGCACCGCTTTGGCCCCATGTCGCGCGTTCGGGCGGGAATGTCGCAATCAAGCCGCGCGGCCGGAAACCGACACGCGTGAGGGCGCGGGCGGGATGGACCGGCGCGCCCCACCCGGTCAGGCTCGGCCCCAGAAATACGGCCATGGGGGAAGAAGGATGATCGGTGATCTTGGTGCAAAGGACGCAACCGAACTGGCCGAACGCGTGGCCCGCCGCGAGGTCAGCGCAAGTGAACTCTTGGACGCGGCACTTGCTGCGGTCACCGCGCGGAACCCCGCCATCAATGCCGTGGTGCAGATGCAAGAAGGTGTTGCCCGCAAGGCGATTGCCGACGGCCTGCCCCAAGGCCCCTTTCGCGGCGTGCCGTTCCTTTTGAAAGATCTGGGCTGCGAGGCTGTGGATTTCCCCGGCCACAATGGCAGCCGTCTTTTGGCCAATACAAGCTACAGGCGCGATTCGGCGATTTACGAACGCATCCGGGCGACTGGGGTTGTCACCTTTGGCCGCACCACCAGCCCCGAGGGCGGAATTGGGGCGGCAACCGAAGCGGCCGTCTATGGCGGCCCCACCCGCAACCCTTGGAACCTTGACCATACGCCCGGCGGCTCCTCAGGGGGTGCAGGGGCGGCGGTGGCGGCGGGGATCGTGGCCTTTGCCCATGGGTCGGACGGCGGCGGGTCGGTGCGCATCCCTGCGGCCTCTTGTGGTCTTTTCGGTTTCAAACCCACCCGCGCACGATTGCCTGATGGGCCCTATGTCGGCGAAGGTTGGGCGGGGATGGCGATTGACGGGTTCCTGACGCGGTCAGTGCGCGACACCGCGCGGATGCTGGACGCATGCCACGGCCCCGACCTTGGTGCGCCTTACGCGGCCCCGCCCTTGGCCAAAAGCCATGCCGACGCCATCTCGCGCCCGCCCCGCCGCTTGCGCGTGGCGGTGTGCGACACCACCCTGACCGGCGAGCCGATCCACCCCGAAGTGGCCGAGGCCGTGCGCGCGACGGCCCGTCTGCTTGAGGCCATGGGCCACCACATCGAACCTGCACAGATCACCGCCGATGTCTCGATGATGATGCGCGCCTGGACAGATATCGTCGGCGTTGGAA
The DNA here is from genome assembly GCA_044377735.1 of Paracoccaceae bacterium. Classification (GTDB taxonomy): domain Bacteria; phylum Pseudomonadota; class Alphaproteobacteria; order Rhodobacterales; family Rhodobacteraceae; genus Tabrizicola_A. The sequence continues at coordinate 52,982 of JBILYK010000006.1, read as the reverse complement.
CCGCCCTGGGGGTGAAAAAGGCGCTGAAAGGCCGCCCGATGACGCCCGATCTTGTCGAAGGCGTCAGCCGGGGTGCCTGCGCACATGCCGATACGCTGCACCCGACGCGGTATCTTGAAGCAGTGGGCGAAATTCACACCTTTGGCCGCCAGATGGCCGGGTTCTTCGCCTCTGGCCCCGATGTTCTTTTGTGCGCCACCTTGGCTGAGCCCCCAGCCCGCGTTGGTCGGTTCAACCACGACACCGAGAATTATGTTGACTACCGCATTGGCCCGAACGGCATCTTTGCCTATTCACCCTTCTGCGCGGTGTTCAATGCCAGCGGCCAACCTGCCGCCAGCCTGCCTTTGGCAATGTCTGCCGCAGGCCTGCCCATTGGCATCCATCTTGCCAGCGCTTATGGCGATGATGAAACTCTCATCAGCCTGTGCGCTGAAATCGAGCAATCACAACCATGGGCAGAGCGTCGTGCAGCGATTGCGGGCTGAATGCAGGTTTCTGTTGCACCACATGAAAAACGTAGTCCACATAAGATCAAAACAACAAGGAGCGAGTCACAGTGACCGAGCGTAACGCCATCGAGGCCCGGAATGTCGTGAAAGCCTTTGGCCAAGGCGACACCGCCGTGCGGGCGCTTGACGATGTCTCGGTCGAGATCCGCGAGGGTGAGTTCTTTACGCTTCTTGGCCCGTCGGGCTGTGGTAAGACCACGCTTTTACGCCTGATCGCCGGGTTTGAAATGCCGACCGATGGGCTGATCTTGCTGGACGGCCAAGACATCACATATCTGCCGCCAAACAAGCGCCCGGTGAATACGGTGTTTCAATCCTATGCGTTGTTTCCGCATCTGACCGTGGCGCAGAACATTTCCTTTGGCCTTGAGATGCTGGGAAAACCGGCCGCCGAGGTGAAATCGCGCACGGCCGAGATGCTGGCCTTGGTCAAGCTGGATACGATGGCGAACCGCAAGACCAGCCAGCTTTCCGGTGGCCAACAACAGCGCGTGGCGCTTGCGCGCGCTTTGGCCCCGCAGCCCAAAGTGCTTTTGCTGGATGAACCCCTGTCGGCCTTGGATCTCAAACTGCGGCAAGCGATGCAAATCGAATTGAAGCGGTTGCAGATGGAAACCGGTATCACCTTTGTCTTTGTGACCCATGATCAGGAAGAAGCCCTGACCATGTCGGACCGCGTCGGCGTGATGTCGCAAGGCAAGTTGCAGCAGGTTGGTACCGCCAAGGAAATCTACACCCGACCCAAAAACCGTTTTGTCGCGAGCTTCATCGGCGAGACCAACTTCTTGGAAGCCCGCGCTGACGGTGGAAAAATTCGCCTGGCCTCGGGCGATCTGGTGGAGTTTGAGACGTCTGTGAAAGGCGACATCACCCTGACGATCCGTCCCGAACAGCTGCGTCTTGTGCCGGTGGGCGAAGCGGGCGCCATTCCGGCGGTGATCTCGAACCTCGTCTATTTTGGCACCGATACACATGTGCATCTGGAACTGGCCGACCGCACCGAGATCATGGCACGGGTGCAAAGCCCAGCCACAGGCGACGCCGGGTTCGAGCGTGGCAACCGCATCGGGGTGCGTTTTGCGCCGGGCGCCTTGCAGGCGCTGGGGGAATGACGATGAGCCCCGCCGAAGAGGCCCAGATCAAGAAATCGGCCCGCAATGGCTGGCTGTTGTCGACACCGGCGCTGGTGGTTCTGGCCGTCTCGGCCGCAGGTCCCTTGCTCATCATCCTGCTTTACTCCTTTCTTGAGGCCGGAACGCATGGCAACGTGGTTTATGCCTTCTCAACCGAGGGCTGGACATCGCTTTTGTGGACCAAGGACATCTTCACCGACAGCTATGTCTTGGCCGACGCACATCTGACGATCTTTTGGCGGTCGGTGAAACTGTCGCTGATGACCACGATCTTCGCCTTTGTGGTGGGTTTTCCCACCGCATGGTTCATCGCAACCCGCCCGGCCAGCCAGCGGGCGCTGTGGCTGTTTCTGATCACCATTCCGTTCTGGACCAACCTGTTGATCCGCACCTATGCGATCAACGAGGTGATCCGGGCCGAAGGTCTGCTGAACCTGTTCTTGATGAGCATCGGCGTGATTTCAGAGCCTTTGATGCTGATCTATACCGATACCGCCATCTTTATCGGCATGACCTATGTCTATCTGCCGCTGATGGTGCTGCCCTTGTTTGCCGCGATTGACCGCTTTGACATGCGGCTTTTGGAGGCGGGCTATGACCTTTACGCAAGCCGATGGCAGATCTTGCGCAAGATCATCCTGCCCATCGTCAAGCCTGGGATTATTGCGGGCTCGATCCTTGTGTTCGTGCCCTCGCTGGGCGCTTATGTCACGCCGCGCGTGCTGGGGGGCGGCAAGCAGATGATGATTGGCAACCTGATCGAGTTGCAATTCGGCCAAGGCAAGAACTGGCCATTGGGCGCGGCCCTGTCGCTGACGCTGTTGCTGATCGTCACGGTCGCACTGCTGTATTATGTTCGCGTCGCCAACGGGGAGAAAAAGCATGGCTAAGTCCAGCTTTCAGGTCGCCCGGCTGCCCGGCTTTGCCACGATGGCGATGCTCGCCTTTATGGCGCTTTACATCCCGATCTTCACCTTGGTGGTCTATTCCTTCAACTCTGAGACCACCCTCGGCAATTGGGGTGAGTTCTCGTGGCAGTGGTATGTCAAGGCTTGGGACAATCAGGCGGTCAAGGATGCCACGCTGCGCTCGTTGGTGATTGCAAGCTTTGCGGCGCTGTTCTCGACCATCCTGGCCACCATGGCCGCACTGGGCACCACGCGCCGGCGCGCCTTCAAGGGCCAGACCTTTATCTATGTGATGATCAACCAGCCCCTGATGGTGCCCGAGATCGTGACCGCCGTGGCGCTGATGATCCTGTTTGGTCTCATCAAGACCATTACCGGCATCCAAGGGCTGGGCTATCTGATCTTGGCCCATACCGCCTTTTGCATTCCCTTTGCCTATCTGCCGATCCGCGCACGATTGGAAGGGATGGACCTGACGCTGGAAACCGCTGCGGCGGATCTTTACGCAACACCTTGGTTGACCTTTCGCCGGGTGACACTGCCGATCTTGATGCCGGGGGTGATTGCCGGGATGATGCTGGCCTTTGTGGTCAGCTTGGATGATGTGGTGATCACCGAATTTGTGAAATCGGCGGGGCAAGACACCCTGCCCACCTATATGCTGGGCCAAATGCGCCGTCAGCTGACGCCCGAGATCAACGCCATCTCGACCGGGCTTTTGATGCTTACCGTCGTGCTTTTGACCGCATTTTTCCTGCTGACGCGCGATAAAGACAAAACTTAGATACCCACAACCAAACTGCCAAAACCAACACGGGAGACGAACATGAAAAAATTCCTGACCGCAACCGCCCTGCTGATGGCCACCACGGGGCTTGCCAGCGCCGAAGGCACGCTGCAACTTTACAACTGGGGCAACTACACCTCGCCGGACCTTCTGAAAAAGTTCACTGAAGAGACCGGGATCACCGTGACGGTGACCGACTATGACAGCAACGACACCGCACTGGCCAAGATTGAGGCCGGTGGCCATGGCTTTGACCTTGTGGTGCCCTCGGCCAACTATGTGTCGATCTTCAACGAAAAGGGCCTGACGGTCCCGTTGGATCTGGCCAAGCTGCCGAACCACGCCAATATCGCGCCGGAATGGAAAGACGTCGCTTGGGACGCAGGCCGCACCACCTCGGTTCCGTGGCAGTGGGGCACCGTGGGCATCGCGGTGGATACCGCGATCTATGGCGGCGACATCAACACCTCGGCTGTCTGGCTGGAAGTGCCGGACGAGTTGAAGGGCAAGATGAACGTCGTCCCCGAGATGATGGACATCGTGACCCTGGCCACCAAATACCATGGCGGCGAGCCCTGCAGCGAGGACCTTGAGGTTCTCAAGAAGGTGCGTGACAGCCTGATGGCGGCCAAGCCGAACTGGGTCTCGATGGATTACGGCGCCACCGAGAAAATGGCCAATGGCGACTGGGCCGCTTCGGTGAACTGGAACGGCTCGTCCATGCGTATCCGTTTGGAAAAAGATACTGTGGCCTATGGCTATCCGAAGGAAGGCTATCCGTTGTGGATGGACTCGGTCATGTTGTTGAACGACGCCCAGAACGTCGACAACGCCTATGCCTTCATGGACTTTATCATGAAGCCGGAAAATGCAGCGATGATTTCCAACTTCGCGCGCTATGCCAACGGGATTGCCGGGTCTGAGGCCTTCATGGACCCCGAAATGGCGACCGCCCCGGAAGTGGTGATCCCAGAAGAGCACAAGGCTGCGGGCTTCTTCATGCCGACCTGCAACGAAAAGTCGCGCGAATACATGACCGCGATCTGGACCGAGCTGATGAAGTAATCCAAACGCGATGCGGGGGCAGAAGATGCCCCCGCATCACGCCCTATGAGCGCTGACGCGCAGGTGCAGGGGGCGTTCCGCCCCCTCGCCGCACGCGGCTCACCCCCTGAGAGTATTTGGAAAGGCGCAAATGGCTTTGTGGGAGCACTCGGCCTCGGAGCTGTCGCGCATGATCGCGGCGCGCGAGGTGGCACCATCCGAGGTGATGGCGGCGCATCTGGACCGGATCGACGCCGTGAACGGCGCGGTCAATGCGGTGATCTCGCTGCGCGACAGCGACGATCTGATGGCCGAGGCCCGGGCGGCAGATGATGCCCCCCGCCAAGGCTGGCTGCATGGTCTGCCCTTTGCGGTGAAGGATCTGTGCGCGACAAAGGGGTTGCGCACGACCTGGGGCAGCCCGTTGTTCAAGGATTTTGTGCCAGCCTCTGATGACCTTTTGGCGGCCAGAATGCGGGCGGCGGGCGCGATTTTCATTGGCAAAACCAACACCCCCGAATGGGGTCATGGCAGCCACAGCTTCAACCCGGTCTTTGGTGTGACCCGCAACCCCTATGATCTGAGCCGCACCGCGGGTGGGTCGTCAGGTGGGGCGGCTGCGGGCCTTGCGGCGCGCATGTTGCCGGTGGCCGATGGCAGCGACATGATGGGCAGCCTTCGCAACCCGGCGGCCTTTTGCAACGTCTATGGGTTTCGCCCGTCCTGGGGCCTTGTCCCGACAGATGCCGAAGGCGACACGCATTTGGCGACCTTGGCCACCGAAGGACCAATGGGGCGCACGGTGGAGGATGTCGCACGGCTGTTGCAGGTGCAGGCCGGGATCAACCCCGAGGTGCCCTTTGGCAGGGTGCCAGATGATTACGCCGCGGCACTCGCCGGGGCCAGCCTCAAGGGCAAGCGCATCGGCTGGCTGGCCGATTGGGGCGGGGCCTATGCAATGGAACCCGGGATTGTGGATCTCTGCGCGGCCGCCTTGGCCAAGATGGAAGCGATGGGTGCCATCGTTGAGGTGTTGCCGCCGCCCTTCCCGGCGGAAAAGCTGTGGTCGTCCTGGACCACGCTGCGCGCCATGCTGAATGCGGGCGGATTCAAAGCGATTTACGACCAGCCCGACAAACGCGCGCAGTTGAAGGTCGAGACCCTGTGGGAAATTGAGCAGGGTCGAAGCCTGTCAGCGCAGGCGGTTTATGAGGCGAGTACCATCCGCAGCCGCTATTATGCCCATATGGCGCGGCTGTTTCAGACCTATGACGCCATTGCCCTGCCCTCGGCGCAGGTTTGGCCCTTCCCGACCGACTGGCGCTGGCCGCAAGAGATCAACGGTCAGGTGATGGACACCTATCACCGCTGGATGGAAGTGGTGATCCCGATCAGCCTGATCGGCCTGCCCGCCCTGTCACTGCCGGTGGGTTTTGGCCCACAGGGTCTGCCGATGGGCATGCAACTGGCGGGGCCAGTGGGCGCAGATGCTGCGATCCTTGCGATGGGGCAGGCTTGGCATGAGGCCACCGACTGGCCGGGCCAGCGGCCACCGAAACTTGTCTGACGCGTCAAGCCACCGAAAGTCTGGTGCATGATCCTGTATCAGATCGTCATGGTCATGGCTTTGGTTCTGGCCCATCAGGCGGTCTTTGGGCCGCGCCGCGCGGTGGTGGAACGTCTGGGCCTTTTGCCCGCGCCAAGGCCGGGGATGCGGCTCTGGCCGCACTCGGCCTCGGTGCGAGAAGCGACCTCGGCGCACTGGATGATCGAGGCGATTTTGGCTGCGCGACCGGGTTTACGGGTCTTGGTGCCCACGACCACCAAAACGGGGCGGGCGCAGGTGCAGGGGTGGTCTTTGCCGGGGGTGACAGCAGCCTAGCCCCGGTCGATAGCACCGGGGGCGGCCGGGCGGGTTATAGACCCCTGGTGCTCGTGGAGAACGAGCTGTGGCCAGCGCGATTGCGTGCGGCCGACAATCGCGGCGTGCCGGTTCTGGTGATTGGAGCGCGGATCTCGGTCCGCAGCGCGCGACGCCGGAGATGATTGAGCAGGATTGTTGTGGCCCATGCTGGAGGGGATCAACAGGATGTCGGCGCAGGACAGCGACAGTCTGGCGCGGAGCAGAGCGCATCGCGCTTGATCGACTCAACCCGATCAAACGCCATACACCCTAATGCAAAAGCTGGCCTTGGACGGTGGCCGTCAGATCAGAAAGCGAGAAGGGTTTGGGCAGAAAGACCGAGTTCGGGATTCGCGCCTGCATTTCAGCCAGCGCATCCTCAGCATAGCCAGACACAAAGATCACCTTCACATCCGGGCGAACTTCAAGCGCCTGCTTAACCCAAGATGGCCCATCCATCCCCGGCATCACAACATCGGTGACAAAAATATCTACCTCAAGCCGCGGATCTTCGAGCATCTGCAGCGCTTCTTCGGCGCTTTCCGCCTCCAAGACGGTATAACCGCGCATCCGTAACGCGCGGCTGGCAAAGGCGCGCACCGGTGCCTCATCCTCAACCAAAAGCACAACCCCCTCGCCTGGGCGCATCAATGGATTGGCTTTCATCTCGGCCTTGGGTAGTGGCACTTCTCCGGCAAGGCCCTTGTGGATGGGAAAATAGAGCTGAAACACCGAGCCCTCGCCTTCGGTGGACTCAACAAAAATAAACCCGCCAGACTGCTTGACGATGCCGTAAACCGTTGACAGACCAAGGCCGGTTCCCTCGCCAGTTTTCTTTGTGGTGTAAAACGGCTCAAAGATTTTCTGCAGTCGATCGGGTGGGATGCCACAACCGGTATCGTTGACCCGGATCAAAGCATAGTCACCCGCCGGGACAAGCGCACGGTCGCGGCGCATATCGTCACGCAGGCACAACGCCTCGGTTTCGATGTGAATCGTCCCCCCCTCGGGCATGGCGTCGCGGGCGTTGACGACAAGGTTCATCATTACCTGTTCAAGCTTGCGCCGATCAGCGCGGATGGTCTGCAGCCCGGCACCATGGCTCAGCCGTAGGCTGATACGTTCGCCAACCAGCCGGTTCAGAAGATGGGTCAGTTCTGACAGAAGATCCTCAAGATCCAGACGCTCCGGCGTCAGGGTTTGTTTGCGCGAATAAGCCAGAAGCTGGCCCACAAGAGCGGCGGCACGATTGGCATTCTGGTGGATCTGGATCAGATCAGGGTAGGCCGGATCATCGGCCTTATGGCGCAGCAACAACAAGTCACAATGGCCCGAGATCGCTGTCAAAAGGTTGTTGAAATCATGCGCGATCCCACCAGCCAGTTGGCCTATGGCCTGCATTTTCTGGCTTTGCACGAACTGCGCCTCAAGCGTCTTGAGCGCCGTGGCATCTTGCAAAATTGCCAGAACCCCCGGTCGCCCTGCCTCGACAATCCGGCGCAGGGTGACTTGCAAAAACACCTCGCTGCCCAATTGGCGCGCGGTCAGAACCTCGGCCCCGCCTGGTTTGCGTTCGGCCACCACATCGCCCAACCAGTCCCCGACGGGCCGCCCCAAGCCATCAAAGAGATCATGAAAGGCCGGGGTTGTGTCTGGGTCAAGACGCATCTGATCGCGCGCAGCCATATTGGCGGCGCGCAGGCTGCCATCGGGGGAAAATTTCAAAAGTGGCACCGGCACATGTTCGAAATCTGCCTGCACCTGCGATGTCGGCGCCGCTGTGGGCAGGGGCAACAGGAAGATTTCACGCCGTTCAGCCAAGCCCTCAACCTCGGCGAGAATGGCCCGCAAGGGGCCATCGACACCGTTCACCTCCACCTCTTCGCCTGACCGCAGGGGCTGGCTGGCAAAGACCATATCCAGCCGCTTAGGCCGCCCGCCAAGAAGTCGCCGCATTGCCTCATTGGTGAACAGCACCACGCCTGCCTTATTGGCGGTCAGCATCGGCAGGCTCATCGTTTCGGCCCCGCGCCCGATGGAACTGCGGTCGGCAAATTCCTCTAGTCGCCAGAGGAAACGGTCATCACCCAACCGATGCACCGACAGCCGCGTGTGACCGCGTCGGCTGACCACATCTTCACGCGCGGCACCCGCATGGGCGGCACGGGCCTGCAAACGGTAGAGCACCGCAGAGGGGGCGGCAAACGCCTCACCCAAGATCGCGACCAGCGTGTTGCCTTCAACCCCACCAAACCGTTCACGCGCGGCGAGGTTATGAAACCGGATTTGGCCGAGGGAATCAGTGGTGAAGCTGGGCGTCGCGTCCTGCCCCGTCATCTGCACCAGACGACGATCCAACCGCCGCTGATCCAGCACCTTCAACCCGTTCAGCCCACGCCCGACAAAAACCAACGCCACAAAGGTCAGCCCGACAATGGCCGCACCACCCCGGAGCCGAACATCTGCCGCAAATGCCGCAACTGCCAGCGCAGTGACCGCCAGGGCCACCAAAAGCAACCCCGCCTGCGGGCCACGCCACCGGTCGACAAAAACCCCGGCCAGATCGTTCACAGGTCGGCCCGCCAAAACCCTCTCCTTTGTGCAGGTTGCCGTTTGCAGAACAACTGCACCACACACTTGACCCGGCAATTGTTAACCGAGGCTTAATCGGCACAGGCAGCTTTGGTAGAATATCGGATTTCGGTGAAATAGGTTACAAAAAATTCCTCTAAAGGTTGCAATGTCTCACGCTATATCTCTCGACTCAAGAGCGCCAAAAAGAACCCGTCACCGCCCTGCAAAGGTGAAAACCGACGCTGGAAAAGGCAGATAAAGGCTTTATTTTCATCAAGAAACTTACTTATCTGAGCTTCATTTTCCTCTTGCAGCATCGAGCAGGTCACATAGGCCAAGACCCCAGACTGCCCCAGCATCGGCACCGCCCGCGCCAAGATCTCGCGTTGAAGCTGGCAAAGCGCTGCCAGACGGTCGGGCGTCAGCGCCCATTTGCCCATCGGATCGCGGCGCCAGCTGCCGGAACCGGAACAGGGAACATCTGTTACGATAACAGCATAAGGCGCAGTCTTTTCGGGATTTTTCACGAGTGACACGCGCGCACCTGCCCGCGCTGCGCGGGCGGGAAGGTCACGCATGCGGCCCGGATCGGCGTCATGGGCATAAAGCTCCAGCCGCGCGCGGGCCGCCATGGCCAGCGTCTTGCCACCACCTCCGGCGCAAAGGTCCAGCACGCGCTGCCCATCGCGCAGCGGCAGCGCTTCGACCACCGCTTGTGAGGCGGCATCCTGCAATTCAACCAGACCTTGGATATAGGCGCTGGATTGGTGAATTTTCCGCGCGTTTTCGGTGACTTCCAGTCCGTTTTCCACCCACTCGATCGGCTGGCAGACAATCCCGTCCTCCGACAGCGCGGACATCGCAACCGCGAGGCTGGCCTTGGCCCGGTTCACACGCAGAAACACCGGCGCACGATGGCGCAACACTTCAAGTGATTTATCACATTCATTGCCCAATGATATGAAAAATTTGTCATATATCCAGTCTTGTACATCCACAGCCTCGGCCCCGACCGGCACCCGTCCGGCCTCGGCCTCCAACACGCGGGCAGGCGCGTGGCCCTCGCCCGAAAAGAGCGCCGTGACATCGCCACCAGCCGCGCGCAGGCCGCCCAAGATCAGCGCCCGCCCTGTCAGCCCACCGCCAAGTGCGGCAAAAGACCGTTTGCAGCGCAGGGCGTCAAACACCAGATCGCGCACCGCGTGGCGGTCACCCGAACCGGCAAAGCGGCTGGCGCGGCCCCAATTGGTAAGTGCCTGCTCAACAGGCTCTCCACCCAGAATGCGGTCCAGCACTGTGATGGCGGCCGAAAGGCGGGCGGCGGGGGTCATGCCTTGCGCTCTTGCAAGATATTGCCGCCATCGACCACCAAAGTCGCACCGTTGACATAAGATGCACCGGACGAGGCGAGAAAGGCCACGCAGGCGGCCACTTCGGCGGGCGTGCCGGCCCGGCGCGGCGGGGTGGCGGCAGCGGCGCGCAGCTCTTGCGGGGTTGCGGCCTCGGTGGCAATCCAGCCTGGGGCCACGGCATTCACCGTCACCCCATGCACCGCGACCTCCAGTGCCAGCGCATGGGTCAAGCCCACCATCGCGGCCTTGGCCGCCGAATAGGCGCTTTCCCCGGGGCTCGATACCAGCGGCCCGGTGACAGAGGCCATCATCACAACCCGGCCTTGGCTTGCGGCAAGCATGGCGGGCAGATAGGCGCGCGTGACCAGAACGGCCGTGGTCAGCGTGACATCCATCTGGCGGCGCCATTGCTCCGCCGTCATGTCCAAAAAGGCCATCTGTTCGGCCGGGGCCAGAACAGACCCCATGCCCGCGTTGTTCACCAAAACCGCCGCCGGGCCGCTTGTGTCATAAAGCCGCGCCACGGTGGCCGGGTCGGTCAGGTCGCCCTGAAATGCGGTCACGGCAAACCCCTCGGCCATAAGTTCAGCGCGGCGGGCCTCAATCCGGCCTGTTGTGGCGGTGATGGCCAAATCAAAGCCCGCTTGCCCCAAGGCGCGGGCGCAGGCCATGCCGATGCCGCCCGGTGCCCCTGCCCCTGTGATGACTGCCAGCGCCATACCGCCCCCCACGTTTTTCACCTCCTCCATAGCCAGCTTGTGCAATTGCCGCAACGCAGCCTCTGGTAAATCGGACGCAGGCACGCCATGTCATGGCGCATGACACGCGCAACCGATGGTGATCGACTTTCCCAGCTTCTGCCCCGGCTTGCCGAAGGGCAAGATGAGCGTGTTAGCATTGGCGATATCATCACCCGCCTGGAAGGCCGCGCGCATACGACGCTGTTGGTGTTGTTTGCCCTGCCCAATGTGCTGCCGGCGATTCCAGGCACCTCGGCCATCACCGGGATGCCGCTTGTCTATCTGGCCTTGCAGATGACATTGGGGCAGCGGCCTTGGCTGCCGGCGTTCATCGCCAACCGTTCTTTCTCACGCGCCGGGCTTGCGACGGTAATAGATCAGGCCAAGCCTTGGCTGGAGCGCAGCGAGCGCTTTTTGCACCCGCGGCTTGGTGCTCTGACCCGGGGCCGGATGGCGCAGGTGATCGGCGTTATGATGCTGCTGTTGGCCGTTGCGGTTGTGCTGCCAATACCCTTTGGCAACATGATCCCGGCTTTGGGCATCATCTTCTTTTCGATTGGGATGATGGAAGAAGACGGTCTGTGGGTGATTGCCGGTTTTCTCACCCTGATCAGCGGGGCAGTGCTTTTTTCCACCCTGCTTTGGGCCTTGTTCAAGGCGGCGGTCTTTGTGTTCCTTGGCGCCTTTGGCTACGCGCCCTGACGGGCGGAGCGGCGCGAGACTGCGCCGCCCTGCCCCCCCTATCAGCCGATGCGATAGTTCGGACTTTCGCGCGTGATCTGCACATCATGGACATGGCTTTCTTTCAGCCCGGCCCCGGTAATCCGGACAAACGTGCAATTTGTCCGCATCTCAGCCACCGTGCGGTTACCGGTATAGCCCATGGCGGCGCGCAGGCCGCCCACCATCTGGTGCAACACCGCGGCCACGGTGCCCTTATAGGGCACCTGCCCCTCGATGCCTTCGGGCACGAGTTTATCGCTGGCGGCATCTTTCTGGAAATACCGATCGGCTGAGCCGCGCGCCATCGCGCCAAGGCTGCCCATGCCGCGATAGGCCTTGAAGCTGCGGCCTTGATACAGGATCAGCTCCCCCGGGCTTTCTTCAGTGCCCGCAATCGCGCTGCCGACCATGGCGCAAGACGCGCCTGCGGCGATGGCCTTGGCGAAATCGCCGGAATACTTGATGCCACCATCCGCGATGATCGGAATATCCCCCGCCGCGCGAACCGCATCCATGATCGCCGTCAATTGCGGCACGCCGACACCCGCCACAATGCGGGTGGTGCAGATACTGCCCGGGCCAATGCCCACCTTCACCGCATCCGCTCCCGCGCCGATCAGCGCCCGTGTCGCCTCGGCGGTGGCAACATTGCCTGCCACCACCTGCACGGCGTTTGACAGCTTCTTGATCCGTTCCACTGCCTTGGCCACGCCTTCGGAATGGCCATGCGCGGTGTCTATAACCACCAAATCGACCCCGGCATCAATCAGGGCTTGGCTGCGTTCAAATCCGGCATCGCCCACGGTGGAGGCAGCCGCGACACGCAGCCGCCCCATCTCATCCTTGCAGGCTTGCGGGTTCAGGACTGATTTTTCGGTATCTTTCAGCGTCAAAAGCCCGGTGAGTTTACCTGCACCATCGGTGACCAAAAGCTTTTCAATCCGGCGCGCCTTCATCAGGCTGATCGCCGCGTCCCGATCCACCGGTTCGCGCAAGAGCGCAAGGTTGTCGGCCGACATCATCACCGAAACGGGCGTCTTGTCATCCGTGGCAAAGCGCATGTCGCGGTTGGTGACAATGCCCACCACGCGGCCCTGACTGTCGACCACAGGAAAGCCCGTGATCTGATAGCGCTCCATCAGCACCTTGGCATCGGCCAACGTCTGATCGGGGGTCAGGGTGATGGGCGCATAGACAACGCCGGATTCAAAGCGCTTGACCCGCCGCACCTCGCGCGCCTGCGCCTCAAGGTCGAGATTGCGGTGAATGACCCCGATCCCACCGGCCTGCGCCATGGCAATGGCCATGCGGCCCTCGGTCACGGTGTCCATCGCGCTGGACAACAGCGGGATGTTCATGCGGATGGATTTGGTGACAAAGGTCGATGTTTCAGCATCAGACGGCAGTACGCTGGATGCCGCTGGCACCAAGAGCACGTCATCAAAGGTCAGTGCCTCGCGAATCTCCAAGGGGGCCTCCATGAGTTGGGCTGGGGAGTGTTCGTTTGACGGCTCCCCTTTTCACGGGATCGGCCAAAGCGCAAGAGCGTTTTGGCCCCCTTGCAGCCGATTGCAGAGGGTGCATTGATGCGGCCACGAGACAAGGAGATGCCGATGCGCGTGGCCATCATCGAAAACACCGCCGTCACCCACCATGGACAGGTCGGCGTGGCCCTGCATGAGGCCGCCGCGCGGATTGATCTGTGGAAGCCCTGGCGCGACGGGGCGCTGCCCGAGCTGGGGGCCTATGACGCGCTGGTGGTGTTCGGTGGCGAGCAGAATGCACGCGCCGACGCCACCCACCCTTACCTCCCACGGCTGGCCCGGCTGATGAAGCAAAGCGCCGATATGGGCATCGCCACCTTGGGCATTTGCCTTGGAAGTCAGGTCTTTGCCCGGGGTTTGGGGGCTGACAACCACATTGGCACGGCGGGCGAATATGGCTGGTGCGAAGTGGCGTTGACCGATGAGGCGCGCGCCGATCCGGTGCTGTCACATCTGCCCGAACGCTTTGCCATCATGCAATGGCATTCCGACACCTTCACCCTGCCCGATGGCACCAAGCATCTGGCGCATTCGCCCAAAGCCCTGGCACAATGCTTTCGCTATGGGCGTGCGGGCTATGCCATGCAGTTTCACTTTGAGGCCAATCGCGCAGTGGCGGCCGACTGGGCGCGCGAGTTTGCCGAGGCCTTTGAGGCAAACCGGCCCGGCTGGGTTGGTGACTTTGCCACGCATGCCGCGCGTCACGGGGCGGCGGCGGATGCGCATGGGTTGGCCATTGCACGGGCTTGGGTCGGGCTGATCTGAACGCCAGCTGTGAGGCGGCCCGTTTGGAGCAGATGTCGGATGCCTCCGGCGGGAGTATTTGCACCAAGATGAAAGCCGAGGCCGGGCCTTAAGCCTCGGCCGCGTTGGTTTTGGTGGCAAGGCGGTTGCCGGGCCAGAGTTTCAGCACGTTCCACGCGATTGCCGGCACGATTCCAAGCGCCAGCATCAAGAGGAAAAGGCCCGGCCACACCCATGTGCCGCCAAGCGTCAAAAGCGCGCTGGCCAGCGCCGTCAAGGGAAAGGTGAACGCGCCCCAAAGCGGTGAAAACCCCGCCACCGTGATCCAGCGCAATGCCGCCAGCAGCGCGAGAAAGATCACCATACCAAAGGCAGCAAAGCCAAGCGCGAGGGTTGGCAGTCCGATTTGACCGGCAACCAGCGACAAAAACGCCGCTGGGGCAAAGTGAATGGCCAAAAGCGGGCGCAGGGGTGCGGGCGGGCTTGTGCGCGTCAGTTGCCACAGCGAGATCACCCAGATCACTGATGCAACCGAGAGTGTCGCCCAGAAGATTGCCGTCGCGGCGGCAATCTCGCCCAGTTGGGCCAAGGGCAAGGCCCCTACGATGAAGGCGACAAAGGCCAGATGGAACACCGGGCTGACGCTGCGCGCCTCGGGTGCCATGCGTGCCAGCGTGGCAATCAGGATCGCCGCCATCAGGCCGTGCGCGACCAAGGCCACGATCACCAACCCCAAAGCCAGACCCGGCGCATAGGGCACCAGCACCGCCGCCGCCATGCCGGACATGGTCGCCGCTGAAACCCCCGCCCGACCCGGCAGCACGCGCAAATCCTCGATCAGAACGCCAGCCCGGCGCAGGATCTTGCCGAAAAGCGCGCTGATGGCAAAGAGCCACAGGATCATCAGCCCGCCAAGGGCCGTCTCGACCAGCCCGCCAAGCGGGCTTTGGTCAAGGCCCAGCACCTCGGCACCCCTGCGCGCGGCCAGACCCAAACCCAAGAGCCCCAAGATCGAGGGGAAGATCGCTGGAGGCGTGCGGGCAAAGAGTTTTGGCTTTCGCGGCGGAAACTGGGGCGCGGGGTAGGTGCGCGGGCGGTGCTCGATGGCGGGCTCGGTCATAGCTATGCTCCTTTGGTCGCAGCATCTGCCCAAAGCATTCAAGAGGCAACCCGCTGCGCTGCCGCAAGCAGGCCAGGGTTTTGTCGGGGCGTTAGATCAGGAAGGGGAACCAGTCCTGCCGCAACACTTGGCCTTCAACCATGTCATGCCCCGGAAAGGGCGGCGATGTGCGCCCGGGCTGGGTGACATAGCGCGCATCATCACCCAAAAGCCGCAACGAAAACGCCCGCCGACGAGAGGCGGTGGTGTTTCCACGCGCGCCGTGCAGCGTTCGATAATCAAAGGCCACGGCGTCGCCCGGCTCCATGTGCCATTCCAGCACGCGCATGCCTTCGGCGTCGGGGTCCGGCACGGGCATATAGCGGTCACTGTCGGGGTAGAAACTGGTCTCTGCCAGCCAACGCGTCGGCAAAACCTCTTTCTCCCAACGGTGGCTGCCCGCGACACAGCGCAAAGAGGCCTCTTTCACCGGATCCATCGGCGACCAGAAGGACACGGTCTGGCGGCCTTGGACAAAGTAATAGGGGCCGTCCTGATGCCAAGGTGTGGGCTTTGACGTGCCGGGTTCCTTGACCAGCACATGGTCGTGGAACATCTGCACGCGCTGTGATCCCATCAGCTTGGCCGCCACCTGCGCCACGTCCGAGCCCTTGATCACCTTCTCGAACTCGGGGATGCGGGTCCAGTTGCAATAGTCGTCGAAGAACCGCCCCCCCTCACCGGGTTTGAGGTTTTCCGCGCCATAGGGTCCCGGTTCGGTCATGTTGCGCTCAATCCCGGCGCGCAAAGGTTCGACCCAATCTTTCCAAAGCCCCTTGACCAGAACGGCCCCGTCGCGCTGGAAGTCCTCGATCATTTGATCGGTGACGATGGTTGTCATGCCTTGCCCTCCTTGATGCAGTTGCCAAAGCTATGGCGCGGTCTTACCATTTGCACAAATCATACCCTTTAATGACAGGTATAACCTGATGTTATCGCTGACCCTGCGCCAGATCGAATATGCCGTGGCCGTGGGCGTCCATGGCGGGATGAGTGCGGCGGCAGCCGCGCTGCATGTCAGCCAGCCCGCGCTGTCAGTTGCGCTAGCGCAGCTTGAGGCGCATCTGGGCCAGCCCTTGTTCCTGCGCCGTCCCGGCGGTCGGCTGATGCCGACGAGCTTTGGGCAGCACTGGCTGACCAAGGCCGAAGAGGCGGTCGCGGTGCTGTCGACCTTGGCCGATCCGACGCGGCTGGCGGGGCAGACCTTGCGATTGGCGGTGTTCAAGGATCTGGCGGCCTCTTGCCTTGGCCCGCTTTTGGCGGCGGTGGGCAGGCAAGCGCCGGGATTGCACCTGATCCCCAGCCTGATGGAGTTCGAAGATCTGGCCGCCGCGCTGCGCCAAGGCAAGGCCGATCTGGCGCTGACATGGGATTTGGGGCTGGAGGATGACATCACACGTCAAAGCTTGGGACATATTCCGCCCCATGCGGTGTTGGCAGCAAGCCACCCGCTGGCGGCAAACGCAGCATTGACGCTGAATGATCTGGCCGATCAACCCTTGATCCTGACCGATCAGGGCCTGTCGATCAGCCATATGCGGGCGCTGTTTGCCCGCGCGGGGTTGGTGCCGCGCATCGCCCATCGTGCAGCCAGCCTTGATCTGATGCGCAGCCTTGCGGCCAATGGGCTGGGGGTGGGGCTGTCTTATACCAACCCCGCTGCACGCCTGTCGCAAGATGGCCGCGCGCTGGTGACGCGCCCGGTAACCGATGCCGGGGCCGAGGCGATTGTGCTGGCGCGGTATTGTGCAACCGACGACACGCCCGGTGCCCAGGTGCTGGCCCGGCTTTTGCCAGGGCTGATTGCGCCACCGGCTTTTCCAGACCGTCTTTCCAGGCTGCCTTCCAGCTTGTGATTCCCCGCAAAGGGGTTAGAACCCACAGCGTTCTGCCTTCAGGTATCTGTCCATGACCCAGCTTTCGTCAACCACCCCGGCCTTGGTTGCAGATATCGGCGGCACCAACACCCGTGTGGCCTTGGCCGATGGCGTTTCGGTGCGCCAAGACAGCATCCGCCGCTATGCCAATGCCGAGTTTGCCGATCTGGAATCGGTGCTGCAACGCTATCTGGAAGAGACGGCAACCGCATCTGCTTCGGGCGTTTGCGTGGCCGCTGCAGGGCCGGTGCGCGATGGCGTGGCCAGCATGACCAATCTGGATTGGACAATCGCCGGGCCTGGGCTGACGGCAGCGACAGGCACCACGCGTTGCGCCATTCTGAACGATCTTCAGGCGCAGGGTCATGCCTTAGGCCGCATCGACCCCCGGCATTTGCGACCGGTGATCGAAGGCCCTTCCAAACCCGGCGCGGCCATGCTGGTGGTGGGCCTTGGCACTGGTATGAACGCAGCCCCCGTGCATGAAACCCCATGGGGCCGTGTGGTGGCCGCCAGCGAATGCGGCCATATCTCGATGCCTGTGCGGACCGAGGAAGACCAACGTCTGGCACAGTTCGTGGCCCATGTCGGCCCCCATGCCCATGGCTTCGCCGGGGTAGAAGATGTGCTGGCAGGCCGGGGGCTGGAGCGGGTCTATGCCTTTGTCGCCCATGAGGCTGGAATTGGGTCAACCAAGCGTGGCGCCGAGATTATGGCTGACATGGCGGCGGGTGAGGCCTTGGCGGCAGAGGCTGTGCGGTTGTATATTCACCTGCTCGGTCAAGAATTGGGCAACCTTGCTCTCATCCACCTGCCCTTTGGCGGCATTTATCTGATCGGAGGCATGGCCCGCGCCATGCAGCCCTATTTCGATCAGATGGAACTCAGCCGTCACTTCCGCGACAAGGGGCGTTTTGCCGAGTTCATGGGCAATTTTGCGGTCACCATCGTTGAGGACGACTACGCCGCACTCACCGGATGCGCGGCCTATCTGGCGGGCGGTGGCAAGGGCTAAGCCCTTAGCCGGGAAGCCGTTCCTTCAAAAACTGCATCGCCACCCCCAGCCCATCTGGCGCAATGCCATGCCCGGTGCCTTGCATGACATGGCCAAAGGTTGGGAAACCCGCCGTCACCAGCGCATTGCCTGCCGCCTGCATTTCCTGAAACGGCACCACATCATCGCGGTCGCCATGAATCAGCATCACCGGCGGTTTGACCTTGGCCTCTTCGGCCAAATGCTGCGGCAGCATCAGCTTTCCCGAAATCGCCACAACCCCGGCCATTGGCTGATCACGGCGGGGGGCGACATGCAGGCTCATCATCGCACCTTGGGAAAACCCGATCAGCGCAAGCGCGGCGGGCGTCAGCCCTTCCTCGGCCAGACGCTGATCGAGAAAGGCGTTCAAATCCTCGGCGGCGCGGTTCATCTCGACCGCGGCCTCCACCTCGGTTGACCCATCAAAGCGTGGGATCGGGAACCATTGGCGGCCAAAGGGATTGCCCGCGCAGGGGCTTGGCGCATCGGCGGCCATAAAGACCGTGTTCGGCAGATGCGGCGCAATAGGATCGGCCAAACCCAATAGATCGGCCCCATCCGCACCATAGCCATGCAAGAACACCACCAGCGATGTGGCCTGCCCCTTGGCGGCCGCCACCCGCCCAAACTTTAACTCGCGCGTCATCTGATGCCTTCCCGTGATTTCGCGACCCGGTAGTAGGCCCAAAGCAGCGTCGCCGCAACCGATCGCCACGGGCTCCACGCCTCGGCCATGGCGCGCAGGGCGCGCTCTTTCGGGCGGTCTGGCAGATCAAAGAGCACCCGCGCCGCCTCTTGCAACGCAAGATCACCGGGGGCAAAGACATCGGCCCGGCCAAGCGCAAACATGGCGTAGATCTCGGCCGTCCAGGTGCCGATGCCGGGAACTTCGGTCAGCACATGCATGACCTGCGCGTCGGGCAAACCGCGCAGCGCGTCAAAATCGATGGCCGATTCCGCCAGCGCCCGACCATAGCGCGCCTTTTGGCGCGACAGGCCAACCGCGCGGCAGGCCTCATCCGAGGCAACCGCCAGCGCGGCGCGGTCGGTCAAGCCAGCCGCCTCCATCCGCCGCCAGATCGCATCGGCCGAGGCGACCGAAACCTGCTGGCCAACAATCGCATCCAAAAGCGCAGCAAAGCCATCCGGCTGACGGCGAAGGGGCAAAGGGCCGACAAGCGTCAGCGCATGGGCAAAGCGCGGCTCGGCGCGGGCCAGCCAGTCGGCCCCTTCGGCCACGCAATCGAGTGTTGTGATGATCCGTCCTACCATGGGCAAAGCATGGCGAGGTGGGGCGAAAAGGCAAGGCCCGTCACATTACACGTCACATCACCCGTTACATCCCGCTGCTGCCCCGCGTTTTTCCCCTTGCCCCGCCCCACGGCCAGGCATAGCCCTAGGCCAACACAAGACCAAAGGCCCCCCATGCCCCACGACATCGACGACAACCTCGCCAAACGCAACGTTCTGGTGCTGGTGGCAGCCCAAGCGATTTTGGGTGCGCAGATGCCGATGAGCTTTATCGTCATCGGCTCCATGCTGACGGCCACGCCGATTTCCAGTTTCATGGCGAAATACGGCCGCACGGCGGGGTTCGTGGCAGGGGCTTTGGGCGGTGCTTTGGGCGCTGCAATTGGTGCGGTGGGGCTGATGCTTTCGTCCTTCCCGCTGTTCCTGCTCGGCTCACTCCTGACCGGTATCTATATGAGCGCGCAGGGCTTTTACCGCTTTGCCGCCGCCGATACCGCCTCGGACGCCTTCCGGCCCAAGGCGATTTCCTGGGTCATGGCGGGGGGGCTTTTGTCGGCGGTGGTTGGCCCGCAACTGGTGAAGGTCACGGCGGAATCTATGGTGGTGCCCTTCCTTGGCACTTACCTTGCGGTCATCGCGCTGAACCTTCTGGGCATGTTCCTGTTCATTGGCCTGCGCATCCCGAAGCCGCGCACGCCCGCTCAGGGCAGCCCGGTGGGCCGCACACGGGCCGAGATGATCCGCACCCCCACCATCGCGGTGGCGATGATCTGTGCAACCGTGTCCTATGCGCTGATGAACCTTGTGATGACATCTTCGCCCTTGGCGGTTGTCGGTTGTGGGTTTGAAACCGCCGATGCGGCCGATGTTGTGACCGCACATGTTCTGGCGATGTATGCGCCCAGCTTTATCACCGGCCATGTCATTGCCCGCCTTGGCGTCGAGAAAGTGATCGCCATTGGCCTCACCATCCTTGCCGGATCGGGCGCGGTCGCCATGTCGGGGGTGGAACTGGAGAATTTCTTCATCGCGCTCATCCTTTTGGGCATCGGCTGGAACTTTGGCTTTATCGGCGCGACCACCATGCTGACCAACGCCCAACGCCCCGAAGAGCGCGGCCGCCTGCAGGGATTGAATGACCTTATCGTGTTCGGCGGCGTCACCATGGCCTCATTCTCATCGGGCGGGCTGATGAACTGCTCGGGCGGGTCGGTCGAGACAGGCTGGCAATTGGTCAACATGGCCATGCTGCCGTTCCTGGTGCTGGCCGGAGGCGCGCTGATCTGGCTGTGGATGCAGCCGCGTGAGACGAGGTGATACCGCAGGCGGCTAAATCCGCCCGGTGAAGGCGGCCCACACCAACCAGCCCCGCCGACCAAATTCTGACAGGCCCATTGCCCCATCAGCGACCACGCGCGGATCGGCCATCACTTGGCGCAAGAGACCCCGTGCCTGCCAAGCGGCCAAAGCGGCCGCCATGGGCACCCTGCCCTTCGCGGTCGCCAGCCGCTGCAATCCGTCTTTGGCCAGATCTTGTATCGCCTCCGCCTGCCCATCGGGCAAAGGGTGACGCCCACGCGCCTCCAACTCAGGCACGGCGCGCAGGTAATTGGCCAGCCCAAGCGCCCAGCCCAAACCCCGCGCGCCCGCCTCATCCCTGCCGCCCACACAGGCCGAGGCCAGCCACATCAGCCCCCCCGCCGTGGCGTCCAGATAGGCGTCAAACGCGACCCTATCCTCAAAGGGCACGCCGTAAACATCCTGAACTCGCGCCTCGATCAGCCGATCGATCACATCCAAGGGCAAGCCCGCCTCTTGGATCAAAGCATGAAACGGCCCCGCCACCTCATGCGCACGAGGACCGGGTTCAGCCACCACATCGCGCCACCATTGCAGGCGCATTTCGCCGATCATCGGCTCTTTCGACACCCAAGGCGCGCGCGCCACTTCAAGGTTAAAGGCATAAAGCGGAAACAGCCGCGCGCGCGCAGCCACAGGTGCGGCCATCACGGCGGCAAAGCGGTCGGGGTCACCCCGGCTGACAAGCTCGGCGCAGGCTTCGAGCGTCATCTAAACCCCGCAACAAAGGCGCTGACCGCCGCCGCAGTTCTTGGGGCATCCACCACCGCAAGATGGCCGACGCCGTCGATCAGTTCGTAAGCCCCGGAAGGATTATGCGCCGACAGTTCAGGCTTGTAAGCATCAGCCACAAAAGCCTCATCCTGCCGCCCGGCCAGCAACAAAAAGGGCGGCAAGGCTGCTACATCCGCCTGCCACTTTGACCGGGGCGCGAAAGACGTGTTCAGCCGATAGCTGTATTCCGTGGTCGCCGTCGCCCCCAAAGGCCCGTCCAGCACAGCCGCGGGCATGGCAAAGCGAATCACGGGAAGATGGTTCAGCGCCGTCATCTGCAAGGTGTTCAGGATCGACAGGCCAATCATGCGGCGCAGGTTGACTGTCGCCCAACCGCCCGAATTCTTGCGCGTGGTGGGGACCGAATGGTGCAGGAACGGCGCCAAAAGCACGGCCCCATCAATCACGTCACGACGCGCGCCGCCCGCAAAGCGGACCACCAACCCGCCACCCGACGAATGGCCAAGCAAGATGACCTTCTGCCCCGGCTTGGCGCGCGCCGCGATCAATTCGGCCAGATCATCTTCAAACTGCCCGATGTAATCGACATCGCCGCGCCGTTCGGGTTCAACGCCGTGACCGCGCAAATCCGGCACAACAACATCTGCCACCGCCCCCACCTGCGCCGCCAAACCCTCAAACTGCCTGCCATGCCAGCCCGAGCCGTGGATCATCACCACCAGCGGCGTGCCGTCCGGTCCATCGACAAAACGAAAGGCCTGCTGAGTGCCGTCACGTCGCGTCAGGCTGGCCATTGGCAAAGCCTGATGGGAAGCGCCAAGTGTCGCCGTGAAATCCAATCCGCCCTCAGGCTCTTTGGTCGCGCCCCACGGCCACAGCGCCAAGACAAGCGCGACAGCAGGTGTGGCCGCCAAACCACCCACCACAAAGGCCCAAGACGGAATGGTCATCAACCTTGCCCCATTCTACATATCCCGCACGAGTTTCCAGTTGATCGCATCCAAAAGCGCCTCAAAACTCGCGTCCACGATATTGGCCGAAACGCCCACGGTCTGCCAGCGACGGCCTGCGCTGTCTTCGCTGTCGATGATGACCCGCGTCACGGCCTCGGTGCCGCCATTGGTGATACGCACCTTGAAATCAACGAGTTTCATGTCGTCAATGCAGGCCTGATAGGGGCCAAGATCCTTGGACAGCGCCTTGGACAAGGCGTTCACCGGGCCATGGTCTTGCCCAGTCTCATCCATACTGTCACTGACCGACATCGCCTTGCGCTCGCCGATCTTCACGACCACCACGGCCTCAGACAGGCTGACCATGCTGTCGTATTTGTTCTTCCGCCGCTCCACCGTGACCCGGTAGCGCTTCACCTCAAAGAACTGCGGCAACAGCCCCAATTCCCGCCGGGCAAGGATCTCAAAACTCGCCTGCGCGCCGTCATAGGCATAGCCCTGATCCTCACGCTCTTTGATGATCTCAAGAATCCGGCCCAGACGGGCATCCTTGGCGTCCACCTCGATGCCTGCCGAGACCAGCCGTGCGCGCAGGTTCGACTGCCCCGCCTGATTGGACATCGGGATCACCCGCGCATTGCCCACGGCCTCGGGTGGGACATGCTCATAGGTGGTGGGGTCTTTCAAAATGGCGCTGGCGTGCAGGCCCGCCTTATGGGCAAAAGCGGATGCGCCGACATAAGGCGCGGACCGCAAGGGCACGCGGTTCAGAATGTCATCCAGACTGCGGCTGATCTTCAGAAGCTGGGTGAGACCCGCATCGGAAACCCCTGTTTCTAAACCGGATTTATACGGCTCCTTCAGCAGCAGCGTCGGGATCAGCGTCACCAGATTTGCGTTGCCGCAGCGTTCCCCCAGCCCGTTCAGCGTGCCTTGAATCTGCCGACAGCCTGCCTCCACCGCCGCCAAAGAATTGGCCACGGCGTTGCCGGTGTCGTCATGGCAATGAATGCCCAGACGGCTTCCGGGGATGCCCGCCGCGATTACCTCTGCCACGATCCGGCCCACCTCGGTCGGCAGCGTGCCGCCGTTGGTGTCGCACAGCACCAGCCAACGCGCGCCTGCCTCATGGGCGGCGCGCAGAGATGCCAGCGCGTAATCAGGATTTGCCTTGTAGCCGTCAAAGAAATGCTCGGCGTCAAACAGCGCCTCGCGGCCCTTGGCGACGCAGTGCGCGATGGAGGCGCCAATCGCCTCAAGATTTTCGTCCAAGGTGCAACCCAGCGCGGTTTTCACATGAAAATCATGCGTTTTGCCCACAAGGCACACGGCGGGCGTGCGAGCATCCAGCACAGCGGCCAGCACATCGTCATTCTCGGCCGACCGCCCCACCCGTTTGGTCATGCCAAAGGCGGTCATCGTTGCGCGGGTTTTCGGGGCGGTGGCGAAGAATTCGGAATCTGTGGGGTTCGCCCCCGGCCAGCCGCCTTCGATATAGTCGATGCCAAGCGCGTCAAGCGCCTGCGCGATCTGGACCTTTTCAAGCGCGGAAAACTGCACGCCTTGGGTCTGCTGCCCATCCCGCAGCGTGGTGTCGAAGAGATAAAGGCGCTCGCGGGTCATTTGAGAGCTTCCAACTTAGCGAGATCGAAGTCCATTTCTGGTCGAATGGTCACCACGGTCTTACTCATCATGACAGAAAAATTTGCCGCTGCTATCTGCCGTTTTAAGTTGTCAACCGCACTAAAGTCTTTCGACAGTTTCGCAACCTCGCGTAAGGATTGTAGCCTTTCAGCCAAAGCTGGTAACGCGTATAGCGCAGCCCGGTAAGCAGCAACTTTGAGTCCAATTTGCTTCCATGACATCAAGCCAAGGAACTCAATGTTTCGAGCAAGTCGGCTAGCGTCACCAGCCCCATTCAAAGCGCTCAATCCTCTCAGGGCTTCGTGCGTGTTCAAGTCGTCTGCCAAAGCAGAGATAACTACATCCTCTGGCTGGAGCTTCTTGGCCTCGTCCAAATCGCCATATCGGGCAATAAGTTCGATGTAGCCAAATAGTTTAGCTTCCGCTTCAACACGCTTCTCCGCCGTCCAGTCCATCGGGCTGCGGTAATGGGTGCTCAGGTACACAAACCTGATCACCTCACCCGGCACGCCCTGATCCAGCAAATCCCGCACGGTGAAGAAATTGCCCAAGCTCTTGGACATCTTCTTGCCCTCGACCTGCAACATTTCATTGTGCATCCAATAGCGGGCAAAGCTGGCCTCGGGATGGGCGCAGCAGGATTGGGCGACCTCGTTCTCATGGTGCGGGAACTGCAGATCCAAACCCCCGCCATGAATGTCGAACGACGGCCCTAAAAGCTCATAGCTCATGGCCGAGCATTCGATATGCCAGCCCGGACGCCCGCGCCCCCAAGGGCTGGTCCAGCCCGGCTCTTCTTCCGATGACGGCTTCCACAGCACGAAATCCATCGGGTCTTCCTTGAAGGGGGCCACCTCCACCCGCGCGCCTGCGATCATGTCATCGACCGACCGGCCCGACAGCGCGCCATAGTCTTTGTACGACCGTACACGAAACAGCACATGGCCGTCCTTGGCATAAGCATGCCCGCCCGCGATCAGCCCTTCGATCATCGCCACCATCGGCCCGATGTATTGGGTCGCGCGCGGTTCAAAGTTTGGGCGCAGCGCCCCCAGAGCGTCCATATCCGCGTGATACCAGCCGATGGTTTCCTCGGTCCGCTCATGGATCAGTGCTTCCATCGAGCGCAGATCGCCCGCCGCCTTGCGCGCGGCGGCAGTGGCGTTGATCTTGTCGTCCACGTCGGTGAAATTGCGCACATAGGTCACATGGCCCTCGCCATATACATGGCGCAAAAGCCGATAGAGCGTGTCGAACACCACCACTGGCCGCCCGTTGCCCAAATGCGCGCGATCATAGACTGTGGGGCCGCAGACATACATCCGCACATTGTTCCGGTCCAAGGGCACAAAGTCCTCTTTCCGGCGGGTCTTTGAATTGTGCAGCCTGATCGTGACCATGTTCTTTCCCGTCGCTCGCCCTATGGCGCGGGTTTGTCGTGATCCTTATCAGGGAATGGAGACGAGCCCGCGTGACCTATGTCAGCAGGTAATGCAGCAAATGCCGAAGGTGCGCTGTTGTTCCATTACCCTGCCCTAGCGCAATTCCCTTGCTCCGCCAAGCCTTTTCCGCTTGTCTCTCGCCGGTAAGGGAGCCTGGCATGAACCATGATGAGCTGAACCATTGGTCCAAACGCGCAGCCGATTGGGCAACCGAGTACCACGCCGCCTTGCGCGACCGCCCGGTGCGTGCGCCCTTGGTGCCCGGCGCGATTTCAGGCCAGTTGCCGCCCGGCCCGCCCGAAGCGCCCGAACCGATGGCAGAGATTTTTGCCGATTTTGACCGTATCGTGCCGCCCGGAATCACCCATTGGCAGCACCCGCGCTTTTTCGCCTATTTCCCGGCCAATGCCGCCCCTGCCTCGATGCTGGCTGAACAACTGGCCAATGCCATCGCCGCCCAAGGGATGATCTGGCAAACCTCGCCCGCGATCACCGAGATTGAACAGGTGATGATCCAATGGCTGCGCCAGTCCTTGGGCCTGCCCGAAGGGTTTACCGGCACCATCCATGACAGCGCCACGACCGCCACCCTGTCCGCCGTGCTGACGATGCGCGAACAGGCGTTGGCGTTTCAAGGCAATGTCAAAGGTTTGTCAGGCCAGCCCACCTTGCGGCTATATGCCAGCGCCGAGACCCATTCCAGCGTGGATAAGGCGGTCAGAATCGCAGGTATCGGGCAAGAGAACCTTGTGAAAATCCCGACGGATCAAAGCCTGTCGATGAAGCCCGGCGCTTTGGCTGGGGCCATTGCGGCGGACCGTGCCGCAGGGCTGCGTCCTGCCGGGGTGATCCTGTGCGCCGGGGGCACCAGCGTGGGTGCCTTTGACCGCATCGGCGAATGCATCACCGTTGCCCATGCCGCCGGACTGCCGGTGCATGTCGATGCCGCATGGGCCGGATCGGCGATGATCGCGCCTGAATTCCGCGAGCTCTGGGCCGGGATCGAGGCCGCCGACAGCATTGTGTTCAACCCGCACAAATGGCTTGGCGCGCAGTTTGACTGTGCCGTGCAGTTCCTGCGTGACCCCACCCCACAGGTCAAAACCCTTGGCCTTCGCCCCAGCTATCTGGAAACCGCCGGCAAAGAGGACATCGTCAACTTCAACGAATGGACGGTGCCGCTGGGCCGCCGATTCCGCGCGCTGAAACTGTGGTTCACCTTGCGCGCCTATGGGCTGGAAGGTCTGCGCACACGCATCCGCAACCATGTGACATGGGCGCATGAGGCTTGCGAGGCCCTGCGCGTCCTGCCCGGCGTGACCATAACCACGGAACCGCGCCTGTCGCTGTTCACCTTTGCGCTGAAGGATGATGCCGCGACCGAGGCGCTGTTGACCCGCATCAATGATGAAGGTCGGATCTATCTGACGCAAACCCGTCACAAGGGCACCTATGTGATCCGCGTGCAGGTCGGCCAGTTTGACTGCACGCGCGAGGATGTGATGATGGTCCCGCAGGTGGTGGCCGAGTTGATCTAGCGGCTCAACCGTCTCGTTCGGCCAGCGCCAGCCATTCCTCTTCCGCTGCTGCAAGCGCTTGTTGGCGCTCGGCAATCGCCTCGGTTGCCTTGCGGAACTTGACGGGCTCGCGCGTGAACATCTCGGCATCTGACAGGAAATCGGTCAGTTTATTGATCTCGGCTTCAAGGCGTTGCATGATGCCGGGCAAAGCCTCAAGCCGCTTTTTCTCGGTAAAGCTGAGACCTTCGCTGAGCTTCTTCACGTCATCGCGCAGGTTTACATGGGAAGATCCTGATTTCTTTGGCATTTCCAACGCGTCTGCCCCGCGCTGTGCGGCATAATCCGACCAGCCCCCCGGATAGGCGGTGGCGCGGCCATTGCCCTCAAGCGCCACGGTCGCCGTGGCCACGCGGTCGATGAAATCGCGGTCATGGCTGACAAGCAATACCGTGCCGTCATACTCGCCCAAAATATCCTGCAAAAGATCCAGCGTTTCCACGTCCAGATCATTGGTCGGTTCGTCCAAGATCAACAGGTTGGACGACCGCGCCATCAGCTTGGCCAACAAAAGCCGCGCCTTTTCGCCGCCCGACAGCGCCTTGACCGGCGCGCGAGCTTGGCGTTCGTCAAAAAGGAAATCCTTCAGATAAGCCACCACGTGTTTCGGCGTGCCGCGAACCATCACCTGATCCGAGGCACCCGAGACGCTCATCAAAGGATCGCCCGTCAGATTTTCCCAAAGGCTGGCCTCGGGATCAAGCTGCGCGCGCGTCTGATCGAAAACGGCGATCTCAAGGTTGGTGCCCAGCTTGACGCTGCCACTGTCAGGCTCCAACTGGCCGACCAGCATTTTCAACAGCGTGGTCTTGCCAACCCCGTTCGGGCCGACAAAAGCCACCCGGTCCCCGCGCAGGATGCGCAGATCAAAATCCTTGATGAGTGTCTTGTCGCCGAAGGATTTGGAAATCCCCACCGCCTCGATCACCTTCTTGCCGCTGACAACGCCGCCGTCAAACTCCATTGCCGCAGTGCCCTGACGGCGGATCTGGGACGAACGTTCGGCGCGCAGATCGGCCAAAGCGCGCACGCGGCCCATGTTGCGCTTGCGGCGGGCGGAAATGCCCTCAACAGCCCATTTCGCCTCATGCTTGATCTTGCGATCCAGCTTGTGACGCGCCTCATCCTCCTCGGCCCAGACGGTTTCGCGCCACTCTTCAAAGCCGTCAAACCCGGTCTCGCGGCGGCGCACCTCGCCCCGATCAATCCACTGGGTGGCTTTGGTGAGGGCGCGTAGGAACGCGCGGTCATGGCTGATCAAGACAAAGGCGCAGCGGGTCGATTTCAACTCGGCCTCCAGCCATTCGATGGCTTGGATGTCCAAGTGGTTGGTCGGCTCGTCCAAAAGCATCAGCTCCGGAGCCTCAGCCATAAGCTTGGCCAAGGCTGCGCGCCGCCGTTCACCGCCCGAGGCTGTGGAAACTGGCGTGTCGGGGTTGAACTTCAGCCCCTCGGCCACGACGGACACCTTATAACTCTCCCCCTCGGGCAAACCGCTGGCGGCGTAATCGCCCAATGTCGCATAGCCCGACAGATCGGGGTCCTGCTCCATATAGCCAACCGAGACACCGGGCGGCACAACGCGCAGGCCCGCGTCAGGGTCAACCAGCCCTGCCATGACTTTCATGAGGGTAGACTTGCCCGATCCGTTTCGCCCCACCAAAGCGACGCGGTCGCCGGGTTGGACCACAAGGTCAAGGTTGTCGAACACCGGATTGCCGCCGAAGGTCAGCGAAATACCGGAAAGCTGAAGAAGGGGTGCGCGTGCCATGGCGGTGCAGCTATGCGGGCACGCGCGCGCCGTCAACCGACCCAAATTTCTTTCCGAAGAAATTTGGCAAAATTCTTTCCAAGAATTTACGCCCTATCCTGCCAAGGCCCGCAGCGACCGCAGCCGCGCGGGCGGGATGCGCGCCACTTCGACGGCGGTAAAGACGTGGAGCGTATCCAGATCGGGGTCGATCACCGCATGGTCGCT
The DNA here is from genome assembly GCA_044377735.1 of Paracoccaceae bacterium. GTDB lineage: Bacteria > Pseudomonadota > Alphaproteobacteria > Rhodobacterales > Rhodobacteraceae > Tabrizicola_A. Next base: position 24,007 of record JBILYK010000006.1, on the reverse strand, counting down.
GACCCAGCCACCCAGAGCCAAGTAACTGCGCAAGAGGGGTGGCAATGCCACAGGCGTCCGGCCCATGTCGCCCGCATGTTTGGGCAGCGTTACAGATGCCGCGCCGCCCCGCCCCGGCCCTTGGCCTGCGGGTGCCAGATGATGCTGTCCCAGATGGGCCAAAGCCGATGCATGGCGCGCCGGGTCCGCGCCGGGAAACGAGGTGCAGCCGAACATCAGCGTCACGCCCGCCGTCTCAACCAACCGGGTGATCGCCGCCAAGGCAAGGCGCAGCACATCGGGATCGCTGGCCTCGGGGTGGGTGCAAAACCGCCCCAACTCCATCATCGGGCCGGGCTGGATGCTAAGCGGGGTCAGATCATAAAACTGAGCAGAATAACTCTCACCAAGCCGCTGCGCTGGCAAGATGAACGCGCGGAAGCCCCCCAAAAGCCTGCCCGAGCCATCTTCGATCAGCACGTGCTGGCACAGGTCATCAAAGCGGTCCACCTCGCGCCCGCCCGGCGCGCTTAGGCCCCGCGCGGCGCGAAAACGCAGGTGCCGCAACTCTTGCGCCCGCACAAGATCTGCCGGCCCTTCGGCCAACCGCGCCACCAATCCCCCCGTCTGCATCAGCACCCTGTCTGTCCTCCCTCAGATCGGCGTATGGTTGGAATTCTTTGCGCCCGGCGCTAGGTTTGCTGCAGGATGGGCGTCCGCGCAAGCGGTTGGGTGCAGCCCGCTGCAGGAGGACACGATGAACAAGCTGATGAAAACCGATGACGAATGGCTGGCAAAGCTGGGGGAACTGGCCTTTCAGGTCACCCGCCGCGCGGCAACTGAACGGCCTTTCAGCCACCCCGGCTTTCCCAAAGGTCCTGGCACCTATCACTGTATGTGCTGTGACGCGGCCTTGTTCGACGCCTCGACCAAGTTCGAATCGGGCTGTGGCTGGCCCAGCTTTAACGCAGCCCTGCCCAATGACATGGTCACAGAGCATGAGGACCGCAGCCTTTACATGGTGCGCACCGAGGTGACCTGCCATGGCTGCGATGCCCATCTTGGCCACGTCTTCCCCGATGGCCCGCCGCCCACGGGCCTGCGCTACTGCATCAACGGGGTTGCGGTTCGCTTTGAACCCCAAGAGTAAGAAAAAGGCCGCCCCTCTGGGCGGCCCTTTCAATTCGTACAGGCGGCTAAACATCAGTCGACGAACTGATCTGCCCTAAGCCGTCCGATATTGCCCAAAAGCTGGCGCAAGAAGCCCACGCCCTTGATGTTGCTGTCGGTCACCCGGCGCGAGATGGCTACGACTTGGCCATTTTCAAGGCCAAAACGCTCAACATTCTCGACCTTGCCCTCTTGGGTGAAGGTGATCGAGACCACCTGCCGGTCAATCTCCTTAGGTGCCAGCGCGCCGGATTGTCTCCACCGGCTTTGTACATAAAACCAGCCCACATCATTCAACAGACCCTGCCCCGAAGGACGGCCAAGAGTGGCTGCCACCGTCTCGCGGGTGTCCAGCCCAACCTCGATCAGCGCCAGTTCCTCTTCTGAAGGAACATAGCCATGGTTGCGAAACACCGGGCTACAGGCTGCAAGTGCTGCCAGCGCAAGCCCGGCCACTGTCAGCCGAACGGCCCGACCCCAGCCCGACACACGCGTATTGACTGCTTTCGACATGCACGTCCCCTGATCCTAACAGACCCAATCTTACAGGCCTCAATCTTAAAGGCCCCGGCACCTGTCCCGGCCTTGCAAGCGGCGCCGTGCGGCACTATCGACAGGCAAGGACAGGCGCGCGCCCCTTGGCCAAGGCTTACAGTGGGATCGGGCTCGGTTCAAGAATGCAAACACCCTTGCGGCGCGCAAGCGTCACCAGGGCCCGCCCGACCGAAAGGACGACAGATGACGACCAAGCGCGATCTGCCCCCCTCCTCAGCCCCTGCGGCGTCAACCGGACCCGACGGCACTGGCATGCCGAGCCTGCCCTTTCGCACGCAATCCTTGGCCACGCGCAAACCCACGCGCTTTGATTTCCGCCCCGACGCCGCAGGCCGCGCAGCCATTGCGGCGGCCCTTGGCCTTTTGGACCTTTCCAAGCTGCGCCTCAGCGGCGAGATTCGACCTTCCGGGCGGCATGATTTTGATCTGGTGGCCGACCTGACCGCCGCCGCCGTGCAGCCCTGTTCGGTGACTATGGCCCCGGTGCCCTGCATCATAAGAGAATCCGTCCACCGCCGGTTTCAAGCCGATATGACAGCCCCCGAGGCAGAGGAGATCGAAATACCAGATGCCGAGATCGACCCCCTGCCCGAGGTGATTGATGTCGCCGAAATTGCCGCTGAGGCCCTGGCGCTTGCGCTGCCGCTCTACCCACGCGCGCCTGGGGCCGCCTTGGGTGAAGCGGTCTTTGCACCGCCCGGTGTCACACCTTTGGGCGACACCGACCTCAAGCCCTTTGCTGGGCTCTCGGCCCTTGCCGACAAACTGAAAAAGCCTGATTCCGAACCGACATCCGAAGGCTAAAGAAAGGGGCTTGCGCCCGCACGGAATCCCACTATGTTCCGCCGCTCATTCGGGGTCTTTTGGCCGAGCCTGTTTGCTTGGCAGATGCTTCTGAAATCAAAGGAAAATCCGGGGCCTGTCCCCCTTAATTCGAGGTCGAGACATGGCTGTCCCGCAGAACCGCACCACCAAATCGCGCCGCAACATGCGCCGTTCGCATGACGCGCTGGTTGCTGGCAACCCGCAGGAATGCTCGAACTGTGGCGAGCTGAAGCGCCCGCACCACGTGTGCCCGGCCTGCGGCCATTATGACGCGCGTGAAGTCGTGGCGACCCGCGTCGGCGAAGTGGACGAGGACGCGGCGTAAGCCGCTGCCCTGCCGCGCCTGACCTATGACCAACGGAAATTCCATTCCGGCTGACACGGTTGCAGGGCGCACGGGGCCTTCCCAGACCGTTATTTCCATCGATGCGATGGGCGGTGATCGTGGGCCGGCGGCAATTGTCGCCGGTCTTGCACTTTCGGCTGTCGAATTGCCTGATGCACTGTTCATTCTGCATGGCGATCAGGCGGTGCTGGGCCCGCTTTTGGCGCGCGCGCCAGCGCTCGCCGGCCGCGTTGACCTGCGCCATGCCGACCGGGTAGTCACCATGGCGGATAAGCCCAGTCAGGTGATGCGCCACGGTCAAGGCACGTCGATGTTTTCCGCCATTGATGCGGTGAAAAACGGCGAGGCGACGGTGGCGGTGTCTTGTGGCAACACCGGTGCCTTGATGGCCGTGGCCATGCTGCGGCTGCGTAAATTGCCCGGCGTGAACCGCCCGGCGATTGCCTGCTATTGGCCCTCGCGCAACCCGGCTGGCTTTAACGTGATGCTGGATGTGGGCGCGGACGTAAAGGCCGATGCAGCCGATCTTTTGCAATATGCCGCCATGGGTGCGTCGTATGCCCGCAACAGCCTGAACCTGCCCTGCCCGCGCGTTGGCCTGTTGAATGTCGGCACCGAAGAGCACAAAGGCCGAGCCGAACTGCATGAGGCCTACCCCAAAATGGCCGCCGCCGCGACCGCGGGGGGCTATGAATTTGTGGGATTTGTCGAAGGGTCAGACATTCCCTCGGACCGGGTCGATGTGATCGTGACCGATGGGTTTACCGGCAATGTCGCGCTGAAAACCGGCGAAGGAACGGCCAAGCTGATTTCGATATTTTTGCGTGACGCGCTGACCTCGACGATCTTCGCCAAGCTGGGCGCGCTGCTGGCCATGAAGTCTTTGCGCCGCCTGCAGGCCCAGACCGACCCGCGCCGCGCCAATGGCGGGGTGTTCTTGGGGCTGAACGGTACGGTGGTGAAATCCCACGGATCGGCCGATGCCACGGGTGTGGCGGCGGCGGTACGTCTGGCGCATCAATTGTCGCGGGCCGATCTGGCCAACCGCATCGCGGCACGGGTTGCATCCACCGGGCTTGCGGGGCAGGATGCCGCTGCAATGGGTGCAAAAGCAGGGTCCGCTGAATGACAATACGCGCCGTGGTCAGGGGCGTCGGGCACTATTTGCCGGACCGCGTGGTTCCCAACTCTGAATTCGAAGCCTTGATTGAAACCTCTGACGAATGGATCCGCTCGCGCTCGGGGATTGAGCGGCGGCATTTTGCGGCCCCCGGCCAGACCACGGCCGATCTTGGCACCCGTGCGGCCCAGGCTGCGCTGGCCGATGCCGGGCTGACCCCCGAGGATGTAGACGCGATCATCGTCGCCACCTCGACCGCCGATTTCACCTTCCCCTCTTGCGCCACGATGATCCAATCCGGCCTTGGCATGACGCGCGGCTTTGCCTTTGACGTCCAAGCCGTCTGCGCCGGGTTTGCCTTTGCGCTGACCACCGCCAATGCACTGATCTTGGCCGGTCAGGCCAAACGCGTGCTGGTCATCGGGGCCGAAACCTTTTCACGCCTGATGGACTGGACCGACCGCGGCACCTGCGTGCTGTTCGGTGACGGCGCGGGTGCGTTGCTTCTTGAAGCTCAGGAAGGCACCGGAACAAACGCGGACCGCGGCATTCTGGCGACCGATCTGAACAGCGATGGCCGCTACAAAGACATCCTGCATGTCGACGGCGGCACCTCGACCGGCAAGACCGGCCACCTGCGGATGGAAGGCAAGGAAGTCTTCCGCCATGCCATCGAAAAGCTGGCCGAAACCGCCCATGCGGCCCTTGATAAGGCAGGGTTGACCCCCGATGATGTTGACTGGATCGTGCCGCATCAGGCCAATATCCGCATCATCGAAGGCACCGCCAAAAAGATGCAAGTGTCGATGGATCGGGTCATCGTTACAGTTCAAGACCACGGCAACACCTCGGCGGCGTCAATCCCCTTGGCGTTGTCGGTCGGCAAGGCGCGCGGCCAACTGCGCGAGGGCGATCTGGTGGTCACCGAGGCGATTGGCGGTGGTCTGGCTTGGGGTTCGGTGGTTCTGCGCTGGTAAACCGCGAAAATCCTTGCATGAATTGGCCGTCCCAAGTCTTTGATATTGACTCGCAAATCCATCGCGCTCAATCTGCAATGAATAACCCGGGGGGGATATGATGAGCGATAAGACCTTAACGCGGATGGACCTGTCCGAGGCCGTGTTCCGTGAAGTCGGCCTCAGCCGCAACGAATCGGCCAATCTGGTTGAATCGGTTCTGGCCCATATGTCCGATGCGCTGGCCTCGGGCGAGACGGTAAAGATCTCGTCCTTTGGCACCTTTTCGGTGCGCGACAAGACCGCCCGTGTGGGCCGCAATCCAAAGACCGGCGACGAAGTTCCGATCTCGCCGCGCCGCGTTCTGACCTTCCGCCCCTCGCATCTGATGAAAGATCGCGTCGCTGCCGGCAAGAAAAAGTAACGGAAAGGTTGGCGGATGGAGAAATCGCCTGACGCCTTTCGCACCATCAGCGAGGTGGCCGAGCTTCTTGGAATCCCGGCGCATGTGCTGCGATTTTGGGAAAGCCGCTTTCCCCAGATCCGCCCAGTGAAACGGGCGGGCGGTCGACGCTATTACCGACCTGCCGATGTGGCCCTGCTGACGGGGATCAAACATCTCTTGCATGATGAAGGTCTAACCATTCGCGGTGTACAGAAAATGATGCGCGAACAAGGGATTCGGCATGTTGTGGCTCTGTCCGGGCAAGACCTGCCCGACGAAAGCGCAAGCGCTGAAGCCGCACTTGAGGCCGCACTCGCCGCCAATTTCAGCCCGCCCGCCGCTCCGGCGCTGCCGCAAGAGGCCGCCGAAAGCGCGCAGATCGTCGCGCTGGAAACGGCGCTTAGGGCGCGTCGGGGACAGGCCGCCGAGCCCAGCGATGTCGGTGCTCTTGGCTCTATTGCACCCGCCGCATTGCCCACTGCAGACCCCGCAGCGCCCGTTGCCGAAACCACCACTTTCGACGGCACCCCCGAGGCAAGCGTAAACCCAGCCACCGCTCTGACCGACGAGCTGCCACTTTTTGCGCGGGCGGCCCCCCCTGCGCCTGCGCCGTTACGTCTGGTGGACCGGCTGCGTCAACTGCCCCCGGGCAGCCTTGACACCCCGGCGGCGCGCGCCTTGCGCGACCGTCTGGAAAGCCTTCAGGTCCGCGTCGCTGCCCCGCCCGCCGCCAGCCCGCTTTGAACGCCGAAGAATGTGCTTTCCCGCTTGCGAGCCGCCGGAATATCGTTATGAAAGCGCCTATTCGTCGGGCCGTAGCGCAGCCTGGTTAGCGCGTCCGTCTGGGGGGCGGGAGGTCGAGAGTTCGAATCTCTCCGGCCCGACCAATACAAAGCCGCCCGCCTGCCACCTGGCAGCGCGGGCGGTTTCGTTTTGAAAGGGGCCAAAGCCATGACCACAGCCGGAGTTCTGCCCGCCCAAGCCCTGCGCGCCATGATTGCGGCCGGCACGCTGACCGGCAGCCCCGCGATTCTGCCCGACCAGATTCAGCCCGCCAGCCTTGATCTGCGCCTTGGCACCGTGGCCTACCGCGTTCGCGCCTCATTCCTTGCGGGCAATGGCGCGCGCGTGTCCGACCGTCTGACCGAATTCGAAATGCACCGGGTCGACCTGACCCAGGGCGCGGTTTTGGAGAAGGGCTGCGTCTACGTCGTGCCCTTGATGGAATCGCTTGCCCTGCCCCATGGCATTACGGCGGTGGCCAATGCCAAATCCTCGACCGGGCGGCTTGACCTTTTGACCCGCACCATCACCGATGGCGGCACAGAGTTTGACCGAATTCCAGAAGGTTACACTGGCCCGCTTTATGCCGAAGTCTGCCCCCGCTCGTTCTCGGTCTTGGTACGTGCCGGGCAACGGCTGAACCAGATCCGGTTTCGCGCCGGGCAATCGGTGCTGACCGATGCCGAACTTCGCGCGCTGCATGCGATCGAGACCTTGGTCTCGGGCGAGGCGGTGATCTCGGAAGGCTTGGGCTTTTCGGTGGACCTCAAGCCCGCACAGGGTGATCTCTTGGGCTACCGCGCCAAACCCCACACCGGGGTGATCGACCTTGACCGCATCGGCCAATACCCCGCGCGCGACTTTTGGGAAGAGGTCCGTGCCACCGATGCCCGCATCATCCTTGATCCGGGTGCATTCTACATCCTCGTCAGCCGCGAAGCGGTGACGATCCCCCCCGATTACGCCGCCGAAATGGCGCCTTATCTGGCCATGGTGGGCGAATTCCGCGTGCATTACGCGGGCTTTTTCGACCCCGGTTTTGGCCATGCAGCGGCAGGCGGCACCGGCTCTCGCGGGGTGTTGGAAGTGCGCTGCCACGAGGCACCCTTTGTCTTGGAACACGGCCAAGTCGTCGGTCGTCTGGTCTATGAGCGAATGAGCGAACGGCCTGATACACTTTACGGCGCGGGAATTTCGTCGAATTATCAAGGACAGGGACTCAAGCTCGCCAAGCAATTCAGGATGGAATAGGCCATGGCCCCGCTCACAGGCGTTACGGTTCTGGATCTGACCCATGTGCTGGCAGGCCCGTTTTGCAGCCATACGCTGCAGGACCTCGGCGCTCATGTCATCAAGGTAGAGCGCCCCGGAACCGGCGACGACACCCGCGCCTTTCCGCCTTTCTTGGGGGGTGAAAGCGCCTATTTCGCTGCGCTGAACGCAGGCAAACAGTCCATCGCGCTTGATCTGAAATCCCCCACCGACCGCGGCATCTTCGACAGGCTTGCGGCACGCGCCGATGTGATCTTGGAAAACTACCGCCCCGGCGTGATGGAGCGGCTGGGCTATGGCTGGGAGAAGCTTCACGCCAAACACCCGCGACTGATCTATGGCGCGGTCTCGGGCTTTGGCCATACCGGCCCCGAGGCGGGCAAACCGGCCTATGACATGGTGGTGCAGGCCCGAGGCGGGGTTATGAGCATCACCGGCGAAGAAGGCGGCCCACCGGTGCGCGTCGGGGCCTCGATCGGCGATATCGTGGCGGGCATGTATCTGGCCCAAGGCGTGCTGGCAGCACTTTATGACCGTGAAAAAACCGGGTGCGGGGCCAAGGTGGACATTGCCATGTTGGATGCGCAACTGGCGATTCAAGAGCATTCCGTCGCCCTGACGACCGCCACAGGCCAAGCCCCGGGCCGCACCGGCGCGCGCCATCCCACGATCACGCCGTTTTCCACCTACCGGGCGGCAGATGGGTTTTTGGTGATCGCGGCTGGCAATGATGCGATGTTTGCGCACCTGTGCAAAACGCTCGACCTGCCGCTGCAAGCCGATGATGCCCGATTTGCCACCAACACGGCGCGCTGCGACAACCATGCGCTCTTGAAACGGCTGATCGAAGCGGTGACGCTTGAACATCCGGCCGCATATTGGATCGCCAGGCTTGAGGCCGCAGGCCTGCCCACCGCCCGCGTGCAGGACATGGTCGAAGTCCTGAAAGACCCCCAGATTCTGGCCCGCGCCATGGTGCTGCCCATCGCGCCAGACGCCAAAGGCAACCGGTTCACAGCGCCAGGCAATCCGATCAAACTCTCTACCCTGCCCGAACTCATCACCCGCGCTGCCGCCCCCGACCTTGACGGCGACCGCGCTTCCATCTTGAATTGGTTGAACACATGACCCTCCCGCGCGCTGTGCGCCTCGACACCACCACCCTGCCCGAAGCAACGTGGGACTTGCCAGAAAAGGGCACGATCCGCTGGCAAAGCGTCTTTTCCAAAGGCGAGACAGAGACCGACAGCCTGACCTGTGGCGTTGCGATCATCCGACCCGGCGAACATTTCGCCGCCCATCGCCACGCCCATTCCGAGGTCTATTTCGGGCTGGAAGGCCATGGCACCGTGGTGATCGATGGCCAACCCCACAGCCTGTCTCCAGGTGTAGCGCTCTTTATCCCCGGCAATGCCGAACACGGTATCCCAGAGGCAAACGAAACCCTGCGCTGGTTTTATGCTTTCGCCGCCGACAGCTTTGACGAGATCACCTACCGCTTCTCGCCGCGCTGATTTCATCTTGGCCTCAAATACTCCCGCCGGAGGCTCCCTTGGCCGGTGTTGGGGCGCTCCGCGGGGAGTATTTTCGCCAAGATGAAACCCCAAGTCGTGCGGCTTTTGCCCCTCAGACCAGATTCCGCCGCAACCAACGACAAAGGCGACGTTTTCCGGCCTTGCTGCCCCCGGCCCGCCCGCTAGAAAGAAAGGGCGAACAGGAGGAAACCAATGTCCGAAGACGCGCTTGTGATTTTTACCCCCTCAGGAAAACGGGGACGATTTGCCCTTGGCACCCCAATCCTGCAGGCCGCGCGCCAGTTGGGCGTCGACCTTGATTCGGTTTGTGGGGGCCGTGGCATTTGCTCCAAGTGCCAGATCACGCCCGGATATGGCGAGTTTTCCAAGCATGGTGTGACGGTTGAGGAAGACGCCGTCAGCCCGTGGAATGCGGTGGAAGAGCGGTATAAATCCAAGCGCGGCATGTTGCCGGGCCGCCGTTTGGGCTGTCAGGCCAAGGTGATGGGCGATGTCGTGATCGACGTGCCGCCCGAATCTCAGGTCCACAAGCAGGTGATCCGCAAATCCGCCACCCAGCGCGATATCGTGATGGATCCGGCGACACGAGCGCTGTTTGTCGAGGTAACCGAGCCTGACATGCACAATCCTTCAGGCGATTTCGAACGTTTGAAAGAAGCGCTTGTCGCCCAATGGGGTGTCGAGGTGCCAGAGGTGGGCTTGGGCGTGTTGCGCCGCTTGCAGCCGGTGCTTCGCAAGGGCGAATGGAAGGTGACCGTTGTCTTGAACAAGGGCAACCATGATCAAGCTCCGCGCATTTTGGATGTGAAGCCCGGGTTCTACGAGGGTGGGCTTTATGGCCTGGCCATTGACCTTGGCTCCACCACAATTGCCGCGCATCTGTGCGATCTGCGCGATGGGGCGGTTATGGCCTCATCGGGTCTGATGAATCCGCAGATACGCTTTGGCGAAGACCTGATGAGTCGCGTCAGCTATGCCATGATGAACCCCGGCGGCGACGTCGAGATGACACGCGCCGTGCGCGAGGCGATCAATGCGCTGGCCAGCTCGATTGCCGAAGAGGCCAAGATTGACCCCCGCGCGATCTATGAGGTGGTCTTCGTCTGCAACCCGGTGATGCACCACCTTCTCTTGGGCATTGACCCGGTCGAGCTTGGCCAAGCGCCCTTTGCCTTGGCCAATTCCGGCAGCCTGTCGCTGGATGCCCGCGATCTGGACCTGTCCAACATCAACGACGCAGCACGGGTTTACGTTCTGCCCTGTATTGCTGGCCATGTCGGTGCGGATGCCGCCGCCGTCGCGCTTTCCGAAGAGCCCGGCAAGTCAGATGAGATGGTGCTGATCGTGGATGTCGGCACCAATGCCGAGATTCTTTTGGGCAACAAGACGCGGGTGCTGGCCTGTTCCAGCCCCACCGGCCCCGCCTTTGAAGGCGCACAAATCTCCAGCGGCCAGCGCGCCGCCCCCGGCGCGATAGAGCGGGTGGAGATTGATCCCATCACCAAAGAGCCCCGCTTCAAGGTAATCGGATCGGATCTGTGGTCCACCGATCCGGGATTTGAGGCGGCAAACGCCACAAGTGGCATCACTGGCATTTGTGGGTCTGGCATCATCGAGGCCGTGGCCGAGATGCGTATGGCGGGCATCGTCGACCAAGGCGGTCTGATCGGGGGCCCCGATCAAGTCGGCACCCCGCGCTGCGAGGCCGAGGGGCGCACCCATTCCTATGTCCTCCATGACGGCAGCGCCTCGGGCGGACCGAAAATCTCGGTCACCCAAGGCGACATCCGCGCCATTCAGTTGGCGAAGGCCGCTCTTTACGCTGGGGCGCGGTTGTTGATGGACGAAATGGGTGTTGAGCGGGTAGAGAAGGTGACCCTCGCCGGGGCCTTTGGTGCCCATATCAGCCCCAAGCACGCCATGGTGCTGGGCATGATCCCCGATGTGCCTTTGGACAAGGTGGTTTCTGCCGGCAACGCCGCAGGCACTGGCGCGCGGATTGCTTTGTGCAATGTGGGCGCACGCAATGCCATCGAGGCGACGGTGCATGAAATCCACAAGGTGGAAACCGCTATCGAGCCGCGCTTTCAAGAGCATTTCGTCAATGCCAGCGCGATCCCGAACTCGGTGGATACATTCCCCGAGCTTAGCCGGATCGTCACCCTGCCCGATGTCAGTTTCAACACCTCGGGCTCGGGCGGTGGCGGCGATGGTGGCCGGAGGCGGCGGCGCGGATGATGATACCTGTCATGGCGCGGATTTGCCCCGCGCCATGACGGACTTTTCACGCGTGTTCACGCCCGCGCGAGGCGGGTGAACCAAGCCGAACGGGGCTGCGTATCTCTCGCATGACACCGGGACTGGCCCGGTGCTCGCTTGGGAGAAACCTTATGAAACTTCGTCTTGCAGCAATGGCCCTGCTCGCCTCTTCGTCGATCGCCTTTGCCGATGGTCACGCCAAGACCGTTGTCGATCTGGCGGTTGGTTCTGCCGATCACACCACGCTGGTCGCCGCAGTTCAGGCGGCCGGTTTGGCGGAAACCCTTGCCGGCGCTGGCCCATTCACCGTCTTTGCACCGACCAATGAAGCTTTTGCAAAGCTTCCCGCCGGCACCGTTGAAGGCCTGCTGACCCCGGAAAGCAAGGACGCACTGACCAAGATCCTGACCTGCCATGTGGTTGGTGCTCAGGCGCTGGCTGCTGACGTTGCGAAGATGATCGCCGATGGCAGCGGCACCGCCACGATTGAAACCCTGGGCGGTTGCAAGCTTGAAGCCTCGCTTGATGGCGAGATGGTCAAGATCAAAGACGAAGCCGGTGGCACCGCCACTGTGACCGCTGCCGATCTGGTTGGCACCAATGGCGTGATCCATGTGATCGACGCAGTTCTTCTGCCCGCCTCCTGATCACTGCGTGTGACCGTTGCGGCGCGGGGCACATTGCTCCGCGCCGTCCTGTTTTGGCGTTCGGAACCAGTCGGGTGCAGCCCCGCCTGAGGCAAACAGTCGCCACTTAGCGTGACACCCCCATAGTATCCCTTGACCATAGCCTGCCGCTATCTTAATTGCCAAGCTGTCGCGGGTGTAGCTCAATGGCAGAGCAGCAGCTTCCCAAGCTGAATACGAGGGTTCGATTCCCTTCACCCGCTCCATTTCCGCTCAATTGGCGTTGTTTCTCAACGGCAATCACATTGGTCCGAAACTATACTTGCAGTTTTGGCTAGGTGCGATGCGTCCGATGTACTGCACATAAAGGTGCCAGTATCTCTCAAAAGATTAACTTGCGTAACCGGTTGGCTTGACCGACGCTTCAACGACTTGGCTCGGGAGACCTATGATGTGCCGCCTGCTTTCGACAGTCCTTTGCAGCATTCTAGCAACGGCCAATTTAGCGCATGCAGGAGACTTTGATGGAGCATACGTTGCCTTTGGACTTGGCACGACTGCGATCAGAGATAGTCAAACGAATTATTCTACTGGCGACGGCGGCTATGCGTCAGGAATACCGAACGGATACGCCACTATGTTTGCTGATCGAGGTGCAGTAGCAAGTGTATCGGGTGGATACACATGGTCTTTGGCTGGATTTTTGGTTGGTATAGACGGGCGTCTTGATCGCCGCGGATTGAATGTGACTGTATTCGAGACGTTTGATGGCGTCACTGAACCCGACTTTACAACAAGCTACGAGTCAAGCTCATCAAGACAGCTGAGCCTCCGGTTTGGAAAACAATTTCATGACAATTACATGGCTTACGTAAAGGCAGGGCGCTCTTGGGCTGACTATAGCCGCACATACGCTGACATCGGGGACGATTTGGAGGAAACTGTATCTGGTACCGATAGAGGCAACGTTATTGGTCTAGGAATGGAATTCAACTGGACAGAAACTTGGAATGTAAATGTTGATCTGAGCCGGGTGATTTACGCTCGATCAGTTGCGACACTGACAAATGTTTATCAGGAGGATGTTGCGCACGACATTCGAGAGAACACTTTGACAGTGATGATCGTTAAGAGATTCTGAGTCACCATGAGAGGCTATCTCTGGCTTGACCTTTACTGCCTACAGAATGCTCTACACATGAACACCCACCCGAAGTGTTTTCACGAATAGCAAACGATCTAGTTGTAAATAAACCCGTTTACCGGATTCACACGGCCAAGCGTGCCGCCCGCGCTGGCCACCTTGACGCGGCTCCAGTCGCCCTTGGCCGAGACATCAACCACCAGCGTATCAAGCGTGATCTGGTTGCGTTCCCAGTTGGCCTGATCGACCAGGACCTCGCGCTCGGACAAGACCTTGGACACCACGGCCACATGCCCTTTGGGCATGGCGCGGCTGGCGGAAAAGGCCATAACGGCGCCGACCTCAGGCTCTTGACCGCGCGCGTAGCGACCCTTGGCCTGATGCCACCAGGTCTTGGCATTGCCGCGGATCTCCACGCCGGTCACCGCCCGGGCGAACGGCACGCACCAGATGCGCCCCTTGGGTTTATTGGCGACAGCCTCGGCGACCGCCGCTTTCACTTCTGCCCGTGCCACATCGCCGGTTGAGGCAGAATGACCCTGGCCTGAAGATTTGGCACGCTGACGTTCGGCGCGTCGTGCGTCGCGTTCGGCGGCCCGCTCCGCCTTGGCGGCCGCGCGGCGTTCGGCGCGCACCTGCTGGGTGGCCGGATCCGTGGCCAAAAGGGCGGCAAAAAGCCCGCCCGTCTTGACTGGCGCCACCACCGATTCTGCCCCAATTGCCCCGACCGAACCCTCGTCAGCCCCGGCCGAGAAGGCCGGGATCAGCGCCAAACTGGCGGTCAGAACTAGGAGACGGGGTATCCGGAACATCGGCAAACCTAAAGCTGTGAAAATCATCCAAGCCTCTTGCCATGCCCCGGCACATCGGAAAACCCCCTCGCCTCGCCATCGGCAAGACCTTGCCCACCGCGCAATTGGCTTTCCTTTTCCGCCCCGCCGGGCTAGCAAACGCCATATCTTTTCCAGCCCAGATCAACGGAGCAAATACCTATGTCGAACGAGATCAAGCGGATTGGCGTTGGCGCCCGCATGTCCGAAGCTTCCTGCTACAATGGCATTGTCTGGCTGGCCGGTCAGATCGGCAACCCCGGCGACAGCGTCGAGGCCCAGACCCGCACCTGTCTGGCCGAGGTTGATCGCATCCTCGCCGAGGCGGGCACCGATAAGACCCGTATTCTGTCGGTTCAGATCTGGCTGGCCGATATCGCGACCTTTGACGATATGAACAAGGTCTGGGACACTTGGGTTCCCGCTGGCCATACGCCCGCGCGGGCGACGGGTGAGGCCAAGCTGGCAACGCCGGATTACAAGGTTGAGATCATCGTGACGGCCGCGCTGAAGTAAGCTTTCGGTCCAAAGACGGAAAGGAAGGGGGGCCATCTGCCCCCCTCGCCGCCTGCGCGGCTCACCCCCCGAGGATATTTCGTGCCACATTGAAGGCAGGGAGGCGGGGAAGGCAAAGACGCGGGCTCAGCCTTTGAGAAAGGCCACCAGCGCGGCCGTGGAGCCATCCTTGCCCTCGGTCCCTGCGCTGCCCGCCAGCACCGACTGCAACGCCAGCGCCAATTCCTTGCCCAATTCCACGCCCCATTGGTCATAGGAATTGATGCCCAGAATCACGCCTTCGACAAAGACCCGATGCTCATAAAGCGCGAGGATCTGGCCCAGTGTGAAAGGCGTCAGTTTCGGATAGGCCAGCGTTGTAGACGGCCGATTGCCCGGAAATACCCGGTGGCGCGCCTGACGCTCCAACTCTGGCCCGCTCAGACCTTTCTTCGCCATGGTCGCGCGCGCCTCATCCAAGGAGCGGCCCCGCATCAAGGCTTCGGACTGCGCCAGACAATTGGCGATCAGCAACAGATGCTGATGCGCCAGATCACGCTCATGCCCTTCGCGCGCCACCAGAAACTCGCACGGCACCACGCGGGTTCCTTGATGGATCAACTGGTAGAACGCATGCTGGCCATTGGTGCCGGGCTCGCCCCAGACCACGGGGCCTGATTGCACCGTCAGGTCTGAGCCATCGACCGCGACGCGCTTGCCGTTGCTCTCCATTTCCAGCTGCTGCAAATAGGCCGGCAGCCGCGACAGGCGCTGATCATAGGGCAGCACGGCGCGGCTGGCATGACCTGCAATCTGGGCATGCCAGATGCCGACCAAGGCCAGCATGATCGGCATATTCGCCTTTGGTGGCGCGGTTTGGAAATGGTCATCCATCGCCCGTGCCCCGGCCAGAAACTGGTCAAACTGCTTTGGCCCGATCGCGATCATCAGGGCAAGTCCAATCGGCCCCCAAAGCGAATAGCGCCCACCAACCCAATCCTCAAAGCCAAAAACACGCGCGGGATCAATGCCATAGGCGGCGGTCTTGTCAGCGGCGGTGGAGACAGCGGCAAATTGGCGGTTGGGTTGCGCCACCTTCCCCGCCATCCAGGCCTTGGCTGTGTCGGCATTGGTCATGGTTTCGATGGTGGTAAAGGTCTTGGAGGCCACGATCACCAGCGTCGTCTCGGGGTTCAGACCTTTCAGCGTATCGGCAATATGCGCGCCATCGACGTTCGAGACGAAATGCACACGCGGACCGTCATGAAAGGGCACCAGCGCCAGCACCGCCATCGCCGGGCCAAGGTCAGACCCGCCGATGCCAATGTTCACCACATCGGTGATCCGCCCACCCTGCCCGCGGATGCGGCCCTGCCGCACATCTTCGGCAAAACTCGCCATCCGCGCCCGTGTCGCCCGCACGCCGGGCATCACATCGGCCCCGTCCACGGTGATCACCGCGTCGTCACCCGCCCGCAGCGCCACATGCAGCACCGCCCGGCCTTCGGTGTCGTTGATCTTTTCCCCGGCAAACATCGCTGCGCGGCGCTCGGCCACGCCCGAGACCTGCGCCAGATCGAGCAAAAGCGCCCGCGCCCGCGCATCCATGCCAGTTTTCGAATAATCGAAGAGCATGTCACCTTCGCGCACCGAAAACGCCGCCGCGCGGTCAGGGTCGGCGGCGAACAGATCCAGAATCCTACCCTCAGCCGTCGCGGCGTGATGGTCTTTCAAGGCTTGCCATTTGTTGGCCATGGCTTACTCCGCCCAATGTACGGTTGCATTGTCCAAAACGGCGCGGATCGGCGCCTGTTCGGGGGGCAGATCGCGCGCACGCTCGATCGCGGCGCGTTTCTCGGTCCCAGTGATCAGGATATGAATGGTGTCAGCCGCCTGCAGCACCTGCGCGGTTAAAGTGATGCGCGGCTCTCCCGCAGCCTCGGCCCGTAACGCCATCAGCGGAGGCGCATCCGCGGCCAGCGCCCATGTCAAAAGGTCCGCACCGGGAAACAGGCTTGCCGTGTGCATATCCGTCCCCATGCCCAAGAGCAGCACCGAAATCGGCAAATGCGGCGCAAGGCCATTGGCCAGCGCCGCAAGCTGATCTTCAGGCTGGGCGGAGGGGGCATAAAGCGGCACCAGCTTTGCCTTGGCCGCCGGACCGCACAGAAACCGCGCGCGCAAAAGCCTCGTGTTCGAACGCGGGCTGTCTTCGCCGACCCAACGCTCATCGTTCAAGAACACCGCCACCTTGGCCCAGTCCAGCGGCATCTGGGACAAAAGATCGAAGACCGGCCCCGGCGTCGTCCCTCCGGGGACCGAGAACGAGGCATGACCCCGCGCTTTGATTGCCGCGCCAAGCCCCTCGGCCAGCACTTTGGTCAGCCCTTGATAAAGCTGCGTCCGATCAGGGTATTCAACCCATCTCATTCCCGAATGTCCCGCCAGCGCCGCCCGTCGCGGTGCATCAGCATCAGCGCATCTTCTGGCCCCGAGGATCCTGCGTCATAGGGTTGCGGCGTGTCGCCCCGTGCTTCCCAGCCCTGAATGATCGGGTCGGCCCAAGCCCAGGCCGCCTCGACCTCGTCGCCGCGCATGAACAGCGTCTGGTTGCCCCGGATCACATCCATGATCAGCCGCTCATAGGCATCGGGCACCTCGGTCAGATCGGCCCCCACGGTTTCGGCAAAGCTCATGTCCAAGGGCACCTGCATCAGGCGCATGCCGCCCGGACCGGGTTCCTTGATCATCACCATCAGATTCATGCCTTCATTGGGCTGCAACCGGATCACCAGCACATTTTCGCGCCACCCGCGTTCATCGTCGAAAATCGAATGGGGCGGCTCGCGGAAGGTGATGGCAATCTCGGATGACCGCGCCCGAAGCTTTTTGCCGGTGCGCAGATAGAACGGTGTCCCCTTCCAGCGCCAGTTCGAGATATTGGCCTTCAGCGCAATATAGCTTTCCGTGCGGCTGTCGGCGTTCTCGGCATGGTCGGTATAGGCATCCTTGCCGTTGGCGGCCCGATATTGCCCGCGCACGATGTCCTCTGGTTTTACCGGATCCAGCGCGCGGATGACCTTCAGCTTTTCATCGCGCACAGCGTCCGGGTCAAAGTGATAGGGCGGCTCCATCGCGATCAGGCACAAAAGCTGCATCAGGTGATTTTGCACCATATCACGCATGGCACCCGACGTGTCGTAATAGGCCCCGCGCCCGGCCACATCCACCGTCTCGGCCACGGTGATTTGCACGTGATCGATGTATTCGGCCTTCCACAAAGGCTCGAACAGGATATTGGCAAAGCGCACCGCCATCAGGTTCTGGACGGTTTCCTTGCCAAGATAATGGTCAATGCGGTAGATCTGCGTTTCCGCGAAATGCCGCGCCAAAACTGCGTTCAAGGCGCGCGCGGTGGCCAGATCGCGGCCAAAGGGCTTTTCCACCACGATCCGGCTTTGCCCATCGGCAATGCCATGGGCCTGCAGCCGTTCGGCCAGATCGCCGAAAAGCGTGGGCGACACCGAGAAGTAAAACGCATGTACCACGCCTGCGCGCATGCGCGCCTTCAACTCTGGCCAGCCGCCTTCACCCTTGGCGTCAATCGCCACATAGCCCACATGGGTCAGAAAGGCCGAAAGGCTCGTCTCATCTCGGCGGCTGGGCGGCACGAATTCTTCCACCGCTTCGCGCACGAAGGTACGAAAGCCATCATCATTCAGATCGGCCCGCGCCGCGCCGATGATGCGGCCTTCGCCAGTCATCTGCCCGCCCTGAAAGCGGCGATATAGACCTGGCAAGATCTTGCGGCGGGCGAGATCGCCGGTGCCGCCAAAAATCACCAGATCAAAAGGGTCAACGGGTATGACACGAGGGGCCATGGCGACATCCTGCCGGAGTTGCTTCAGTTATGTTAGCGCTAACGGGCGCTTGATACCCCCGCAGATCAGCGAAGTCTAGCACTGCTTTGCTAAGGCTTAAACCTCCTCAATGGCGACCCAGCGCAAGCGCCGAATGCCCGGCTCGGCACCCAACCGCGCAATCGCCTGTTCCATGGCACTTTCTGTCGCCCCTTCGCCCTGCACGATCGCGCCAAGGGTGACGCCCTCTTGCCCGGTAACGGCAGAGAGTTCCGACATACGCAGCCCATGCTGCGGCAGATGACGCAACAGCAAGGCCCGCATCGCGGCCTCGTCTGCGGGTGCCGAGATCAAGTCCACACGAAAGCTCCGCGTCAGGGGAACACCTGCCTTCGTGTGTTTTTTCATGAACTTGACCAAGGGTCGTAGCCCAAGGTTCACAAACACCACAAGGCCGGTCAACAAAAGCGCATAATCCCATGCGCCGATGCCCGCGATGACCCCGACCGCAGCCGAACACCACAAGGTTGCTGCTGTGTTCAGCCCATGCACGTTGAATCCATCGCGGAAAATGATGCCAGCGCCCAGAAAGCCGATACCCGAGACCACCTGCGCAGCGACCCGCGTCGGCGAAACCTCATTCGGCACCAGTTGCGAGAAGATAACAAAGCCCGCAGCGCCCAAGGCCACCAGCGCATTGGTCCGCAAGCCCGCCATGCGCTGACGCACCTGCCGCTCTGACCCGATCACTGCGCCACAGGCCAGCGCCACGCCCATATGCAGAGCTGCCATTTCTATCGGAACCATGCCGCCCTCCTCGTCGACTTCGTCGCTCGTCGGGTCAGCTTACGACAAGAAGTCGAAGACGCCCGAGGAGTGCGCCTTATGCGTCCAACTCGGCGTCCCAGTAAAGATAATCCATCCAGCTTTCATGCAGATGGTTGGGCGGAAAGCGACGGCCATGTGACAGCATCTCGGCCGCCGTGGGCTGGCACGGCACGCGGTTCAGCGACAGACCTGATTGACGCAGGGTCTTTGACCCTTTGCGCAAGTTGCACGGGCTGCAGGCGGCGACCACATTCTCCCAACTGGTGACCCCCCCGCGCGAGCGCGGCACCACATGGTCGAAGGTCAGATCGCCCCGGCTGCCACAGTATTGGCAGCAAAACTCGTCCCTCAAGAAAAGATTAAAGCGCGTGAAGGCCACGCGCTTTTGGGGTTTGACGTAATCTTTCAACACCACAACCGAAGGTATGCGGAACTCTTGCCGCTGACTGCGCACCACATGGTCGTATTCGGCCACGATCTGCACCCGGTCCAGCACGGCCGCCTTGATCGCCTCTTGCCAAGGCCACAGCGACAAGGGGTAGTAACTCAGCGGCCGGTAATCGGCATTCAGGACCAGCGCCGGAAAATGCTTCAGCGCCGCCGGGTCGCGCACAAACTGGGTCCTGAAATCGCCGTCCATAGTCCGAGGCATCCCCGTCAATTGACTGTCACTTGACTATATCTTGGGTTGGTTTCAAGGCAAGCCCCCGATATGCGGCAGAGTAACCCCAAAAGATCACGCAGAAATGACACAGGCCCCGGTCACCCGGGGCCTGGGCCTGTATCTGACCTTGCGATCAGTGTGCGGCTGTCACCGCGCGCCCGGTCAACACCCGCACCAGATTGGCGCGATAAGCAGCCGTTCCGTGCAGATCACTGATCATGTCGCTGTCATCCACCGCCAGACCCTTGACCGCGTCGGCGCTGAACGATTTGGACAAAGCCGCCTCACCTTCAGCCCAGCGGAACACGCCATTGTTCGACGCACCCGTCACGGCGACCCGCACGCCCGTCTTGAACTTGGCCACAAACACCCCGGTCAGGGCAAAGCGGCTGGCAGGCTGGTTGAACTTCACATAGGCCGCCTTTTCAGGGATCGGGAAGGTGACGCCCGTGACGAACTCGCCCTCTTCAAGGGCGGTCGTGAACATGCCCTGAAAGTAGTCATCCGCCGCGATCTTGCGCTTGTTTGTCACCACAGTGGCCCCACCGCCCAGAACCGCGGCCGGATAGCAGGCCGAGGGGTCGTTATTGGCCACCGACCCACCGATTGTGCCACGAGAGCGCACCGCCGGGTCACCGATGCCGCCCGCCAATGCAGCGAGCGCCGGGTAATGCTTGGCCGCCTCGCGTGCCACCACGGCATGGGCCGTGGCCCCACCGATGTGCAACCCGCCATCGCCCGTGCAGACGCCCTGCATTTCGGAAATCCCGGTCAGGCTGACCAGAACCGCCGGCGCCGCAAGGCGCTGCTTCATCGTCGGCATCAGGGTTTGCCCGCCCGACAGGGGCTGCGCCCCGTCTTGGCCCAGAAGTTTCGCCGCCTCGGCAATCGAGGAGGGTTTCACGAAGTCAAAGTTGTGCATCTTTTATCCCTCCCTGTTAGCCGTTCATCGCCTGCCACACCCGAGCGGGCGAGACGGGCATGTCGATATGGGCAATCTTGTGACCGCCCGCGTTCAACGCATCCAACACCGCGTTGACCACCGCCGGGGGCGAGCCAATGGCCCCGGCTTCGCCGCAGCCCTTCACGCCCAAGGGGTTGTGAGTGCAGGCCGTCTGGCAGGAATAGTCCACGTTGTAGAACGGCAGATCATCGGCGCGCGGCATGGCGTAATCCATGTAAGACCCGGTCAGAAGCTGACCGTTCTCATCATAGGTTGTGTTTTCCAACAGCGCCTGACCAATGCCTTGGCCCACGCCGCCATGCACTTGCCCTTCCACGATCATCGGGTTCATCACATTGCCGAAGTCGTCCGCACAGTGGAAGGCCAAGACATCCACCTTGCCGGTGCCCTCGTCCACCTCGACCTCGCAGATATAGGCACCTGCGGGATAGGTGAAGTTGGCCGGATCATAGAAGGCCGTTTCTTCCAGCCCCGGCTCCAGCGTTTCCAGTGGATAGTTGTGCGGGACATAGGCCGAGAAGGCAATCTCGCCAAAGGTCTTGGCCTTGTCGGTGCCTGCCACCGAAAACTTGCCATCCTCAAAGGTGATATCGCCTTCTGCCGCTTCCAGCATGTGGGCGGCAATCTTCTTGCCCTTGGCGATGATCTTGTCCACCGCCTTGGTCATTGCCACGCCGCAAACCGCCAACGAGCGTGAGCCATAAGACCCCATTCCGAACGGGATTTTCGACGTGTCGCCATGCACGATTTCCACCGAGCTTTCGGGGATGCCCAGCATGTCACCTACGATCTGTGCAAACACCGTCTCATGGCCCTGCCCGTGACTGTGCGCACCAACCATGACCGAGATGTTCCCGGTCGCATTCACCCGCACCGTGGCCGCGTCATAAAGACCAACCCGCGCACCAAGGATGCCGACAAGGTGGCTCGGCGCGATGCCGCACGCCTCGACCCAGGTCGACAGCCCCATGCCGCGCAGCTTGCCGCGCTTGGCACTGTCCGCACGGCGCTTGGCAAAGCCCGCCACATCGGCCATCTGCATCGCACGATCCAAGGTCGCTTGATAATTTCCGGTGTCGTACACCAGCGCCACCGGCGTGGTGTAGGGGAACATGTCCGTGGTGATGAAGTTCTTGCGACGCACTTCGAACGGATCAAGACCCAACTCGCGGCACATCTTGTCGATGACACGCTCAAGGCTATAGGTCGCCTCGGGCCGGCCTGCCCCGCGATAGGCATCCACCGGGGCGGTGTTGGTGAACACAGTTTTCACGTTCACATAGACTTGCGGCACCTTGTAGGGGCCAGCCATCAGCGTGCCATGCAAGAAGGTCGGCGTCGCGGTCGAGAAATTCGACAGATAGGCGCCCACGTTGGCCATGGTCTCGGTTCGGAAGGCAAGGAAATTGCCTTCTTTGTCGCAGGCCAACTCAATCTTCGTCACATGGTCGCGGCCATGGGCGTCCGACAAGAAGCTTTCCGACCGTTCCGCCGTCCAGCGCACTGGACGACCCAGCTTCTTGGCCGCCGCCAGCACCAAGGCCTCTTCGCCATAGTGATAGATCTTCGACCCAAAACCGCCACCCACATCGGGGGCCACGACGGTGAGTTTATTCTCCGGAATGCCCATCACAAAAGCGGCCACCAAAAGCCGTGTCAGGTGGGGGTTCTGGCTTGTCGTGGTCAGCTTGTAATCGCCCGTGCCGGGGAAATACTCGCCAATCGAGGCGCGCGGCTCCATCGCGTTTGGAACCAGACGGTTGTTGACCAGTTCAAGCGTGGTGACATGGGGGGCAGATTTGAACGTCGCATCGACCGCTGCACGGTTGTCCTCGATCCAGCCCCAGTCAAAGCACTGATTGTCGGGAATCTCGTCATGCACGCGGTTTGACGCATCCGCCAAAGCCTTGGCCATGTCGATGATCGCGGGCAGTTCTTCGATTGCCGTGTCATCGGCCAGTTGCTGCGCGGCGTCTTTGGCCTGTTGATAGGTCTCGGCCACCACGGCGGCATAAGCGTCGCCCACATGGCGCACTTTGCCATGGGCCAGCACCGGGCGCTTGGGCTCACGCATCGGCTCGCCATTGCGCGACATGATGAGCCAACCCGCCGGGTTGCCACCCACGTCCTTGAAATCCTCGCCGGTGAACACCGCCAAGACCCCCGGCATCGCCAGCGTTGCCTGAGAGTTGATCGACTTGATCCGGCCATGTGCCACGGTCGAGCGCACAAAGACCGCATAGGTCTGCCCGTGCAGCGCCAGGTCGTCGGTGTAAACCCCCCGACCGGTTAAAAAGCGGATATCCTCGCGGCGCTTGGTCGACGCGCCAATTCCATGATCCTTCGGCATCTGATCCCCCCTCATTCCGCCGCAACCGTCTGCCCCGAGGCAGACAGAACAGCTTTGACGATGTTGTGATAACCCGTGCAGCGGCAGATATTGCCCTCAAGGTAATGGCGCACCTCGGCCTCGGTTGGCTTGGGGTTTTCCGCCAAAAGCGCCGCCGAAGACATCACCATGCCCGGCGTGCAGAACCCGCACTGCAACCCGTGATGATCTTGGAACGCCTGCTGCAGTACACTCAAAGACCCGTCCGGGTTGGCCATGCCTTCAATGGTTTTCACCTGCGCACCGGCCACATCCTGCGCAAAGACAGTGCAGGATTTCACCAGCTTGCCATCGACATGCACCACACAAGCACCGCATTGGCTGGTATCACAGCCCACATGGGTGCCGGTCAGGCTAAGCCCTTCACG
Organism: Paracoccaceae bacterium; assembly: GCA_044377735.1. Lineage (GTDB taxonomy): Bacteria > Pseudomonadota > Alphaproteobacteria > Rhodobacterales > Rhodobacteraceae > Tabrizicola_A. The sequence goes on along the minus strand of JBILYK010000006.1, from coordinate 594 downwards.
CAAAAAGGCCGACAACAGCGTGCGGCCTTCAACCTCGGCCGAAACGGCTTTGCCGTTCACGGTCATGCTGACTTTCGTCATGGATTTCCTCCCTTGGACAGTCCTGGGTAAGTCTTATCAGTCTTTGGTCATTATCAGACTCAAGCGCCGATCATGCGCTTGAACCAGCCCTTCTTCGGGGCTTCTTCGGGGCCTTCGGCCATGGCCTCGGCCTCATCAGACCCCTCCTGCGGGGCCTCCAACGCATCTTGAAAGCGGGTAAAGAACTCATCCGCCATCTTCTTGGCAAAACCATCAATCAACCGGCTGCCCAACTGGGCGATCTTGCCACCGACCGAGGCATCAACCGTGTAGGACAATTCGGTTCCCTCGGGCACAGGCACAAGCGTGACCTTGGCCCCACCCTTTGCATAACCCGCCGCCCCGCCCTTGCCCTCGCCCGAAATCGTGACCGCCCGACCCGGATCAATATCCGACAGTTTGACCACCCCCGTAAAGGTGGCGCTGACCGGGCCGATCTTTTGCTTGACCGTGGCCTCGAACCCCGTCTCAACCGAGCCGGTCATGTTTTGGCAGCCTGGCACGCAATGCATC
>JBILYK010000057.1:0-23010 GCA_044377735.1 Paracoccaceae bacterium | reverse complement strand
CATCCAAAACCGCCGCTTGAACCATCAGCGTCAAGCAGCATAACCTAAACCAGATGAGCCCAAGACTTCCGCTCCAGAATTAGGCCGCCTGTTCCAAATCATTCGACGACGGACACGGCTGGTCTTTGCGCCGACATATCCCCTCCGCGCCAACGAGAGCAAATGGAGTGTTCGGGGCAGCAGGCGTCTGTTCATCCATTCCGGTCAAGCTTGCCGCTTTCCTGCCGCAGCCTCGATCCTCACGAACGTGTCGTTGTAGGCAGGTCACCTCGTTCAAAGAGCGGTTAGAGCTTCTTGATATGATCGCCAAGGCTTATGACCCCATCCCGCTCGACTGAGCAGTAGAGCCCGCGCAGACGATAGGTTGCCTGGTCTGCCAGCCGCACCCAATCATAGGCTGCCTTGCCGCAGCGCACCTTCCATTTCGCGCACCCGTCATTCGGTTCGTCACTGACCCGCAGCACCGCCGTCCCAACTTGCAACAGCGTACCGGTCGGCAGATTGGCATGACTGAGGTCAAGGTCCACGGCGATGTTGTCGCCCGGATGGCTACGCGGATCGCGATTGCGCCACACCAGATCCAGAACCCTCGAAGGCAGGATACTTACCTGGTTCCGGGGATCGGGGCTGCCGTCCTTAAGCACCAGCCATGGGCGCGAGGCTTCGAAGTCTCCGACGACCCCGGTTGCCCGCGTCAAGGTCAACTGGTTGGGAAAGCTGCGCTTGTTTGGCTGCGGCCGGGCGCATAGCAGGCGCACGGAGCCGTCCGTCTGCGGCGCAGCCAGCACATAGGGCAGCGCTGCAGCCAAATCTGCCGCTTCGATGAAATCGGTGGTCACTTGGATCATGGCAGAAGGTCCTTGTCGATTGCAGATGTAATGTGGGGTCGGCGCTTGTGGCGGGCGTCGCAACTGGTGCAGGCGGGCAACTGATCCGGCAACAAAACGGATGGGGCAGACTCTTCGCCTACGGTGAATCTTATGGCAGCAACCAGGACGGCCAGCCCCAGCGCGCCAAGCGCGAGGGCGATCAGGCGTTTGGCTGGCTGGAAACCTGTCATTCTGCTGCAGCGCGCCACTCTCTTGGCAACTCGGCACCCACGTCGATCTTTTCATGCTGCATCGGCAGGTCGATATCCACCGCCCGGTCCAGATCCTGCGCATATCGATGCCCGGCATAGGTGGCTGCCGCAATGATTGCAGGGGCCTCGCAGTCGCCGATCCGGGCGAGGGTAAAGGGCAGCGTGCCATCCCCGCCGGCATTGCGCAGGGCATAGTAGAGGTCATCTACCGGCGCGCGCTGGCCGACGACGACAAGGCCCGACGCGGCGAGGCTCCGTTCGCGCCCGGAATATTCACAGGCCAGCGTCACAGTTTCACCGTCGAACCAGTCAAGCCCGTGCGCGGTGACCAACTCGATCCCCAGTCCCATGAGATGTCCCGGCACGCGCCAGCCTTCGCCGGTATTCTCGGACCATTGCGAGACCCGTTCATTGGGGGTGACAAGCGTCACCTCAAGCCCGGCCTTGCGCAGCCGTTCCGCGATGACCCCGCCCAAGTAATAGCCATCGGCGTCATAGACCACGGTCGGGCCGGCGGGCAGCTTTCCCTCCATGATGTCGTCAGGGGTCAGCACCGGCGTGCCATCCTCGGCAATCGGGGCAAAGCGTTTGCCGTCGAACAGATCGCGCCGCCAGCTGGCGCCGGTCGCGATCACCACATGATCGGCGCAGAAATCCATCACATCCTGGGGCGTCAGGCGGCTCTCGAGGTAAACATCGACATTCGGCATCTTCTGCAACTGCTGCACGCGGTAGTCGCGCACGCGGATGTATTCGCTCATCCCCGGCAAGGACGCTTCGCGCGTCACGCGCCCGCCAAGGACCCGGCCCGCCTCGGCCAGCGCCACCCGGTAGCCGCGCACGCCAAGCGCGCGTGCCGCCTCAAGACCAGCAGGCCCCGCACCGACCACCAGCACCAGGCTGTCCGATGCCCGAGGTGCGATCTTTTCGGGGTGCCAGCCGCGCCGCCATTCCTCGCCCATAGTGGGGTTTTGGGTGCAGCGGATCGGAACCGACAGGCTGTCGCCCGAATAGCAGACGTTGCAGCCGATGCATTCGCGGATGTCCTCCAGCCGCCCTTCGGCGATCTTGTTGGGCAGATAGGGGTCGGCAATCGACGGGCGCGCCGCCCCGATCAGATCGGTCACCCCGGATTTCACCATCCGCACCATCGTATCGGGCGAAGTGAAACGACCCACCGTCACCACGGGCTTGGTTGTGACCGATCGGACCCATTTCATGTAAGGTTCCAGCGCACCCTCCTTGACGAACCGCGAGGCGCCCATTTCCAGCGAATAGTCGGCGATGTTGATGTCCCAAAGGTCGGGCATCTCGGCCATCATTGCGAACATTTCCTGCCGTTCGCCAAAGATCGGCTGGCCGTCTTCGCCCTCTTTGGCGTCGGCGGCGAAACGGACGGCCACGGCGCAGCGGTCGCCCACGGCCTCTTTCGTCTCTTCGATCAACTCGCGCACCAGTCGGGTGCGGTTTTCCAGAGAGCCGCCATATTCGTCGCTGCGGGTATTGGTTTCGGCGTCGAGGAAATGCGCCAGCAAATAGCCATGCGTGGCATAAACATAAACGATGTCGAATTCGGCGGCCTTGGCGCGCAGGGCGGCGTTGCGGTGCCAGCGACGAAGGTCGCGGATGTCAGACTTGTCCATGGCGCGCGACTGGAACGGATGACCCACGCCGTTCGGCCGGCTGGCCACGTCCATCGACACCAGCCGCGTGGCAAGGTTGGCACTGCGCGAGCCGCCAAACCACAGTTCCGCCCCCGCCAGCGCGCCGTGTTCGTGCACCTTGTCGGTCATCAGCCGGTGCGAGCGGATATCTCCGTCGTCCCACAAGCTGGCGCTGATGTGCAATTGGTCATCCGATGCCGGATGGATCGAGCAATACTCCGTGCACACAACTCCCCAGCCGCCCTGCGCCTTGACCGACCGCATCTCGGCCACGGTACGGGGTCGCGCCCAGCCCATGCCGGTGCAATGGGGCACCTGATAGAACCGGTTGCGCGTGGTGACGGGGCCGATCTTTACCGGCTCGAACAGGATATCATAGCGAGGATCACGGGTCATCGGGGGGTCCTATAGGAAGGTGTGGCCGGGCGTTTGTACGGGCTTTTCAGTCCTTTGCCGGGGCTGGGTCGAAGTGCTTGGGAAAGAGGGTTGCGATCACGTTCATCGCCCGCCTTTGGCAGGCGGCGCGGCGAAACTCCGCTGGGTAAAGCAGCATGTTCAGCCAGAGGCCATCCCAAAGGGCCTCGATGCTGAGGACGGTTTCAACCGGGTCGATCTGGCGGTATCCAGCTTCGGCGATCATTTCCGTAATGATGGCCACACTTGCCTCAAGCCGTTCGTCGTCCATGTCGCCGACGGCCTTCCGATAGATTTCGCGCGCACTGGCATCGCCGTAAAAGGCGAACCAGACGGCAAGTTTCCTACGGCTGCAGATTGACGGATGAAAGCGGGACTCGATGATGGCCAGAAGCAGTTCTCGGCTGCTCCGGTCCGGCCCTTGAATACGGGACTGCCACAGCGCCCGTTGCTCATCCGCCAAATGCTTCAGCATTGCCTCGAACAGACGATCCTTGCTCTCGAAATGGAAGTTAGCGAGGCCGACCGAAACGCCGGCGATCTCGGTGACCTTGCCCATCGTCATGCCGCTTAGGCCGAAGCGGGCGATGGCCTCGATCGTGGCGTCGATCAGCTGTTGGCGACGTTCCGCTTTGGCTTCAGCCCGGCTGACCTTCGCCGGTCCCCGTGAATTGCTTCCGTCCGTCATTGCAAGGCTCTGTTCCATTTTTTGCATGCCCGTTTTCAATCTGCGTCCAGCACCAGAATCGCATCCTTTTTCCATGAAAGCCAGACCGGCTGCCCGGGAAGGAATTCAGCATAGGAATCCTCACCCGAATCCTGCAAAGCGACGGCAACCGGTGCGTCACAGCCCGTGACCGCGACATGCAGCATCTGACGCCCGCCAAGGTACTGGCGGGCCGCGACCACACCGGGAACACTCTGCCCAGGTGACATTGGCGACGTACGGTGCAAGAGAAGTTTTTCAGGTCTGATTGCCAGCAGGGCGGCAGACCCGTCCGGTCTGCCATCATGTTGTCCGTTCAACGGAATGCGCCCCAAGCCCTGCGCCTCAGCTTCCTGGACGCCATTGCGATGCACGGTAGCCTTGAAAAAGTTCATGTTGCCAATGAAACTGGCAATGGTCCGGTTCAGCGGCCGATCATAAAGTCCGCTGGGTGTGTCCACCTGCACAACTTCGCCCCGGCTCATCACGGCGATGCGGTCAGACAGGGTCAGCGCCTCTTCCTGGTCATGGGTAACCAGCAGGAAGGTGATGCCCAGCTTTTGCTGCAACAGCCGCAGTTCCAACTGCATCTGTTCGCGCAGCTGCTTGTCCAGCGCACCGAGCGGTTCGTCCAGCAGCAGCACTTTCGGCTTCAGGATCAGTGCACGCGCCAAGGCCACACGTTGCATTTGCCCACCGGAAAGCTGCGTCGCGCTCCGGTCGCTATAGCCCGGCAGGGCGATCATCTCCAGTATCTCGTCCACCATTGCGGCCTGCCTGTCGCGGGGGATCTTCAGCCGCTGCAACCCGTAGGCGATGTTGTCGCGCACGTTGAGATGCGGGAAGATCGCGTAGTTCTGGAACACCATGTTGACCGGGCGTAGATGCGGCGGATACTCCTGCATCTCCTGCCCGTCGATCAGGATCGTGCCCGACGTCACACCTTCGAAACCTGCGATCATCCGCAGAAGGGTGGTTTTGCCGGACCCCGAGGCGCCGAGGAGCGAAAAGAACTCGCCAGGCTTGATTTCCAGCGACACGTCGCACACCGCCTGCACCCGACCAAATGATTTGCTGATGTTGCGGATTGAGATCATCGCCCGGTCTCCGATATTGTGGGTTGTCCGATCCGGGCCAGTTTAAGACTGGCAAAGATCAGTCCAAAGCTGAACACGAGGATCAGGGTCGACAGTGCCAAAAGCGAGGGGAAGTCCTGCGGGAAACGAAGCTGTGCCCAGATGTACATGGGCAGCGTGGATTGCGCGCCGCTGAGGAAGAAGGCCATGAAGAACTCATCGAATGAGATAGTGAAGGTCATCAGGAGACAGGCAAGAATACCTGGAAAATTGCAGGGCAGCGTGACCCGCCAGAACGTGCGCAAGGGCGGCTCGCCCAGATCGGCAGAGGCTTCTTCCATCGACCTGTTGAACCCGATGAACCGCGGCAGCAGGACCGAGATGGCGTAAGGCAGGCAGATCACCATATGCCCGATGGTCACGGTAACCAGTGACAGCTGCACGCCCATGCTGTTCATCAGGGTCAAAAGCGCCACGCCCATGATCAGCCCCGGCAACACCAGCGGCAACATGATGAAGCCGACCGCAGGCGCCTTGCCCGGCATCCGGTGGCGCGCGATGGCCAGCGCTGCGGGAATGGCAATTATCGTGGACAGGACGCTGACGAAGGCCGCGACCTTGACGCTGTTCCAAAATGCCTGCAGCAACCGCTCGCGCTGAAAGAGGTCCCAGTACCAGTTGAGGGTAAAGCTCTCGAGCGGGAACTTCACATAGACGCCCGAATTGAACGAGAAGATCGGGATGAACAGGATCGGCAGGTAAAGCACCACCGCGAAGATCCCGGCATAGACAGCCAGCGGTCGGTTCGGTTGATAAAAGCCGGTGTACCGTGCCAATGCCTACCTCTGGACCAGCTTGTTGAGGCCGACGAAGACCAGGCCGGCCATCGCGATGGTCAGCATCATCACCACCGCAAGCGCCGCCCCGGCGGGCCAGTTGTTCATCGCTCCGAACATCGACTGCACAAGGTTGCCGATCATCATGCTGTCCGGGCCGCCGACCATTAAGGGCGTGATGTATTCGCCCATGGTCGGCACGAACATCATGATGAAGGCCGCGACGACCCCCGGCAGCGACAGGGGAAAGGTGATGCGCCAGAACCGTCTCGCCGGGCCGTCGCCCAGATCAGCCGCCGCCTCCAGGTAGGTCCGGTTGATCTTTTCAAGGCTGACATAGATCGGCAGGATCGCGAAAGCCGCCCAGGAATGGGCCAGCACGATGGTCACCGCCGTCTGGCTGTAAAGAAGGGCCGCGACCGGCTCGGACACGATCCCGAAGGCCATCAGGCCGGTGTTCAGCACGCCCTCGTAGCCAAGCACGACCTTCCAGGCAAAGACCCGCAACAGATAGCTGGTCCAGAACGGCAAGGTCAGGATGATTAGCCACAGCGCCTTGTTACGATGGGTGTGGAACGCCACGAAATAGGCCATCGGGTAGACCACGATGACGGTGAAGAGCGTACAGGTGAACGCAATCGTCAGCGTCCGCATGATCAGGACCCGGAACATCGGATTTTCCGCCATGGCGGCATAGTTTCCAAGGTTTGACGTCTTGTCGATGTCGTAGCCCGACAGCGACCATGTGCTCATGGCCAGTGTCATTCCCATCGGGAACAGGATGGCTGCCGCCATCAGAATCAGCGCGGGCGCCAACAGAAGGTGACCGCGCCAGCCTTCGTGCCGGTGCAGAAAACGCGTCAGTGCGTTTGGGCGCGCCTTCGCGCGCGTTCGGACATCGGCAGCCGTCATGATCGGCCACACGCGTTTTCTGCACCTACGGTCATGCCCTAGAAGCCAAGCTTGATCTGTTCCCAGGTCGAGGTCATGCGCTGGTCCCATTCGGCGGTCTGCGGGATGCCGAAATGCCCCGACTGCAGGATTTCCATCGGATTGCGCGCCAGGCCCAGATTGGCCAACTCTTCATCGGTGAACTCGTCATAGGACTTGCGGTTGGGGCCGCCATAGCCCGATCCGCGGATCAGGGCGGTTGATGCCGCCTGGCTGATCAGCGAGTCGAGGATGTCATAGGCGCTGTCGATATTGGGCGCATCCTTGTGCAGCATCTGTCCGCAAACCCAGGTCAGCGCGCCCTCCTTCGGCTTGGCGAACTTCACCGGAACACCTTGTCCGGTCAGGGTCACGACCGAGCTGTTCCAGGCCATGATCGCCACGATCTCTCCCGCGGCCAGCGCGGTATCGCTTGACGTCGTGTCATCGGTATACATCCGGATCAGCGGGCGCTGTTCACGCAACACGGCAGAGATCTTTTCGAACGCCTCATCGGTGTGGATCTGGTCATAGGGCACGCCCGCCTTGATCGCCGCGCACCACCAAGCGTCGCCGCCGCCGGCCAACATGCCCAGGCGCCCGCTATACTTGGGGTTCCACAGCATATCCCAACTTTCTTCGGCGCCTTCGAGGTCGTAAAGGTCGGTCCGATAGGCGACCGAGGTCTGTCCCCATTCCCAGGGCATCATCCACAGCTTGCCATCCACCATGTTGTACGGAACGTTGCCCAATTCGGGAATCTGGTCGGGCCAGTTCGACAGACGCGAGGTGTCAATCGGCTGGAAAAGGCCAGTGTCCGACCAGCGCGGCACATCCGATAGGCATGGCATGGCGATGTCGGCTACAAAGCCGGATTGCAACTTGGTCAGCGCCTCTTCAGCCGACCCGTATGTGGCAAAGTTCGGCAACTCGCCCCGCTTGGCGACATATTGATCGAAGTAATCGGGAACATCAAACCCACCCCATGTGAACCATGTTGCATGATCTGCGGGCGCGGCCATCGCCCGCCGCGGCAAGACCGGCATCATCACCGTGAAAACACCAAGCGCAGCCAGAGAGCGGTTAAAGGCACGACGGCTGAGCTTGCCTTCCTTGATCGCGCCAAGTTGGTCGAGAACGTCCATCGCTAAGTCTCCTCTGTTGTACAGCCCGATGTTGTGCAGGCCTTGTTGAGTGCGCCGAGTGCCTCGAAAACCTCGCTTCCGGGCGCCCAGAAATTCACTGAATACTTATTCAAGTTAATCATTGGCAGATCGCCTGAGTCAACCCTTTGTTGCGTCGCCCGCAAAGAGAGCGCCTGCAAACCAGAGAGGTTGAGCAGACGTCAAAGAAAGAGCTTCAGGGACGGTCAGGACCGGCTTTTTGGTGTGTCAGAACCCCGACGGTCCCAAGCAGGACATGCGTACCCTGCACGATGCTGTTGAGATAGAGAAGGCACGGTGCCCAGCCGCTCAGGTGCCGGGGGCCGCAAGATGCTTTGCGACGTGGTTTGCCGTGCGGTTTCCGCTATCCCAGGCCCCATTCACGAGTGCAGGATACTCCAAGGCGCAAGCTTCGCCCGCAAAGAAGACCCGGTTTCCGACCGGCTCTGCGATTTTGCGCCTGACGCCAGCATGCCCGGGCCGGACACAGGAATAGGCACCACGGACCAGCGGATCATTGGCCCAATCCGTGCGCACGCCCCGAACGAAGTGCTTGCGTGCATCGTGACCGACAAGCTTCACCAGCTCTTCCAACGCGAAGTCAACGGCCACCTCGGGCGCTTCGCGCGACAACTCCCAGCCGAGGACACCGCCGATATTGCCGAACAGGTAATCCCCACCGCAGGGCCAGGCGATGAAGTTGCAGGCCCGCATCGGCAGTTCGTTGGCAATCCATGAGGTGACCCAGTTGTTTTCCCCGAGGCCCAGCCGCGCGCCGTCAAAGAGCAGCGGTACCTTCATCAAAAGGCCCATCCGTGCCGCGTGGATTGCCTCCGTCTGCCCGGTCGGCAGGTCCGGCGTGAACCGCAGGCCTCCCGCAGCCAGAACGCCGATTGATACAGTAACGATACAAGCCCTCGCCGCGATTGTCCCTGCGTCCGTTACCACGCGCACGCCCTGACCGCTCCAGTCGATGCTGCGAACGGGCGTGCTCAGGCGGATCGGCAGCCCCGTCGCCTCTTGGGCGATGACGGTGCCCAGACCCTCACGGACAAAGGCCGAGGGTTGGTCAGAGGACCCGTTCCAATCCTCGAGCGTCGAGATCTGATCGAACTCCACACCGTAGTCCATCGGACCCAGCCAGGCCTGAACCGCCCCGGCCCAAGGCAGGTTCCTGGGCACGACCTCGCGGGCCGGGATGTCAAGACCGGCGCGGCCTGACTTGTTCATGGCTTTCGCGATCACCTTTGCCGCCGCAGCAAATTCCTTGAAATCCTGCGGGGTGGCGCGTTGACCGTCGCGGAACAGATCGGTTGCGGCATCGGTGTGATCGATCAGCGAAAACCCGCGTTTCTCGGCGATCGTGCCCACAGAGTTGCGGTCGCGCGCCGAGACCCAGGAACACCCCATGTCGACCGGGATGCCGAGACCCGCATGGTCCGTCCATGCCCGTCCGCCCACCCGGGCGCCAGCCTCAAGTGTCAGGACCGACACCCCCGCCTTGATCAGGCGCCTGGTGGCAGCGATGCCCGCGGCCCCGGCGCCAACAATGATCACATCCGGATTTGTCTGAACGGTGGCCGATAGCTTGGGAGCGAACATGCGGGGTCTCGGGCTGGGCGGGTCAAAGGCGGAGCAGCATCGGGTTCATGACTCGACGGCGGCAAAGAACTTCCGGATGTAGTGTGGCACATGCCAGCTGCAAAGCGTGCCTTTCGGCACAAAGAATGCATCGCCTGGGCCGAAGGTTTGTGCGACGCCACCCGGTTCACGGATGGTGACCTCGCCTGCCGCCATCACGACGAACTCGTGGCAGGGAAAAAGTGTCATCTCAGCCCCGTCAAACGCCTGGCAATCCCAAAGGCCCACGCTCATTGTCCCTGCGTCATTCCTGAAAAAGATCACTTCACGTGCGACGGCGCCGCTTCCGGTGCCTTCAGAATAGGCAAGGGTATCGTCGTCCGTTAGTCCGGTCGCCGGATCAATCACAACAACGCCGCCCTCGGCCGTGTCGATCGCGGGTGGCGCAGCTTCGGGATCACGCAGGGTAAGGTAGAACTTCTTGAGATAGTCCTCTTGCTTCCAACTCATCGGCGCTCCGTTGCGGAAGGCGACAAGATCACCCGCTTTGGCGGGAACGCCCTTGTCTTGCGCATCCAGCATGGAAAACGCCCCGGTGAGGACAAGAATGAACTCGTCGCCGGGATAGGGTCCGAAGGCCTCCTGCATCGTGGTCGTGTCCCAGATGCCGACGTTCAGGCCAATCGCCGGATCGGTGAAGTACAGGTGGTAGTTCTGCTCAGGCAGCGGCGACTGGAAATCGGCGGGGTCAAGCTCCAACGGAGCGAGGGTGACCCCTCTCGGGCCGTTTGGTTCAAGGCGGATGATCTTGGGAGTCGCAGCCATCGGAGTCTCCAGCCGTATTGGGGCGGGGCAAGTTCGTCCGCGCCGCCGGATCGAATCGCAAGGATGATCGCATCGATAGCCGTCTAATTCAATGAATGATTATTCAATGACCTACTCACGCATCGAACGTTGCCCTGCAGATCACGCGGCTTGTCAGACTGCGTGACGGGACCGCCCCATCGGGTTGCTGTCACGATCAGCCAGAGCGAGGATGTGCCCAACAAGGAGGTGTCAAGTTACGGCGTCGCGGTCAGCCAGTGCACGGTCTTGCCCAAACCGGGAACCAAGCCTAAGCATACAGTCTTGGAAAGACCGCGAGGAAAGAAGGGTGCCTTATCGTTTGTACGGATATCCGCAATCCGGGTCGGCTGCGGTCGAACTGGCCCTTGTGGCCGGTGGGATCGCGCATCAGGTTGTGGTCCTCGACCCTCAGTCCGGCGATCTGTCTGGTCCGGCGTTTCTGGCGATCAACCCGCGCGGCCAGGTTCCGGCGCTGTGCCTGCCCGATGGCTCGGTGGTCACGGAACTGCCCGCTATCCTGACGCATCTTGCAGATGCGCACCCGGGCAGCGGCCTCGCCCCCCCGCCGGGTACGTCGGAGCGGGCGCAGCACGACCGCTGGCTCGCCTTTACGCATGCCAACATCTATGAGGGCGTGCTGCGGATGTTCTACACCGAGCGCTACACGACCGACCCCTCCGGGGTTCCCGGCATCCGGGCAGCGGCAGAGTCCTATGTGCTGCGTCATCTCGAGATGCTTGATGATGCTGTGGGGGAGGGGCCATTCCTGCTTGGCCCGGCACCCATGGGTGTGGATTATCTGATCTGGGTCGTCCTGTCGTGGCTGCACCGGGACAAGGTCGCAAGCTGCGCCCCAAGGTTGCTGGTGTTGGCCGATGCGGTGACGTCTGACAACCGCCTTTTCGAGGTCGCAGCCCGCAACCTCTGATGGGGTCGCCGACCACGCCCCAAGCCGCAGAAGGAGGCCAGGTATGTGTTCATGCTTGACTGAGTGATTAAACTGAATGATCATTCAACCAAATATTGGACAGAAACAAGAGCTGCTTTTGTCAAGCCATGCGTGAAGCTCGATGGTCGCAAAAAGGGAACGCGCTGCTTGTCTGCTCTCAAGGACTGCAATGCCTGCGAAACAAAGGCGTTGCAGCCTGAACGTTTGTTGGAGATGTTGGAATGAAAAGGATCACTGGCGACATGACGACGACGAACAAACGCGACCCGCGCTATGACATCCTGTTTGAACCGGTCAAGATCGGCCCGGTCACGGCCAGGAACCGCTTCTACCAGGTGCCCCATTGCAATGGGATGGGCCATCAATATCCATCAGCCATGGCTGAGATGCGCGCCATCAAGGCCGAAGGCGGTTGGGGCGTGATCTGCACCGAACAGGTCGAGATCCACCATACCTCCGAACTCTCGCCGGTGATCGAGGGGCGGCTTTGGGATGACCGCGACATCCCCGTGCTGCGCAAGATGACCGACAAGATCCACGAACATGGCGGCCTTGCCGGGATCGAACCCTGCTATGACGGAATGGTGACGGCCAACCGTTACAGCCGAGAGATCCCGATGGGGCCATCGGCGCGCCCCGTGGCCTATAGCGACCCCGTTCAAGCCAGGGCGATGGATGCGAGTGACATCCGCAATGTGCGCCGCTGGTACGTGGATGCCGCCCGCCGCGCCCGTGTGGCCGGTTTCGACCTGATCTACGTCTACGCCGGGCATGGGATGAATGTCCTCTCGCAGTTCCTGTCACGGCAGACCAACGACCGGACCGACAACTACGGCGGCAGCCTGGAAAACCGGGTGCGACTGTTGCGCGAGGTGCTGATCGACACCAAGGAGGCGGTCGGCCACGACTGCGGCATTGCTTTGCGGCTGGGTGTCGAAGAGTTGTTGGGTGACGAGGGCCTCAGCTCGGTCGGTGAAGGCCGCGATGTGGTCGAGATGCTGGCCGAGATGCCCGATCTTTGGGATGTGAACCTCAGCGATTGGGCCAATGACAGCATGACCTCGCGCTTTGCGCCCAGTGGCTTTCAGGACAGCCATATCGCCTTCGTGAAGAAGGTGACCTCAAAGCCTGTCGTGGGTGTTGGTCGCTATACCTCGCCCGATGCGATGGTGTCGCTGGTCCGGTCGGGGGTCCTCGACCTGATCGGCGCGGCGCGTCCGTCGATTGCCGATCCGTTCCTGCCCAAGAAGGTTGAGGAAGGCCGGATCGAGGATATCCGCGAGTGCATCGGCTGCAACATCTGCGTGACCGGCGACTTCACTTCGGTCCCGATGCGCTGCACGCAGAACCCGACCATGGGCGAGGAATGGCGCAAGGGCTGGCACCCGGAACGCATCGCGCTAAATCATGCCGCCGAGAGCGTGCTGATCGTGGGCGCAGGGCCATCGGGGCTGGAGGCCGCCCGCGCCCTTGGTCAACGCGGCTATGAGGTGACGCTGGCCGACGCGGGCCCAGCGATGGGCGGGCGCGTCCTGCGCGAGGCGACAAGCCTGCCGGGGCTGATGGAGTGGAAGCGCGTCGCCGATTACCGGACCTACCAGATCAGCCAGATGGCGAATGTGCAGACCTTCCTCAACAGCCCCTTGACCGCAGCCGAGGTGCTGGAATTCGCCGCCGATCATTTCGTGATCGCCACCGGCGCGCGTTGGTGCGACAGCGGCGTGGGCCGGGCCGTCACGCGGCCGATCCCGCGTGACGCAGGTGCCGTCATTGCAACGCCGGATGCGATCATGGGGGGTCATTTGCCTGCCGGCCCGGTGGTGATCTTTGACGACGATCACTACTACATGGGCGGGCTTTTGGCCGAGAAGTTGCGCAGCGCGGGCTGTGACGTGACGCTGGTGACACCTTCGGGCGATGTATCCAGCTTTACCCACAACACCCTGGAGCAAGAGCGGATTCAGCGGCGCTTGATCGAGATGGATGTGAAGATCCTGCCCCTGCATTATATAGTTCACATAGGTGCTACATCGGTCACGGTCGCCTGCAACTTTACCGACCGGTCGCATGTGATTGCCTGCGGCTCGTTCGTGCCGGTCACCATGCGGCGGCCGATCGACACGCTTTTCCACGAGGTGAAAGCGCTTGTCGGCAAAGCAGGCTCTGCGCAGCCTTCCCTGACCCGGATTGGCGATTGCTACGCTCCCGGTACTATCGCCGCCGCCGTCTATGCCGGTCACCGCTATGCCCGCGAACTCGGCGAGCCTGCCAGCGATGCGGTGCCCTTCAAGCGCGAGTTGCCAGCCTTGGCGCCCTATTGACCCAGAAAGAGCCGCGCATGACCCGTGATCCCCGCTATGACATCCTGTTCGAGCCTTTGAAGATCGGCCCGGTGACGACAAAGAACCGCTTCTACCAGGTGCCGCATTGCACCGGCATGGGCAACCTTCGACCCAACACGCTGGCCCATATGCGTGGGATGAAGGCCGAAGGCGGCTGGGGCGTCGTCAACACCGAATACAACTCGATCCATCCCTCCTCGGACGACACACCCCGGACCTATGCCTCACTTTGGGACGACAGCGACATCCGCGCGCATTCGCTGATGACCGACATGGTCCATGCCCATGGCGCGCTCGCAGGCGCGCAACTATGGTTCTCCGGCGCCTCTTCGGCGAACCTCATGAGCCGCCTGCCTTCGATGGATGTGGCAAGCCTGCCGAACCTGCCCGGCCATCCGTACCAATCCCACGCGATGGACAAGACCGATATCGCCAACCTGCGCCGCTGGCACCGAAAGGCGGCCCTGCGGGCGCGGGCTGCGGGGTTCGATGTAGTCTATGTCTATGCCACGCATGGCTATCTGCTGTCCAACTTCCTTGATCCGCGCGTGAACACCCGGTCTGACGAATATGGTGGCTCCTTGGAAAACCGGGTGCGGCTGGTGCGCGAGCTGATCGAGGAAACAAAGGACGCCATTGGCGACCGTTGCGCCATTGCCGTCCGTTTCGCAGCGGACGAGGCGGTCGGCGCGGATGGCCAGCCGATCCAGGGCGAGCGGCGCGAGATGTTCGCCATGCTGGCAGAACTGCCCGACCTGTGGGACATCAACATCACCGACTACTCGCTGGAGATGGGCGTCAGCCGCTTTGCCAAAGAGGCCGCACTTGAGCCCTACATGGGGTGGGTCAAGTCGGTCACCTCAAAGCCTGTGGTGACCGTGGGCCGCTTCACTTCGCCCGACACGATGGTCAGTCAGATCAGGCGCGGCATCACCGATCTGATCGGTGCCGCGCGCCCCTCCATCGCGGACCCTTTCCTCCCGAGGAAGATCGAGGAGGGGCGGTTCGAGGACATCCGCGAATGCATCGGCTGCAACATCTGCTATGCGGGAAACAGCACCAGCACACCGATCCGCTGCACGCAAAACCCCACGATGGGCGAGGAATGGCGCAAAGGCTGGCACCCGGAACGGGCCAAACCCGCACCCTCAACCGCGTCGGTCCTGATCGTCGGCGCGGGTCCCGCAGGCCTTGAGGCGGCTCGGACACTTGGCCTGCGCGGCTACAACGTGATGCTGGCCGAGGCGACCCGCGACCTTGGCGGCCGAGTGGCGCGCGAAGCGGCCCTGCCGGGGATGAGCGAATACATCCGCGTCCGTGACTACCGCGAGCAGCAGTTGCGAAAGATGCCGAATGTCGAGGTGTTCCGCGAAAGCCGGATGACGGCGCAGGATGTCTTCGACACAGGCGTCGCCCATGTTGCCATTGCCACCGGAGCCACCTGGCGGCGAGACCTGTTCGACGGCCAGTGCTATGTCGACATCACGTCAGACGGGGCCACGGTGCTGACCCCTGATGACATCATGGAGGGGCGGTTGCCGCAAGGGCCGACAATGGTCTTTGACGGCGACAACTACTACATGGCCGGCGTGATCGCCGAAGCCATCGCGCGGTCCGGCCAGCCTGTGACCTATGTGACGGCGCAAGACAGCGTCTCGACCTGGGCCGAAAAGACCTCGGAGAGGTGGCGTATCCGGACGCATCTGATGGGCCTCGGTGTGGAGATCGTCACCACGCACAGCCTTACCGGCTTTGACGGGCGACAGGCGACGCTGGAATGCGCCTATTCGGGCCGCGAAAGGACGCTGGAGGTCAGCGCGGCGGTGCTGGTCACGCAGCGCAGGCCCAACGACGACCTTTATCACGACATCCTTGCCAAGGTGGACGGCGATGCCGCGAAGTTGCCCTTCACGCTGACCCGGATCGGCGATGTCGATGCCCCCGCCATCATCGCCGCAGCCGTCTATGCCGGGCACCGTTATGCTGTGGAACTTGACGAGATCGTCGATATCGACGAGCCGCTGAAACACGAGTTGCCCGATGTGGGCCTTGTCGTACCTGCTCATTGGACAAGGGCGGCCGAATGACACGTCGGGGATGGCGGATTTCGGGGGCTGTGGCCACGGTAGCGATCTTCTGCGGCGGGCTTTGGGCCTATCAGTCGCGCATTCCCGAGACGGCTACCTTCTGCACCTCCTGTGATGCCCGCCATCAGGATCTGGCCAACCGGCTCGCCGACAAGTCCAAGACCACATCTGGCGCCCTGACGACGCCGTCCGAAAGCGAACCGTCGGAATGACCGTTGCATCTCTGCCGAAGACCTGACCGCCTCCTTGCCAGCGGTCGTGGCCGCGGCTGTGGGCGCGGGCTGCGATCCGGTCTTCGACCTGATCGAGCGGCATGCCATCCGCTGCGACGCCCGCCGTTTGGAGTGGACCCGCGCGGCCCATAACCCCAAGGCGCTGCCAAGCCTGAAGCCCATGCTGCCGAGTGGCGCGCCATCGGTGCGCCCGTCAATCATCTTGACGCGGCCGAGATGCAGCGGCTGCTGGGTGCGCCCGGATATGTGGGCGGCGTCATCGACCCGCGCGGCGGCTACCTGCATCCGTTGAACTACGCGCTCGGCCTTGCGGATGCCGCAGAACGGGCGGGTGCGCGGCTGTACTGCGACAGCCGTGTCATCGGCCTCGGGCCCGACGGCGATCTGGTCACTGTCATCACGGGGCAAGGACGGGTGGGCCATGACGGCGCTAAACACAGGACTGCCAAAGACCTGCGCGAGTTTTTCTAGGTCAGGAAGCGATTTCATCTGATTTGCCCGGCGTTATTGCGCGGCGTTAGTCTTGGATGGACAGGTTGAACACAGCCTTTGGAACCAGGAAGCCGAGCGAGCGCAAGGCCAAACGGGTTTGGGGGTCCACAGGAGTAAACGAATGCCCATCATGTCATTTGACGCCAACCAAGCCCCGGCTCATGCCATCGAAGCCTTGCGGCGAGATGGTGGCGTGATTATCAGAAACGCGGTTTCCCAAGGCGTTGCCGAAGCGGTGAAGGCCGAGTTGCGCCGCGAGTTCGACAGCTTCGCCGAAGGCGAGCGCACTGATTTCATCGGGAAGAAGACGCTGCGCTGCGGGGGGGTTCTGCGCTACGCGCCGACAGCGGCTGAGTTGATTGCGCATAAATGGGTGACCGACATTGCCGATGCAATGCTTCTGCCCCATTGTGCAGATTACCAGATAGGCAGTTCGACCGGCATCGAGATCTTGCCAGGCGAAAAGGCACAGCAGTTGCACCGGGATGACACGCCCTATCCGATACAGATCGCAGGGATGGAATTGCAGATCAGTGCGATGTGGTCCTTGTGCGATTTCACCGCCGAAAATGGTGCTACCCATGTCGTGCCGGGCAGCCACCGCTACTTGCGCGCGTGGCACAGGCCGGACCTGTCGCAGCAGGTGCAGGCGGAAATGCCCAAGGGCTCGGTCCTGTTTTATCTGGGGTCAACCTGGCACGGGGGCGGCGCGAACCGCAGCACGGGGCCCCGCACCGGGCTGATCACCACCTATTCGCTGGGGTGGCTGCGGCCCGAGGAAAACCACACGATGGAAGTGCCACCCACGGTTGCGCGCCAATATGACGAACGGGTGCGTCGCCTTTTGGGCTATACGACCCACGGCACGGGTCATGACCAGCTTGGCTATTACGATGGTGACGATCCGGTCTGGGTGCATTGGGACGCTGACGGCAAGGAAGCCGCCAAGCGAGGACAGGTGCCGACCGAGATCGACGCGCGGGTGCCGGAAACGGCCAGCTGACTAGGGTCGCTCACTTGGTTCTGAAGGCGGCGGTTTCGGTCAGAATCCAGTCATTGAAGGCGCGGACCTTGTGCAGGTCCGCGACCCTTTCGCTGTGGGCCAGATGATAGTCCCATGGCATACGCAGGGCCAGATTGACTGGCCGCACCAGCTGCCCCGCCGCAATCGCATCCGCCGCCAGACAATCACTGGCAAGGGCCACGCCTTTGCCGGCAACGGCCAGCTGGATCGCGCTGACGGTATGAGATAAGTAGGTGCCTTTCGACTTTTTATCCGCCAATGCCACCCCGGCAAGGGCAAACCATTCGTCCCAGGTCATGGTGCGAAACAGCGTCTCGCGCGCGAACCATTCGACATGCAGAAGATGCATGCCGGTCAGATCCGCGGCAGAAATGGTCCCCTTCGATCGCAAGAGACCCGGCGCACAGACCGGCGAGACGGCTTCCGATGTCAACCGGACCGACCGCAGACCCCGGCCTTGTCCATCGCCTGAAGAGATCGCGATATCGGCGCCGGTCAAGGTCAACTCCGGGTCGTCGTCAGTCAGGTTCAGGCGCACCTCGATGTCCGGGTGCTGGTCCTGAAAATCCGCGATGCGGGTGCCAAGCCAGAGCATTCCGAAGGTCACATCGCAATTGACGGTCAGAAACCCCGGATCGCGGCTGAGGCGCAGCTGCTGGACCGCGCCGAACACCTGCTCAAAACCGCCCCGGATCTGCCGGGACACCTCGATGGCGGCCTCGGTCGGCAGCATTTCTCCACCAACGCGGTCGAACAGGCGAAACCCAAGTTCAGCCTCCAATGCCCGGATCTGAAATCCGATGGCCCCAGCGCTTACATATAGTTCGTCGGCGGCCTTGGCCATACTGCGGTTGCGGACGACCGCCTCGAATGTTCGCAGCGCCTTCAAGGACATGCGGCCGTTGTGCATCGTTGCCTCCGCTTTCGGGTATAGCCAAAGGGTCAGCCCAGCTGGTTGATCACATTCCGCCCGCCGCTCGAAGTGCCCAGTTGGCCGCGATACCCGCCGCCCTTGCGCCGACGACAACGACAACGACGTCAAAGTCAAACACCGAACCCTTGGCAGCCACCGCGTCCCCCAATCAATCGGATGCACCTTAATGAATTGTGGGGAAGAGTAAACCAGACGGGCGTTGCGTGCCTAAGAGTGGTAAAGGAAATAAACTCGTTGCGGGGTCGAGAATTTCTGGTTTGCCGCGACCTTAGATGAAGGCTGATAATGGAGTGGATAGACCATTGGATTGGGCAGGAATTTGCGTCAGATCAGGCTAGGCAACACTGGCCTTACGGTCAGCGAATACTGCCTTGGAACCATGAGTTTCGGGTCCAGCGCCTGGAAGTCCTGGGTCCTGGATGAGGCGCAGTCACGTCCGCTTCTGGCGCGGGCGGTCGAGGCCGGGATCACTTTTTTTGACATGGCCAACTGGTATTCGCTGGGGTTCAACGAAGAAATAGTCACCCGCGCCCTACTGGAACTCGTGCCACGCGATCATCTGGTACTGGCGACCAAGGTCTACTATCCGATGAGCGGGGCCCCTAATGACGGGGGACTGTCGCGCAAGCATATCCTGCGTTCAGTGGAAGCCAGCCTGCGCCGGATGAAGACCGATTACATCGACCTACTGGTCATTCACGCTTTCGACCAGAATGTACCGATCGAAGAGACGATGTGCGCGCTGCATGACCTCGTACGCGCCGGCAAGGTCCTGTATCTTGGCGCTTCGACCATGTTCACCTGGCAGTTCGTGACAATGAACCATGTCGCGGTCCTGAACGGATGGACGCCTTTCGTGAACATGCAGTGCCAGCACAACCTGCTTTACCGCGAAGAAGAGCGGGAAATGATCCCCTATTGTCGTGCAGCAGGGATCGCCGTGACCGCCTTCAGCCCGCTGGCACGCGGCTGGCTGTCGGGAGCCAAGGGGCGTCGGACGACCGAGGACCGCTATGTGGCCGAATTCTATGGCGACGATGTTGATCTGGCTATCATCGAGGCGGTCCGCCGCATCGCCGCTGCCCGCGGCGTATCGCTGACCGAGGTCGCCTTGGCATGGGTGCGGCATAACCGGGACATCACCTGCCCGATCATCGGCATCAGCAAGGCCTCGCATCTGGATCAGGCGCTATGCGCGCTCGATCTGGTGCTGGAGCCTGATGAGCTGTCGGCATTGGATGACCTTTACTGCCCGCGTGAGGTGATATCGGATCAGGTGGTCAGCCGATGGCAATCCCGGCAAGACACTGGAATGCTGGCCCGAACGCGATGCGCTCCGAATGAGATATGAACCCAAGGCTGTATCAAGGAGATCACTCGATGCCACTGAACCGCCGCCAGACGATTGTCACCCTTTCCGCCGGACTTGCTGCGCCCTTCGTGCGCCCCAGTTGGGCGCAGGCCAGGACCCTGAACATCACGAACTGGGAAGGCTACATCAGCGAAACGGCCATCCCCGAATTCGAAGCCGAATTCGGAATTGGCGTGGTCTACGATCCCTACAGCTCCTCTGAGGAATTTGACGTCAAGATGCTGGCGGGCGTCACCGGATATGATGTTGTCATGTCGTCAGGCGCCTCGCTTCCCCTGATGATCAAGGTCGGGGTCTATCACAAGCTCGAGCGGACGCGGTTCAAGAACTATGGCAATCTCGACCCCGTCATCCTTAAAGTGCTGGAGGGGTTTGATCCGGGGAACCAGTATGGTGTGCCCTATATGTGGGGATCGGTGGGCTTCGCCTATAACCTCGATCTCGTGAAGGAAGTGCTTCCTGACGTCGACCTGAACACGATGGAGGCGGTCTTCCTTCCAGAGAACGCGGCAAAACTGGCTGGATGCGGTATCTCGCTTTTGGACAGCCCGGCGGACATCGGCTTTATGGTTCTGAAATGGAAGGGCATTGATCCAGCCCTGGCAGGACAGGCTGAACTGGACCAAATGATCGCAGCATTTGATGCGATCCGGCCCAGTATCCTGACCTTTGACAATACCAATTACACCAGCCGAATGGCCAATGGCGAGATCTGCGTGGCGAACTCCTACTCCGGGGATTATTCGTTCATGATCGACATTGCGGCCGAAGCTGGGATTAAGCTCAACCTCGGCTACTTCGTGCCAAAGACCGGCGCGCCGGCCTGGCTTGATTGCTGGTGCATCCCCGACGACGCCGCAAACAAGGATGACGCCTATACATTCATCGACTACATGACGCGCCCCGAAGTGGCAGCGGCCTGTACCAACTACACCCGCTATGCCAATGCAAACAAAGCCGCGACACCTTTGGTCGATCCGGTCATTTCCAACAACCCGGCTGTCTATCCGGACGCGGAAACCCTGTCGCGCATGTTCACCCCCGCGCCCTACACCAACGCGCAGGAGAGCCTGATCCCTCGGGCCTGGACCCGCGCCAAATCCGGCTGATCGCCGTGTGGTCTCTTTGCTACCGCGCGGACAGATGAGCACTGCTTTCGAAACTGGGGGCTTGCAGGTATGCAGTCTAGTGAACCAGAGTACTTCTCGCTTCGCTTATCAAAGCATCAATCTCTGACGAGCAAGGACCCACCTCGAGACCTGGGTCAAACCACCCGAGCTCGGGCTCTTCCCCATGCTTTCTAGCAAAGTACGGGATCCAGCCTTTGCTTGATGACCTTATCGTAACCCTTGTAACTCCAAGTCCGTGATCAGATAGCAGCCTGAGCCCGTCCAGCTCTGCCCATAGAGGCAGCGCTTCTAAGAACCATTCTGTCCATTCGACCGCCCTCGCTGTGCCGACCCCAAACTCGTCAATGAAACTCTGGTGCTGCTTTTGGTTCTTGGGGCTGTGTTGACGCATCGGTGCGCCGTTCTCGTCCTTCGCATGGTACAGAATGGCGTTGAGCTCGTGGTTGCCCATCACGCCCATAGCTTTCCTATCAGAAATGAGGGCTCTAATGACCTCTAACACCTGAACATCACCAGGCTTGTTTACCGACTTACCTGCATCAATAAAATCACCGAGGAAGAGGACTTGGCCACTGGTTGAGGCGTGCCGGAGAGACTGTTGCAACCGTTCAAGATCTGCGTGGATATCGGGGATCACTGTATGATGCGTCATCTCTGCTCTCCAGTTTTGAGCTGACGCAGGATCAATTTCTCAAGCGGGAGGCCGGCAACACATTGCATGCCATCCTCTCCATCGATTGAAACCGTCCCATCAAGAAATGACCAGGTAACGTCGTAACTTTGCCCCTCATAGTAGGACTTTGCCGTTTTCTGATACTGTGCCCCGGCTTTGATTTGTTCCCATTTTTTAGCGCTGACCTTGATGGTGCTATCGGCATCATCGGTTCCCCAATAGGCAGTCAGCTCAACAAAATCCTGAGCAGGCATCTCAAGACCTCCGATGAAATGAAAAGGACGCTAACTGCGCTGGCGTGATGGTACGCCAGATGCTCTGCCGACTGATCCGCTGCCAAAGAAACTTTGGGCGTGTTACCAGATATATCCAGTAACCTTTGCGACCAAGCGTCTGGCGGCGGTAGAGTGCGAGTGCATTCTGAAGATACGGTCGCAGCCTCGCAGGAGATTCCCTAAACTTGGGGGCACTGCTTTGCTCCCAGTCATCCAACCACTCTCCTGTCCCCCACCAATCATTGTCTGACGTCAGCGCCCATGGAACGGTTTAGCGTGATTGCATAGCGGAGGGTTTGCGGCTCATCTTTACCCCAAATGGAGTTGAAGATGATGAAGAACCGAAGGACCGCGCCAGCGAAACCCGTGACGACGAAGGCCCCAGCCGAGAAGGTTGTGAAGGACATCCGGCGTGCGACGCGCAAGCTGCATAGTTCTGAGGAGAAGATCCGGATCGTGCTGTCGGGCCTTCGTGGCGAAGACAGCATAGCTGAGCTGTGCCGGAAGGAAGGTATTGCCCAAAGCCTTTATTACAGCTGGTCGAAGGAGTTCCTTGAGGCCGGCAAGAGGCGGTTGGCTGGCGATACCGCACGTCAAGCCAGCAGCGGCGAGGTCAAGGATCTGCGCACTGAGGCTTTGGCTCTGAAGGAGCTTGTGGCCGACCTAACACTGGAAAACCGTCTTCTCAAAAAAAACATGACCGGGGCTGGGGGCGACCACGAATGAGATACCCCGCCGCTGAAAAGCTCGAAATCATCCGGTTGGTGGAGCAGTCGCATCTGCCTGTCAGGCGCACCCTGGCCAAGATCGGCATCCCACCCACCACGTTTTACCGATGGTATGACCGCTTCATCGAGCATGGGCCCGAGGGGTTGGAGGACAGGCCCTCTTCTCCTTCCCGGGTCTGGAACCGCATCCCCGAGGCGGTGCGGGACCAGATCATGACCCTAGCGCTTGAGGAGCCTGATCTGTCGCCGCGCGAACTGGCGGTCCGGTTCACCGATACAGAAAAGTATTTTGTATCAGAGGCTTCAGTTTACCGCCTGCTCAAATCCCACGACCTCATCACCAGCCTGGCCTATATCGTCATAAAGGCTGCGGATGAGTTCAAGGACAAGACCACGGCGCCGAACCAGATGTGGCAGACTGATTTTACCTATCTCAAGGTCATCGGCTGGGGCTGGTTTTACCTGTCCACGATC
>JBILYK010000056.1:0-23102 GCA_044377735.1 Paracoccaceae bacterium | reverse complement strand
GAGATATCATCCCCCCGCGCGGGCTGGCCAGCCCGGCGCTGGCATCGATCAACGGTCTGCGCTGTTTCGCCTGCATGCTGTCCCCCGGATAGAGCGCCAGAGTGTCGCCCTGCCGGTAAAGACTGCGTAAATGACCAATGTTGTTTCAAATCATCCAGATTTTGGCAGCCGCCCAGTCAAAGCCCGCGCCACAGCAATGAGAAAGGCCCCGCAACTTGCGAGGCCTTTTCAAAAATGTCTGCCAGATCAGGCCAGTGCGGCCTTGGCTTGCGCTGCGATGGCGTTGAACGCCTCGGGCTCGTGCACGGCCAGATCGGCCAGAACCTTGCGGTCGACTTCGATTCCGGCTTTGGACAGGCCGTCGATCAGGCGCGAATAGGTCATTTCCATATCGAAAAGACGCACGGCGGCGTTGATACGCTGGATCCACAGGGCGCGGAACTGACGCTTGCGGACCTTACGGTCGCGCGTGGCGTACTGCTGGGCCTTGTCGACCGCTTGCGTAGCAGTGCGGAAGTTCGTGGAGCGGGCGGCATAATAGCCAGCCGCCTTCTTGATCACCTTGCGGTGACGGGCGTGAGTTACGACGCCGGATTTAACGCGGGACATGTCTGGGCCTCCTTAGCGGTTATACGGCATGTATTTTTTGACGATCTTCTCATCGGATGCACAAAGGATCATGGTCCCCGATGCGTCACGAATGAACTTCGTCGTACGCTTGATCATGCCGTGGCGCTTGCCAGCCACACCCGCCTTCACATGGCCATTGGCCGTGAAGGTGAACCGCTTTTTCGCAGCGGATTTAGTCTTCATCTTGGGCATTTCCATCTCCATGGTTACAGGCGCGACTCGGCATGCCACGTTGGCCGGCCCCGCAGGGTAATCAAGCCGCCTGCATAGGCGGGCTTTGCGAAAGGTGCAAGAGTTCAGTTGATAAAGCGCCCGATCACCGAAAACACGGCATCAGGGACTTCGGAAAAGGTATAGCCCGAGGGCTTTTGCGTCAGCGCCACCACCACAAGCACACCGCCGACCAGCACCATGACGGCACCTGCGCGCGGCGGGCGGCTTTCGGCAAAGGCCGCGAGGAGCGATGGAATAGCCAGCACCAAGATGGCAAGACCCAGAACCAGCGTCAGATCCGTATCCATCGCACCCTCACAAACCGAACCCGTGTTCAGTTATTCAGGATCGACCTTCGAAATCAATCGTTCATCGCAAGGCGCGACGCGCAGAATATTGGTGGTGCCTTTGACATTGAAGGGCACACCGGCCGTGACCACGATCATATCTTCCTCACTGGCAAAGCCATCGGCGCGGGCGGCCTTGACGGCGGAAATCACCGCGCCCTTGAAACGATCCTGCGGCTCGGTGATGACGCAATGCGCCCCCCATGTCAGTGCAAGACGGCGCGCGGTGGACATCAAGGGCGTCAGCGCGATGATCGGCACGCGGGGCCGTTCGCGCGCCACAAGGCTGACGGTCTGGCCAGATTGGGAAAAGCAGGCGATTGCCTTGATGTTGGTGGCTTCGGCAATCTCGCGCGCGGCCGAGACAATGCCGTCAGCGATGGTTTCACGCCGCACAACGCGAGAGGCTTCGATCACCTGACGATAGGTCGGGTCCTTTTCAACCGAAAGCGCGACGTTGTGCATCGTGGTCACGGCTTCGATCGGGTACTTGCCGGCGGCAGATTCGGCTGAAAGCATGACGGCATCGGCACCTTCATAGATGGCAGTGGCGACATCCGAGACTTCGGCGCGCGTCGGCACCGGGCTTTCAATCATCGATTCCAGCATCTGGGTTGCCACGATCACCGGCTTGGCCGCCGCACGCGCGCCGCGCACCAGTCGTTTCTGGATCGGTGGCACCGAGGTGACCGGCAGTTCAACGCCCAGATCCCCCCGCGCCACCATGATGCCGTCAGACACCTGCAAGATGGCGTCATAGGCTTTCACGGCGGCAGGCTTTTCGATTTTCGACAGGATCGCTGCGCGGCCTTTGGCCAAGGCACGGGCCTCGGTCACATCTTCGGGGCGCTGCACGAAAGACAGGGCCAGCCAGTCAACGCCCAGCGCGCATGCAAACTCCAGATCGCCCCGGTCCTTTTCCGACAGCGCCGCCAAGGGCAGCACCACGTCGGGCACGTTCACGCCCTTGCGGTTGGAAATCGTGCCACCAACAGTCACGGTGCAGTCGGCAAAATCCTTGCCACAGGTATCGACCACAAGGCGGATCTTGCCGTCATTCACCAAAAGGCTGGCACCGGGTTCAAGAGCGGCAAAAATCTCGGGGTGGGGCAATTGCACGCGGGTCGCGTCGCCCGGTGTGGCGGCAAGGTCCATGCGGAACTTGGCGCCTTCGATCAACTCTTCCTCGCCATTGGCAAAGGTGCCGACGCGCAGCTTCGGGCCCTGGAGATCGGCCAGAATGCCGATGGGACGGCCAAGATCGGCCTCAACCTTGCGGATGATCTTGTGGCGGGCCTCAATGTCAGAGTGGGTGCCGTGGCTCATGTTCAGACGAAACACGTCAGCACCCGCCTCAAACAAGGCGCGGATGGTGGCGTAGTCGTTAGAGGCTGGGCCGAGAGTGGCAACGATCTTTACACTGCGCAGGCGTCTCATGTCGGCCTAGTCCTTTTTTGGTCTGTGTCTGGAATGTTCGGGGGTTCGCGGGTTTATGGACGAATATGCCTCTGGGAGCAACGAGGCAAGGTGTTAGCGCTAACTTTTTGCGTGGCCTGTTGCATGAGCAAGATTTTTCCGGTGGAAGGCTAGGCAGGATCGGTAACGACAAGGTGAAAGCCGTGCAGGAAGCCTATCAGATCATTGGCGAGAGCCGTCCGGGGCGGTGGCTGGTGACCTGCGATCATGCGTCCAATCGGGTGCCCGATTGGGTGGGGGCGGGGTCCTTGGGCATCACGCCCGAGGATATGGCGCGCCACATCGCGTGGGACGTGGGCGCAGCGGGGCTGACCCGCGCGCTGGCCGAAGCCTTGGACAGCCCGGCGATCCTTTCGGATTTCTCGCGCTTGGTGATTGATCCGAACCGGGGCGAAGATGACCCAACCCTGGTGATGCGGCTTTATGACGGAACGATCATTCCAGCCAATCGATATCTGGATGCGGCGGGAGTTAACGAACGGTTGGAGCGGCTTTACCGACCCTATCACACCGCCTATGCCCAGCTTGCCGCGCGGCGCGATGATACAGTGATCGTCGCCATCCATTCCTTCACCCCCTGCCTCAAGGGCCGCCCGCCCCGGCCTTGGCATGTGGGCGTCTTGCATTCGCATCTGGACAGCCGGTTTTCGCTGCCGCTGATTGCGCGGCTTCAGGAAGAGGCAGATCTGTGCGTGGGCGATAATGAGCCCTACAACGGCCACCTGCCCGGCGATGCGATTGATCGGCATGCCTTGGCCGTGGGGCGGCACAACACGCTGATTGAGCTGCGCAATGATCTGATTGCAACCGAGGGCCAACAGCGCGCTTGGGCCGCGCGGCTGGCGCCGATCTTGGCCGAAGTTCTGGCGGGGATTGGGCGTTAGGGCCCATCAGATCGCCGCGCGGCGCATCTCATCAAGATAAATCTCGCGCAAACGACCCACCATGGCGCCGGGCTTGCCTGTGCCCACCGATTTGCCGTCCACTTCGACCACCGGCATCACGAAGGCGCTGGCAGAGGTGATGAACGCCTCATCCGCTCCCTGCGCTTCGGCTATGGTGAAGGGGCGTTCCTCCACCTCCATCTGCGCCTCGGCGGCAAAGCGCAGCACGGCGGTGCGGGTGATGCCGTGCAGGATGTCATGCGACAACTGGCGGGTGATGATGCGGTTGCCCTTGACGATGTAGGCGTTGTTCGAAGTGCCTTCGGTCACCACGCCATCCTCGACAAACCAGCTGTCATCGACCCCAGCCTTTTTGGCGGCCATCTTGCCCATGGACGGGTACAAAAGCTGCACCGTCTTGATATCGCGCCGCGCCCAGCGCAGATCAGGGATCGAGATCACCTTCATGCCGGTCTTGGCCACCGGATTGTCGGCAAGACCGGGCTTTGACTGGGTGAAGAGCACAACTGTCGGTTCGGTCTCGGGGGTGGGATAGGCAAAGTCGCGGTCGCCGGGGTTGCCGCGGGTGACCTGCAGATAGATCATGCCTTCGGCAATGGCATTGCGCCCCACCAATTCGCGGTGGATGGCCAGCCATTCGGCATCAGAATGGGGGTTCTTCATCTCCATCTCGGCCAGACTGCGGGCAAGGCGGGCGCAATGGCCAGCAAAGTCGATCAGTTTGCCATCCAGCACGCTGGTCACCTCATAGACACCGTCTGCCATGAGAAAGCCACGGTCAAAGACCGACACCTTAGCCTCAGCCTCGGGCAGGTAGTCGCCATTCAGGTAAACGGTACGGGTCATGGTCTATCCCCAAAGCTGCGGGTCGGAAGGATGCACGCCTTGCGCGTCATAGCGCAGCGGATGGGCGCGGTCTTCCCGCAGAAGGAGAGGGCCGTCAAGGTCTGTTTCCTGCGCTGTCTGCGCCAAAAGGACCGCCGGAGCCATGGCAAGCGATGAGCCAACCATACAGCCCACCATCAACCCAAAGCCAAGCCTCGCCGCGGCATCGCGGGTGCGCAGGCCCTCGGTCAGCCCGCCGGTCTTGTCGAGTTTGAGGTTCACCATGTCATATTTGCCCTTAAGCGCCGGCAGGCTGGCCGCATCAAAGCAGGATTCATCGGCACAGACCGGCAGGGGGCGGGCAATCTCGGCCAGCATGTCGTCTTGGCCAGCGGGCAGGGGCTGCTCGACCAAGGCCACCCCAAGGCGTAAAAGGTGCGGGGCAAGGTCGGTGTAAACCTCGGGCGTCCAGCCTTCGTTGGCGTCGATCAGAATTTTTGCGTGCGGCGCGCCTTGGCGAACGGCCTCAAGCCGAGGCATATCATCGGACGTGCCAAGCTTGATCTTAAGAACCGGACGGTGGGCATGGGTGGCGGCCATGACGCGCATCGCCTGAGGGGTGTTGAGCGACAGGGTATAGGTCACCACCTTTGGCCCCGGTTCAGGTAAGCCCGCCAGCTGCCAGACGCGGCCGCCAGCGGTTTTCGCCTCAAGATCCCAAAGCGCGCAGTCCACCGCATTGCGGGCGGCACCGGGGGGAAGGGCGCTTTGCAGTGCGGCCCGCGTGATGGCTTCGGGCAGGCTTTCGATCTGAGCCGTGACGCTTTCAAGGCTTTCGCCATAGCGGGCATAGGGCACGCATTCGCCCCAGCCGGTGACTCCGCCGCGCGTTATACGAACGGTCAGGACACGGGCATGGGTTTTGGACCCACGTGAAATGGTGAAGGTCTCGGCGAGGGGAAACACGTCACGACTGACGTTGAACATGTCAAATAATCACGAAAGTTGGCCAGAGTTCATTGATCTTGGCTGTCACCAGCAAGCTTGCAATGGGTATGAGACTAAGGAAAACAAACGCATCTCTCAAGTTGATCCACAAGCTTTGCACGCGGAACGTGACTTCAGCTTCGGTCTTGAACAGTGACAGTTTGGGGACCATGCGCGGCACACGCGCCGCATAGTCGTCATAGGCGGTGCCAAACTGCGAACGTAAATATCCCTCTTCCTTAGCAGCCGTGACTGAGAGAATCAGAAGAAAAACCGACGTCAACGCAAGGGTCAGAAAAAGAGAGCCAAGCATCAGACCGAAACCCGCCACGCCAAGTGTTGAGAAGGTATAAAGCGGGTGGCGCATCATTGAATAGGGGCCATCCTGAAACACATGGCCATTTTTCCGCCCGCCGATGTACAGAATCGCCCAAAAGCGGCCAAGCACACTGGTGACCGTCAAAAGAATTCCTGCGACTTCCATCAGTTCAAACAACCACGGGTCGTGGATCAACACTGGGCCAGAGAAAACGATTGCTGGCAAGCACAGAACAAACGCAATCCTAAGCGTCAGGATCCGTAGCTTTTGGTTCACCGGAGCTTGGTTCCCGCGTACATCGGGCATTTAGTGTTGTCCTCGCGCGATAATGTACGTTCGAAAAAAAAATCGAGTTTCTATCGCCTGTCAAGCGATGACTGCAAGACGGACATATCGAGAGTTCGATGCTGCAGCTGCAAACAGGCGCTTGCGAAGGGCGGCGCAATAATCTATCGCTGCGCCGCAGAGACTTGAAATTAACTTACCCGAGGCACCCGATGAGCTTCCGCCTACAGCCCGCGCCCCCTGCCCGCCCGAACCGCTGCCAACTGTTCGGCCCCGGCTCGCGCCCAGCCTTGTTTGAAAAAATGGCGGCATCGGCGGCGGATGTCATCAATCTCGATCTGGAAGACTCTGTGGCGCCTTCAGACAAGGACGCCGCGCGCGCTAACATCATTGCCGCGATCAGCGGCATTGATTGGGGCAAAAAGACCCTATCGGTGCGGATCAACGGGCTGGATACGCCGTGGTGGTACCGCGACGTGGTGGATCTTTTGGAACAAGCCGGGCCGCGCCTGGACCAGATCATGATCCCCAAAGTGGGCTGTGCGGCTGACGTTTACGCGGTGGACGCGCTGGTAACGGCGGTGGAGCGTGCCAAGGGCCGGACCAAGCCGATTTCCTTTGAGGTGATCATCGAATCCGCCGCCGGGATTGCCCATGTCGAAGAGATTGCGGCCTCTTCGCCGCGCCTGCAGGCCATGAGTCTGGGTGCTGCGGATTTTGCGGCTTCGATGGGGATGCAAACAACGGGCATCGGCGGGACGCAGGAAAACTATTACATGCTTCGCGAGGGGGCCAAGCATTGGTCGGACCCGTGGCACTGGGCGCAGGCCGCCATCGTCGCCGCCTGCCGGACCCACGGCGTGCTGCCAGTGGACGGGCCGTTTGGTGATTTTTCCGACGACGAAGGCTTCCGCGCGCAGGCGTTGCGGTCCGCCACCCTTGGCATGGTCGGCAAATGGGCGATCCACCCCAAGCAGGTGGCCTTGGCCAATGAGGTCTTTACCCCTTCTGACGCCGCCGTGGCCGATGCCCGCGCCATTCTGGCCGCGATGGAAGCGGCCAAGGCCAATGGGCAGGGGGCCACGACCTACAAGGGCAAGCTGATCGACATCGCTTCGATGAAACAGGCCGAGGTGATCGTGAAACAGTATGAACTGATCATGGGGGCCTGAGGAATCGTTGACAGACTGCCCTGGAACCGGACAAGCAACGTGACGTAGCGTCAGCTTAGGGGCAGACGCCAAGAGATATCTGCGCGGGGGCTGGGAGAGGAGGCCCGAACCCGCATCCTTGGGAGGAGATGCACGCCCCGTGGCCAAGCGACGGGGCGGTGCTGTTTTGGGAGAAAATTTCGGATATATCTCTGAAAATAAACCTAAAAAATGAAGATACTTCGGTGGAACTCGGTCCTTTGCTAAGGCCGGTGCAGGGTTCATACGGAGAGTTTCATGCGGATCATGATCTGGGCGGCGGCTGCCTTGCTGGTTGCGGCGGGGCTGGTGGTGCTGGTGAGCTGGCTTTTGCCCGCGACGCGCGAGGGGGGCGCCGAGACGGTGATCGATGCACCGCCCGCGCGCATCGTGGCGGTTATCGCGGATGTTGAGGCGCAAGTGGCGTGGCGCGACGGGATTGCCGCTGTGGAACGCACCGCCGAGGGATGGGTCGAGGTGACGGCCCGGGGTGAGCGGATCAGCTTTGTCGCCGAGGAGATGAGCGAGACGCGCATCCGCCTGCGCTTTGTGTCAGACGTGGGCTATTCAGGGTCATGGGAGGCGGTGATGACGCCGCAGGCTCACGGGACGCAGGTCACCGTGCTCGAGCGCGCCCATGTCCCTTCGGCTTTGGGGCGCATTTTGGCGCGGCTGCTCTTTAACCCGCAAGCCTTCGCCACCAAATATCTGGGGGCACTCAAGGCACGTGTAGAGGGGTGATTTATGTCATTGAAGCCACGCAAACCAACCGATTGGCGCAAGCGGTTCGACGCGCCGAAAGTACCCCATGTTGTCATGCTGCATGCCGATTTCGCCGGGGTGAAAGCTGGGAATACGATGCTGATCTCCTCTCCGGGCGAGATCGCGAACTACCTTTCCGGCATTCCGCATGGCGAGACGCGGACAGTAGACCGACTGCGCAACGAACTGGCTCGCAAGGCGGGCGCCAATTCCATGTGCCCTGTGACAACGGCGATCTATCTGCGCGTGGTGGCCGAAGTGGCGCTGGCCGAGCTGGCGGCGGGCAAGCAGCTGGATCAGGTGGTGCCCTTTTGGCGGGTTGTCACGCCCGACAGCAAGGTGGCCAAGAAGCTGTCCTGTGGGCCTGACCATGTGGCGCATCTGATCGCGCTGGATCAGGGGCAAGCGGCAGGATAGGGTCGAGACTGCCGGGGCGAGTTGCATCTTGCCCCGCTTCTGGCCATATAGGGGCGATCCGTCTGAAGGGTACCCGATGAACTATCTGGATTTCGAAAAGCCACTCGCCGAGATTGACGGCAAGGCCGAGGAACTGCGGGCGCTGGCGCGCGCGAACCCCGCCATGGACATCTCGAAAGAGGCCGAGGCGTTGGACCGCAAGTCGGACAGCCTCTTGAAGGATCTGTATAAGTCTTTGACGCCATGGCAGAAATGCCAAGTGGCGCGCCACCCGGACCGCCCCCACACCAAAGACTACATCGAGGGGCTGTTCACTGAATTTACCCCACTCGCGGGCGACCGCAGCTTTGCCGATGACCATGCAGTGATGGGCGGGATCGCGCGGTTCAATGACCTGCCCGTCGTGGTGATCGGCCACGAAAAGGGCCATGACACCAAATCCCGGATCGAGCGCAACTTCGGCATGGCGCGGCCTGAGGGTTATCGCAAGGCGGTGCGGCTGATGGATCTGGCCGACCGGTTCAACCTGCCGGTCGTGACACTGATCGACACGCCCGGCGCCTATCCCGGCAAAGGCGCAGAAGAGCGCGGACAGGCCGAGGCGATTGCACGGTCCACCGCCAAATGTTTGGAAATCGGCGTGCCGCTCTTGTCCATCGTGGTGGGCGAAGGCGGGTCGGGCGGGGCTGTGGCCTTTGCCACGGCCAACCGCATCGCGATGCTGGAACATTCGGTTTATTCGGTGATCTCGCCCGAAGGCTGTGCGTCCATCCTTTGGAAGGACGCCGAAAAGATGCGCGAAGCCGCCGAGGCGCTGCGCCTGACGGCGCAGGATCTGCAAAAGCTGGGCGTTATTGACCGTATCATCAAGGAACCGATGGGCGGCGCGCAGCGCGGCCGAGCGGCCACCGTGGCCGCTGTCGGCAAAGCGATTGAGGCGATGCTGGCCGAACTGGCAGGCAAGAAACGCGCCGAGATCATCAAGGACCGGCGGCAGAAGTTTCTGGCAATGGGGTCAAAGGGGCTTGCCGCATGAACGCTTGGTTGATCGTCCTGATTGCTGGCATTCTGGAAACGGGCTGGGCGATGGGGCTGAAATACTCCGAAGGCTTTACCCGTCCCATCCCCTCGATCGTGACCATCTTGCTGGCGCTGGCGTCGTTTTGGATGCTGTCAGTCGCCATGAAAACGCTGCCGGTTGGCACGGCCTATGCGGTCTGGGTGGGGATCGGGGCCTTGGGAACCGCAATTGCAGCGGTGTTCTTGTTTGCCGAGCCTGTCAACACGCTACGGGTGGCAGGGGTCTTGCTGATCCTTGCTGGCGTTATCGCGTTGAAGCTGGCTTAGGGCGCCCGCCTGGGAAGTTATGCGCTGACAGTCCGCACGGGATGTTCTGCGCATCCACCTGACACCGCGACCGGGGCCGGTCAGCCGCGAAACCCCGCCTCGGCCGTCAGCACATTGGAGCTTTGCTCTACCATGCTCTCCAACTGCTCCATGAACTCGGCCACCGGTAGGCCGGGTTCGATCCGAGGCAGAAAGTCCACCACCGCCAGACCCGGCTTACGCAGGATGCCCCGTTTTGGCCAGAACACACCCACATTGGTGCCCACCGGCACGCAAGGCTGGGCAAGCTGCTCATACAAAAGCCCGGCGCCCACCTTGTAAGGCCGCTTCACCCCCGGGGCGACGCGGGTGCCTTGGGGGTAGATGATCAGCTGACCCGGAAACTCGGTGCCCGCCATCACATCAGCTTTCATCTTGGCAATCGCTGCGCCACGCTTGCCACGGTTGACCGGCACGCAGCCGATGCGGCGGGCGTATTGGCCCAAGAACGGGGTCCACATCAGCTCACGTTTCATGATGAACTTGCCGCGCGGCACGGCGCTGTAGATCAGGATGATGTCGAGAAAGCTTTGATGCTTGCTCGCGATCACCACCTCGTCCGTGGGGGGCGTGCCCCTCACCTCACAGCGCAGGCCGCACAGGATGCGCAGCGAAAAGATCACCCATTGGCAGTAAACGTGGCAGGCCTTGACGGCCGCCGCGCGGGAAAACAGCGCGAAGGGGGCAAAGCCGATCGCCACCACCGCCATGGCCAGATACATCTGGATGATGAAGATCAGCGACAAAACCCAGCGGATGGCCAGCATCTCAGGTCAACTCCCGTAATGTGCGAAGGGCGGCTGCGCGGGTGGCCAGAAAGGCGACAAAGGCGGCCAATGGGGGCAGGACAAATGGCCAAAGCCAGCCCAAGCCCTGAAAGCCAAGACCGGTCAGAAAGCCTCCTGCGGCATGGGTGGCAGGCAGCGCCAGCACGCCAAATAGTCCAGCGACAGCGCCGACGGCCGATCCGGCGGTGGCGCGCAGGGTAAAGCGGCGCACGAAGGCGCGGGCGATATAGGCATCGCGCGCACCCACAAGGCGCAGGACCTTGATGACTTGGGCATTGGCGGCCAGCGAAGCATTGGCGGCCAGCGTGATCATCGCCGCCATCGCAGCCCCGATCAACCCGATGGACAAAAGCCCCAAAAGCCGCAGCCGCGTGGCCGCCTGTGCCATGGGTTCGCGCCAGCGGGTGTGGTCGTCCAGAACCGCGCCAGGAGCCTCGGCGGCCAGACGCTGGCGCAGGCCGGTGCTATCATAGCCGGTGCCATCCTCGATCACCTCGATCAGGCGCGGCAACGGCAGCGCCTCGACCGGCAGATCGGGGCCGAACCACGGCTCCAAAAGGGCGCGCTGTTCGTCCTCGGTCAGGGCGCGCGCGCTTTGGATGCCGGGCGTGGTGGCCAAGACGCCAAGGACGGCCGTCACCTGCAGATCAATCTGGTCCTCAGGCGCGGAAAGCCGCACGGTGGCTGTGCGTTCCAACGCGCCCGACCAGCGGTCGGCCAAACGCCCAGAGGCAAGCGAGAGCGCCAGCGCGAAGACCGCCAGAAAGGTCATGGCGCCCGCGGTGAACGAGGTGAGCCACGCCGTATGACCCGAGGGCGGCACCACGGAATCGGCGGGTTCCGACGGCATGAGACGGGCGGTAAGCGAGGACAGAAAGAGGCTCAAAGATCAGCCCCCGCAAGCTGCACCCGGCGCTTGGCAATCCGCAAGACCCGCGCGGGCACCTGCGATTTCGCCTGCCGGATCAGGTTCAGATCGTGGGTCGCGACCAGCACGGTTTTGCCCATCTTGTTCAACTCGACCAAAAGGGTCAGCAGGCGCAGCGACATTTCCCAATCAAGATTGCCCGTTGGCTCATCGGCCAAGATCACATCCGGCCCCGTGATGATGGCACGTGCAAGCGCGGCGCGCTGCCGCTCGCCCCCCGACAGCGAGGGCGGCAGAGCACCAGAGAGTTTGTCCAACCCCACCCACGCCAAAAGGTCGGCCAGATCACCCTCTCCCGTCTGGCGGCCTGCGACCGTCAGCGGCAGGGCAACATTAGCGGCAAGGCTGACGTGGTCGAGAAACTGGCAATCCTGATGCACAACCCCGATCCGCCGGCGCGTCATGGCGACGTCATCGCGTGTCAGCCCGTGCACATCGCGGTCAAACAGGGTGACATGTCCCGCGGTGGGCATCAGTTCAGCGTAGCACAGTTTCAAAAAGGTAGTCTTTCCCGCCCCAGATGGGCCGGTCAGGAAATGGAACGACCCCGGTGCAAGCCGCAAGGACATGTCCGACAACAGCTCTCCGCCGCCGTAGTTATAGGCCACATTGTCAAAGGAAATCACGAACGGCCGTCCCTGCACCCACCCTGTTACAGGCGCGATACTCGCCCATGGGCGCGGCGGTTTCAATTGGTCGCGTTGGCGTTCCAAGCACAAAGGCTTGGATATGGCGGACATCGTTGCTACAAACGCGCATCAACTGATGTTTCCCGTGGTCGGATCGATTTCAATGCGCCTTATCTGCCCCAACTGCGATGCGGAATACGAGGTGGACGCCTCGGCCATCCCCGAGACTGGGCGCGACGTTCAATGTTCGAACTGCGGTCATGCGTGGTTTCAACTCTCACCTTGGGTCGAAGAGGACTTAGACGCCGAACAGGCGCTCTTTGATCCCCTCCCGGCGCAAACCATTGGTGCGGAAAAGATTGAAATTGCACCCCCTCCCGCCCAGGCGCTGGATGAGTCGTTTATGGCCGTGCTGCGCGAGGAGGCCGAGCGCGAAACGCTGGCCCGCCGTACCGAGGCTCCGCCCCCTATTGAGACACAGACCGACCTTGGATTGACAGCGGCGATTACCACTCCTGTGGTGGCGCCGCAGGGCAGCACCGAGACCGGGGCGCCAGATGCCGTCGCCCAGCGCATCGCGCGGATGAAGGGGAAAGATCCTGCCCCGGCCAAGCCGCAGTCGCGCCGCGATCTGCTGCCCGAGATTGACGAGATCAACACGACGCTGCGCGCCTCGTCCGAACGCCGTGCGGGCGAGGCGGGCGCAGTATCTGATAGCCTGCCGGGATCAGAGGGCAAAAGTGCCTATCGGTTGGGCTTTTTGCTGGCGCTGGTGATCGGCGCGGTGGTGGTGGTGCTTTACGTGATGGCGCCCCAGTTGGCCCAGCAGATCCCGGAGCTAGAGGTGGCCTTGACCGGCTATGTCGCCGCCATCGATGCAGGGCGGCTGTGGATTGACGGGATGATGAAGGCGGCCATCGAGCTGATGCGCGGGGAAAGCGCAGCACCTTGATCGCGGCCCAGACCGGTTGGGGTCAGGTGTTTTCCGCTTGCATCCTTCCGCGCTCCGGTCTTTTGATCTGTGCAAGTGCGCACAGGAAAACGGAAGCCATGGAAAACTGGGACGAAATTCGCACCGCCTTTCAGGTTGCGCGTTTGGGCACCGTTTCAGGCGCGGCCGAGGTTTTGGGAGTGCATCATGCCACCGTCATCCGCCACATCGATGCCTTGGAAAAGCGGCTGGGGGCCAAACTCTTTCAGCGCCATGCGCGGGGTTATACACCCACCGAGGCGGGGCGCGACCTGTTGTTGGTAGGCCAGGCCACCGAAGAGCAGTTCGGCCAATTGGCCAGTCGCATCAAGGGTCA
This sequence comes from Paracoccaceae bacterium, assembly GCA_044377735.1. GTDB lineage: Bacteria > Pseudomonadota > Alphaproteobacteria > Rhodobacterales > Rhodobacteraceae > Tabrizicola_A. The sequence continues at coordinate 9,708 of JBILYK010000056.1, read as the reverse complement.
GGGCGAGACGGTAGCGGGCGAACTCGTCGTCACCGCGATCACCGGGATCGCCGATCTGATGGCACCGGTCTTTGCCGCCTATCTGGCCGATTACCCCGATGTCAAAATCCGCTTTCGGACCGATATGCGGGTGTTCCGGCTGGATTATGGCGAGGCGCATGTCGCGATCCGCGCCGGGGCCGCGCCGCAAGAGCCCGACAACGTGGTCCAGCCGTTGATCACCATGAACTATGGGCTTTATGCAGCACAAAGCTATGTCGACCGTTATGGGCTGCCGGGGTCTGAGGCAGATTTTGCCCAGCACCACTTTATCGGTCCAGAAAGCCCGGACAACCGCGCGCCGTTTTACCGCTGGCTGCGTGACACTGTGCCGAATGAGGCAATTGTCTTTCGCATCACCGAACCTGCCGCCAATCTTGAGGCGCTGAAGGCCGGGCTGGGGCTTGGGTTTTGCAGCAGCCATTTTGCCGACCAAAACCCGGATTTGGTGCAGGTCTTTGTGCCGCGCCCCGAATGGGCGGCCCCTTTGTGGATTGTGACCCATGTCGATCTGCATCGCACGCTGAAGGTGCAAAGTTTTCTGACACATCTGAAGCGCGCGAGCCAAGACTGGGCCAGCACATGCAACTGACACAGGCCCAACGTGGGCATTTGGCCATGCTGACCTTTTCCGCTTTGGTGGCAGGGTCCTTCAGTCTGGGCGCGATGGCCGCGCCTTTTGTGGCACCCGAGGCGCTGACCGTAGTGCGCTTTGCCTTGGCCGGGGCCTTGGTCGGGATCGCCGCCTTGGCCACCACGGGGATTTCGCGCCAAACATGGCGCGCGCCGTGGCGCTATGTGATCTTGGGCGGGTTGTTGGCGTCCTATTTCGTCCTGATGTTCAAAGGCTTGCAAACTGCCGAGGCCGTTTCAACCGCCGCTGTCTTTACCCTGACCCCGGTGATGGCGGCAGGGTTTGGCTGGCTTCTTTTGCGCCAGATCACCACGGCGCGCATGGCGCTAGCGCTGACCGTGGGGGCGGTGGGCGCGCTGTGGGTGATTTTCCGCGCCGATTTTGCCTCCTTTTTGCGATTTCAGATCGGGTCGGGCGAGATGGTTTTTTTCTGGGGCTGTGTGGCCCACGCCCTCTATGCGCCCATGGTGCGCAAGTTGAACCGGGGCGAACCTGCGGTGGTGTTTAGCTTTGGCATGATGGTGGCCGGGTTCATCCTTTTGGCGCTGTGGGGCTGGCGCGATGTGCTCGCCACCGATTGGACCGCCCTTCCCGGCATTGTCTGGATCTGCCTGATCTATGTGTCGGTCGCGGCCAGTGCGATGACCTTTGTGCTGCTGCAGTATGCCACCATGCGGCTGCCTTCGGCCAAGGTGATGGCCTATACCTATCTGGTACCAAGCTGGGTGATCTTGTGGGAGATCGCGCTGGGGCGCAGTCCGCCGCCGACCTTGGTGCTGGGCGGTGTCGGGATGACGGTGCTGGCGCTGGTGCTGTTGGTGCGCGATGAGGCGTAAGCCATGAGGCTTGTGGTCATGGGCGTGTCGGGTTGTGGCAAGTCGAGCCTTGGGGCCGCGCTGGCCACCGCACTGGCGCTGCGCTTTACCGACGCCGATGATCTGCACCCGGCCACCAACCGCGCCAAAATGGCGGCGGGTCAGCCTTTGACCGACAATGACCGCTGGCCGTGGTTGCAAGTGGTGGGCGCAGTTCTGGCGGCAGAGGCGGGCGTTGTGGCCTGCTCGGCCCTGCGGCGGTCCTACCGTGACCGTCTGCGCCACACGGCGGGTTCAGTGCAGTTCCTGCACCTTACCGCCCCGCGTGAGGTGATCGCCCAGCGGCTCGCAGAACGGCGGGGGCATTTCATGCCCGTCGCGCTGTTGGACAGCCAGTTGGCCACACTGGAGCCCTTGACCCCCGACGAGGGCTGGACGCTGGATGTCAGCGGCCCGCAGGAGGCCAACCTTGCCACTGCCATGCAGCTTTTGCGATAAGCACCGTCGAATTTGCGGGTCAACGGGGTTTAAGACCCCGCCTTTCCTTGCTTTCCTCGCACATTGCCCCACAACTTAAGCCACGCCGCTGTGCCACCGAAAAGAGGTCTGATGCCAATCTGGAAGCAAATCGCCCTGACGCTGGCGCTCGGAGTCGCGGGCCTTATGGCCACAGCGGTCTTTGTGCCGGGTGTGCTGCAGAGCCTTGGCTTTGGCGGGACTGAGGAGGCGGGCGCGGCGAAACCCGCGCAAAGTGGTGGTGGCTGGGGTGGCGGCCAAGGTGGGGCGCGCACGGCGACAAAGGTCACCGCCTTGCCCCCCAGCGAAGGCCAAATCGCCGACCGCGTCAGCGCCATTGGCGATGGCCAAGCGCTGCGATCGGTTGGCGTCTTTGCCGAAACGCCGGGTCGGGTGACCGAACTGCGCGCGCGCTCGGGCCAACAGGTGCAGGCGGGCGATGTCCTTTTGCACTTGGACAATGAGGCCGAGACCATCGCGCTGGAACGCGCGAAGTTGGTGCAGGAAGATGCCGTCGCGCGGCTTGAACGCGCGCGGCAGTTGCAGGCATCGGGCACTGGCACTGATGTGCAACTGCGTGACGCAGAGCTTTCGCTGCGGCAGGCCGAGTTGGAGCTGCGCGAGGCCGGCTATGATCTGGCGCAGCGGCAGGTTGTGGTTCCGGTCTCGGGCTGGCTTGGCATTCTGAACGCCGAAGTGGGCGCGCAGATCGGCACACAGGCCGAAATCGCGCGGGTGGATGATCGGTCGGTGCTCTTGGTCGATGTGCGCCTGCCCGAACGGATGGTGGGCCGGGTTGCCGTGGGTAACCCGGTCAAGGCCGAGGCTCTGGCCGGTGGGTTTGGCGTGATTGACGGGCGGATCAGCGCCATCGACAACCGGGTTGATCCAGCCAGCCGCACCCTGCGGGTGCAGGCGGAACTGCCGAACCCGGACGACAGGCTGCGCGCGGGCATGGCCTTTGCCATGACGCTGGATCTCCCCGGCTTACCGGCCCCGGCAGTTGACCCTTTGTCGGTGCAATGGAGCCGCGAAGGGGCCTTTGTCTGGGTGGTGCGCGACGGCAAGGCCACGCGGCTGCCGGTGCGGATCGCGCAGCGCGAGGCCGAGCGGGTTCTGGTTGAGGCCGCATTTGAGCCCGGCGATCTGGTGGTGATCGAAGGGGTGCAATCGGTGCGACCGGGAGCAGAGGTTGAGGTGCGCGGGGCTGAGGCGTCTGCTCCCGATGCCACCACGTCCGAGACCAAGGCCACGCCATGACCACCCGTATCGAACGCAGCGCGCATCTCTCTGGCACGGCGCTGTTCATCCGCCGCCCCATTCTGGCCTTTGTGCTGAACGCCATGATCCTGATCGCTGGCCTTGCGGGCTGGCTGGGGGGTGAGGTGCGCGAGTTGCCCGATGTGGACAGCCCCGTCATCACGATCAGCACCGATTACCCCGGAGCCGCGCCCGAAACCATTGACCGCGAAATCACCGCCGCCATCGAGGGTGCGGCGGGGCGGATTTCGGGGGTTAAGGATATCTCTTCCTCGTCGCGCTTTGGGCGCAGTCGGGTGACGGTAGAATTCACCGCTGGCACCAATATCGACACCGCCGCCACCGACATGCGCGATGCCATCGCACGGCTTTCGGGCGATCTGCCGGATGGGGTCGAACCGCCGCGCATCGTCAAGGCCGATGCCGATTCTGAAGCCATCATGCGGCTGTCGCTGACATCGGCCTCACAAAGTGCCGAGGCGCTGACGCGGATTGCCGAGGATTTGGTGCAAGAACGGCTGCTCGCCGCTGAAGGGGTGGCCGATCTGCAGATCTTTGGCGACCGCGATGAGGTGTTCCGCATCGACATCGACATGCGCCAGTTGGCCGCACGGGGCCTGTCCTTGGCCGATGTGCGCGCGGCGGTGGCGACGGTGTCTTTGGACGCGCCAGCAGGATCGCTGGCGTCAATCAGTCAGTCGATGGTGGTGCGCACCACCGCCGCGATCAGCACGCCCGAAGCGTTTGCCGCCCTGACACTGGCCGAAGGGGTGCGTTTGGGCGATGTGGCGCAGATCAGCCTTGGCCCGGCCTTGGGTCAAAGCGTGCTGCGCGCCAATGGCGAGACCGGGATCGGCCTTGGCATCATCCGCGCGGCGCAGTCGAACACGCTGTCGATCTCGCAGGCGGTGCGGGCGGTGGTGGCGGATGTGCAACCCTTTTTGCCGCAGGATGTGACGTTGAAGGTGACGTCGGATGACGCGGTTTTCGTGCAAGGCGCAATGGATGAGGTTGTGCTGACGTTGATCCTGTCGACCCTGATCGTCATTGCGGTGATTTTTGCCTTTCTCATGGATCTGCGCGCGACCTTGATCCCGGCCATTGCGCTGCCGGTGGCCTTGATCGGCACCTTCGCGGCTGTCTGGCTCGCCGGGTTTTCGATCAACATCCTGATGCTTTTGGCGCTGGTTCTGGCCACGGGCATGGTGGTGGATGATGCCATCGTGGTTTTGGAAAACATCGTGCGGCGGCGCTCCGAAGGGATGGGCGCGCGGGCGGCGGCGGTGTTGGGCACCCAGCAGGTGTTCTTTGCCGTGGTCACCACGACGGCCACGCTGGCGGCGGTTTTTGTGCCGCTGTCGTTTCTTGGCGGGCAGGCCGGGGCCTTGTTCCGCGAGTTTGGCTTTACGCTGGCGATGGCGGTCTTGCTGTCATCGGTCGTGGCGCTGACGCTGTGCCCGGTGCTGGCCAGCCGCATCCTGAAAGAAGCTCCCCCCGGCGCGGGGGCCCAAGCGCCGGGAGGGTTAGCCCGAGCCGGGGCGGCACTGGCCGGATTTTATGACCGCAGTTTGCAGGCCGCACTGGCCGCGCCATGGCTGGTGGTGGGGGCAAGCCTGATCTTTGCCGCCGCGGCCGCCCTTGCCTTTGGCCAGATCCGCCAAGAGTTGACCCCGCCCGAGGACCGCGCCGTGGTCTTGCTGCGGGTGGAGGCACCGCAGGGCGTGTCGCTTGACCACACAACTGCCAAAATGCGCGAGATCGAGGATGCCGTTGCCAGCTTGCAAGAGGCGGGCGAGATCACCAACCTCTTCGCCATCACCGGCAGCGGCGGGCAGGCCAATTCGGGGTTCATGGTGATGACCTTGGCCCCTTGGGACGAACGGGCGCGCAGCCAGCAAGAGATTGCGGCAGACATCAACACACGCCTGCGTGGCGTGATCGGGGTGCGCGCCTTTGCGCTGCAACCCAACAGCCTGCGCATTCGCGGGGCTGGTCAGGGCCTGCGCTTTGCTCTGGTGGGGGCAAGCTATGATGATCTGAGCCGCGATGCCGCCACATTGGTGGCGGCGATGGAAGAAAACCCCGCCTTTGGGCAAGTGCGGCTTGGCTATGATACCACGCAACCGCAGCTTTTCATCGAGGTCGACCGTGCGCGCGCCGCCGATCTTGGCATTCGCATCGAAGGTCTGGGCGAGGCGTTACAGGCCGTTCTGGACGGGCGCAGCGTGGGCACAGTATTCATTGGCGACAAATCACACGACGTGCAGCTGATCTCGACCGCCGATCCGGTGAATGACCCTTCCGATCTTGAACGGGTGTTCATGCGCAGCGCGACGGGGCAGACGGTGCCGATCTCGTCCTTTGTGCGGCTTGAGGAACGCGCGGTGGCCCCTGAGTTGGGCCGCGAGGCGCAGCAGCGCGCGGTGCCAATCACCGCCGGGCTGACGCCCGAGATGCCCTTGGGTCAGGCCCTAGCCGAGGTGGAGGCGCTGGCGGCCGAGACGCTGCCCCCCGGCGCGCGCATCGTGCCTTTGGCCGAGGCGGCGACGCTGGATGAAACCGGATCGGGGCTTTTGCTGACCTTCGGCTTTGCCATATTGATCGTGTTTTTGGTGCTGGCTGCGCAGTTCGAAAGCTTTGTCTCGGCAGTCATTGTAATGTCCACGGTGCCCCTTGGGCTGGCCTGCGCGATCTTTGCGCTTTTGCTGACCGGCAGCAGCCTGAACGTCTATTCGCAGATCGGATTGGTCTTGTTGGTGGGGATCATGGCCAAGAACGGCATCTTGATCGTCGAATTTGCCAACCAATTGCGCGAACAAGGCCATGACGTGCGCCGGGCTATCAGCGAAGGGGCCGTGATCCGACTGCGCCCGGTGATGATGACCATGATCTCAACCGTCTTGGGCGGTGTGCCGCTGATCCTGTCCTCCGGCGCCGGGGCCGAGGCGCGTGAAGCTTTGGGCTGGGTGATTGTCGGGGGCTTGGGGCTTTCAACGGTGGTGACACTGTACCTGACGCCCGTCGCCTATCTTCTGCTGGCGCGCTTCACGACGCCACAGGCCGCCGAAGAGGCGCGCCTGCGCCGTGAGTTGGACGAGGCTGAGCGGTTAAGCCCTGTCGCGCCGGGATCCGCCGATTAATCGCGCACCCCCGCAGAAAACTGCGTCCTTGTGCCAACTGCCCCTCGACGCGTGGGCACTTTGGCACATCTTGCATGATGGACAACGCGGAGCGGCTAATGCAGCGGGATGACGACAGCACAGGTGCCATGGTGCCCACGGGCCGGGTGGCGCGGATGCTGCGGATGGGCAGCATCGCCTCGGGCATCGCGGGGGGCGTGGCGGCGGGGGGCCTCAGGGCGTTGGCTCAAGGCAAACGGCCCGACATGGCAAGCCTGCTGATGACGCCTGCCAACGGGTTGCGGGTGACAGAAGGCCTGTCACATCTGCGCGGGGCGGCGCTGAAGCTGGGGCAGATGTTGTCGATGGACACCGGAACAGTGCTGCCCGACGAGCTGACCGCGATCTTGTCGCGGATGCGCGATGACGCGCAGCCCATGCCGCCCAAGCAGTTGCAGGCGGTACTGAACGCCGAATGGGGTGCAGGCTGGTATGGGCGCTTTCAGCGCTTTGACGTGCGCCCCTTTGCCGCCGCCTCAATCGGGCAGGTGCATCGCGCAGTGCTGCCCGGGGGGCGGATGCTGGCGATCAAGGTGCAATACCCCGGCGTGCGCGACAGCATCGACAGCGATGTGGACAATATGGCCAGCCTGATGCGCCTGCCCGGCCTTTTGCCGCGCGGGATGGACCTTGCGCCCCTGATGGCCGAGGCCAAGCGCCAGTTGCACGGCGAGGCCGATTATCTGGCCGAGGCGCAGCATCTGTCCAGGTTTCGCGCCCTGTTGGCGGGGTCGCCAGACTTTGTTCTGCCCGAGTTGGAGCCGGATCTCTGCACGGCCCAAGTGCTGGCGATGAGCTATGTCGAAAGCGCGCCGCTTGAAAGCCTGACCACCGCCCCGCAATCCACCCGCGACCGGGTGGCGCGCGCCCTGATCGATCTGGTCCTGCGTGAGTTGTTCGAATTTGGCGTGATGCAGACCGATCCCAATCTGGCCAATTATCGCTATGACCCGAAAACCGAACGCATCGTCCTTTTGGATTTCGGCGCGGTGCAGCCGATTGCGTCGGCGCTGACAGCCGATTTCCGCAAGCTTTTGGGCGTGGCCTTGGAAGGCGATGCAGGCGCGATCCGCTCGGCCATGCTGCAGATCGGCTATTTTGCAGAAACCACCGCGCCGCATCATCAAGATCTGATCCAGTCGCTGTTTGACATGTCGATGGCGCCCTTGCGCCAAGACACGGCCTTTGACTTTGGCCGGAGCGATCTTTTGGAGCGGCTGCGCGACCGGGGGCTTGCCTTGGGCACAGAACGTGACCTTGCCCATGTGCCTCCGGCGGCCACCCTTTTCCTGCACCGCAAGATTGCGGGCACCTATCTGATGGCCGCCAAGCTTGGCGCCCGTGTGGCGCTGCGCCCGATGGTCGAGCGCTATCGCTAGGCGCAGATTGACATCTGGTGCCGCCGCGCCATCTGGCCTTGCAACAAGATGGGATACGCCAAGATGACCAACTGGACAGCCACCCGCGCGGCGGGTGAAGCGCGCATGGCAGCTTTCGTGCCGCGCATGGGGCGGCGCTATGCCAATGGGCGCAACACGGACAACGGACCGGGCCAGCACAGCGCCGTGTCGCAACTCTCGCCCTATCTGCGCCGCCGTCTGGTGCTGGAGGCCGACGTGGTCGCCGCCGCCATCGTCGCCCATGGGCCGGAGGGGGCCGAGAAATTCGTGCAAGAGGTGGTCTGGCGCGGTTACTTCAAAGGCTGGCTGGAACGCCGCCCGCAGGTCTGGGCCAGCACCCGCGAGGGGCTAGAGCGCGATTTGGCCACCTTGGACAAAGACCGCCGCCTGCGCCGGGCAGTGGCCGTGGCCGAAGCGGGGCAGACGGGCCTTGCCTGCATGGACGCTTGGGCCGAAGAGTTGGTGGAGACCGGCTATCTGCACAATCACGCGCGGATGTGGTTCGCTTCGATCTGGATCTTCACGCTGGGCCTGCCGTGGCGGCTGGGGGCGGATTTCTTTCTGCGCCATCTGGTGGATGGTGATCCTGCGTCCAACACGCTGGGCTGGCGCTGGGTGGCGGGGCTGCACACGCGCGGCAAGCCCTATCAGGCGCAGGCGTGGAACATCGCGACCTTTACCAATCAGCGCTTTGTCCCGCGCGATGCCGATTTGGCCGGCCCGATCCAAGGATTGGAGCATCAGGAGCCAGACGGGTTGCCACCGCTGATGCCCCTGCGCGCGGTGGTGCCGCCGAAACCCGGCCAGCCTACGGCGCTTCTCATCACCGAGGACGATTGCCGGGTGGAGGATTTCGACCTTGCAGCACACGATATCCGCGCCGCTTGGACGCTGGAGGCCAGCCATCTGCGATCCACTGGCCCGGTGGGCGATCCGGTGGTGCAGTTTGAACGCGCCGCCTTGGCCGATGCGGCGGTGCGGGCGGGGTTTGCAGCGCAAGCCCAGCGCGCCGGGGTGCCGGGGGATCTGGCGGCTTGGGCAACGCGCGCCGGGGTGACCCAGATCGCGACAGCCTACGTGCCACAAGGCCCGTTGCGCGATTGGATCGACGCCGCAACGCCCGCACTGGCGGCACGAGGGATCAGCTTCACCGAATGGCGGCGCGATTGGGACAGCGCGATCTGGCCCCACGCCACGGCGGGCTTTTTCAAGGTGAAGGAGCGCATCCCGAAGATTTTGGCCGATGTTCTGCCACCCCCTGCGCAAGGGGTTTTGCCGGGGTTTTAGCGGCGCGCCTCATTCATAGCCCGTCATCTCAAGATACCCCCGCCCGCTGTGACTGCCGCTAAAGGAAATCGGGCCTTCCCAATAGGGCACGGTGGTTTCCAAAAAGGCATTGGGGTTCAGTGCGATTACGGTGACGTCCAGCGCCTTTTGCAGCAGTTCCACCCGCCAGCGCACCGGAACAGTGCGCCCAGCGACGCTGACCGTCTCTAAGGGCGTCAGACGCAAGGCCCCCGGCGGCATAGGGGTGGGGGTGCCATCCGCATCAATCCATGTCGCGGACAGATACCCCGCCCCCGCATCGCGCAAGCGAAAGCCCATCATCCGCGCCCCATCGTCGAACATCAGCGAGAACCAATCCCAGCCCGTTTGGTCCGGGGTCAAGGGTTGTGAGGACCATTCGCGGTCAAGCCATGCCTGCCCGGTAACCGGGATATCCTGCTCATCAAGGGTGATCGTGCCAGCGACCTTGTAAAAGGGTTGCGAATAGTAATGGCTCGCCTGCCCCTCCGCCGATTTCACCGAATAGCCCTGATCGCCTTGGGCGACGAGCGGGCCTTCGGCCTTTAGGGCCAGCGTAT
>JBILYK010000090.1:0-14595 GCA_044377735.1 Paracoccaceae bacterium | reverse complement strand
TGTCCACCCCGTAGTCCCTGAGAAACTCCACCGTAGTCGCCATCGCGAAACTCCCAACCAATCTCCATCAGGCGTGGCATCGCAGGTCAGGCGAAAATCGGGAAGGTGGGGGCCAAGAAACGCTTACACTGAAGCAGGTCATGGCTGATGCTTCTGCTGCGGTGGTGGGGCGGGCTATGGCTGTGTCGGCTTCAGCGGTAGGGGTGGATGAGGTGGACCCTGATATCCTCTCGGACTTCGTGAGCTGGACCCAGACCCCTCGTTCTCCTGGCTATCTTCGACGGATCAAGGCTTGGGAGGATAGGGTGGGGAGAGAGGTTATTCCCTATAGGTGAGGTGGGGGGTATCATCATCCCTCTTCCTTTCCTTCTTCTTCCATTACTTATACCTAATCTCCTGGGTAGAGGGAGCTTAAGAGAAGTAGTCCTCGTCTATGCTCTGGATCGTAAGGCTCACGATGTCTGTGTCACCCGAAACTTGGGCATTCCTTGGGGCATTTCTGCCCGCTTAGAACAACAGCTTATACACGTTGCCGTTGGTGTCGGTCGCATTGCCAGACCCAGTCGCAGTGCCTCTTGCCGCCAATTGCCAGACTGGCGCAGAACTGACTCAACCGGTCAGCCTGAGTGACGCATGTCAACCAATAGCACTATCGCCGTTGCCGGCTGTCACCCGTGGCCCAAGCATTCACATGCGCTTCCAAAAGATCTGCTGTGACCAAAACGTTATGTCGCGATGGCGTCATCACATTTGCAATGGCGCGGGCCTTTAACACGCAATCACGACTGAGCACTGTCTCCAGATCCTTAAGCAGCGTTGCATCCGTAGTGGAAGCGAGGCTGCGCCCCATACCAATTCCGAGGCGTCTGACCTGTCTCGCCCAAACTGGCTGGTCAGCCCCAACTGAAAGCACCAAGGCTGGGACGCCGGAGCGGGTACTGGCTGCAGTGGTCCCAGAGCCACCATGGTGGACGATTGCCCGACAGTGGGGAAAGATCTTCGCAAAGTTCATGGACCCGACGAACAAGATGTCAGGTGTTGATGTAAACTCCTCTGACGCCAAGTTGCCCAAACCTACCAGTGCTCGCAAGCCAAGCTGTCTGCATACGTTGACAATGTTGGGCATGGCACGCTTTATGTTTTCAAATGGCATACTCCCAAATCCGAAATAAACTGGCGCAGTTCCTTGCCCGATCCAAGAAATGACAAGCGGGTCCTCGGTGGTTTCTTGCTCTAAGGTCAAGGTGCCGACCAATGGCCTTCTCCCACCCCACTGTTCTTCCAATCCAGGGAATAATGCCTTGTCGTAAGCTTGTATCTCCAGCGCCCCGCGTTCAACGATCCGTCGGGTAGCTCGAACTGTTGACGCCGGAAGTCCCAGGGCCCGGCGTTGATTATCGTCGGCTGGCTTCAGCAGACGCCAATGGAGCCATTCCGCGAAGGACCAAAAGCGAGACGCCCAGCTTAAAGGCACACGGATTGGCAGGATGTGGTTATTGGCGCGGACAGGAAAGCAGTGCAAGGAAGCAAACGGGATGTCTCGAGATTCGGCGATATTCGCAGCCACTTCCTGATAAGGTGTGCCGGTCAGAATTAGATCCGCTGCCTCACTGATCTCAAAGAGCGTTTCATGCATTTCCTCCCAACCATCCATGAGTAACGCCCGAGCTTGCTTTAACCACTTGACTGGATTCTGAAGCTTCCAGAGGTTGCGAAAAAGCTCAGCTTCTAATTGCTTGCTCGAATCCGGACCGTAAGCCACCACCGATAACAAACCCGCAGTCAGAGCGAAAATGACGAGGTTCGGAGGAACACCAAGAGTCACGACATGACCGCGTTCCTGCAGCTCGAGTGCCACTGCGGTTGCCGGTTCGACATCACCTCTGGTGCCTTGGACCGCTATAACGAACTTTATCATTCTATACCTGCTTCGGGGATAAGGATCGCAAAACTTTAGCTGTGAGAGCCTCGAAACAATAGCGGATACTGGAAATGGGAACGCTTCTGCATCCAATTGCACTCATGGATGCTAAATGGAGTGCCCCCCGTAAGTTGGAGTGCCCCCATCGGGTGATCCAGTTCGTCATCGGTGCAATAACCACCGCTGCGTGAACCCCGCCCATCTTGAGCTCGGATCACGGGGGGAGAACCTGCAGGATGAGCGGGACTTCTCAGCGAATGGGGTGGACTACCGCTTGCTCTAGAGGGACGTTGCACTGGCCCCGCTCAACTCAGAGTCATGCTACCCGCGTCACCCGAAACTGGGGCATTCTTTGGGGCATTTCCGGCTGCTTAGAACAACAGCTTATACACATTCCCGTTGGTGTCCGTCGCATTGCCAGACCCACTCGCCGTGCCCGAGCCGATCACAAAGCTGCCCTGCACCCGTGTGCCATCAGCGCAGACGGCGTAAATCTCGCCAGTGTTCACGCCTGCAACGGTTTCCGTCTTGGCCCCCAACTCGCCACCTGTCTTGCGCAAGGTCAGGGACATTCCGGCGGTGTTGGACACGGTGCGGGGCGTCAGAGATGACCAGGTGCCTTCACATTTGACCTTGCCCGGCAAACGGAAAGATAGCGGGCCAGAGGTGCCTTCGGTGTTCTTTGCCACAGCCTCAATTACCAGCGTCGGGTCGGCGGCGGCGATGGGGCCCTGCAGCGGGTAAAACTGCATCGAGGCACTGCCGCCGCTGCCGCAGGCCACAAGACCAAACAGGCTTACCAATGCAATCGATCTGAGGCCCATGTCCGTCCCTATCATCTGCGCGCTGGGGAAAGGTTGGCTGGGGCGCTAGGATTCGAACCTAGGTATGTCGGTACCAAAAACCGATGCCTTACCACTTGGCGACGCCCCAACCGTGCCGCGGTGTTTAGCGAAGGGTTTTAGGGGGTGCAAGAGGGATTTCGCAAAAATCTCGGGCGGTTGGCGGCACGGCTCGGCATGGTTGCCTGGGCGAAGTTTCGCAGCTATGCGGGGGGCATGAAACAGGTGGATGTCATCGTTTTGGGCGCAGGGGCTGCGGGCCTGATGGCGGGCATCGAGGCCGCGCGCCGGGGTCGGTCTGTGCTTGTGGTGGATCACGCAGCGCGGGCGGGTGAAAAGATCCGAATATCGGGCGGGGGGCGGTGTAACTTTACCAACACCGGAATCGCAGCCGAGCGTTTCTTGTCGCAAAACCGGCGCTTTGCGCTGTCTGCGCTCAAGAGATTTACCCAGTGGGATTTCATTGATCGGGTGAATGCGGCCGGCATTGCGTGGCACGAAAAGACGCTGGGCCAGCTCTTTTGCGACGGGTCCGCAAAAGCCATTATTGCCATGCTGCTGGCCGATATGGCGGGCGCTGGGGCTGAGCTGTGGCTGGGTTGCAGCCTTGGCCCGGTGCGGCGCGAGGGTGATGGTTTTGTGGTGGAAACCGCGAGGGGCCCTGTGCGGGCGGCGTCGGTCATTGTGGCCACAGGCGGCAAGTCGATTCCCAAGATGGGGGCGACGGGCTATGGCTATCAGGTGGCCGAGGCCTTTGGCCTGCCCTTGGTGGAAACCCGGCCCGGTCTGGTGCCGCTGACCTTTGCCGAGCAAGAGTTGGCGTGGATGGCGCCTTTGGCCGGCGTGGCCGTGCAGGGGCGGGTGGCGATTGGCAAGACCGGCTTTGACGAGGCCCTTTTGTTTACCCATCGCGGGCTGTCGGGGCCTGCGGTGTTGCAGGCGTCCAGCTATTGGCGTGAGGGAGCGGCGATTTCGGTCAACCTTTGCCCCGGAATTGATCCACTTGGCGCCTTGCAGGCGGCGAAGGCCGGGCAGGGGCGCAGCGCGCTGCGTACGCATCTGGCGCGGCTTGTGCCCGAAAAGCTGGCCCGTCTGATTGAGGCCGATCTGGGCGCGGTCCAACCCATGGCCGAACTGTCGCGCGCCGCTTTGGAGGCTGTTGCCGGGCGTCTGACCAACTGGCAGTTGATGCCGGTGGGCAGCGAAGGTTACCGCACGGCAGAGGTGACGCTGGGCGGGGTTGATACGAAGGCATTGGATGCACGTACAATGGCCGCCAAGGCAGTGCCCGGCCTGTTTTTCATCGGCGAAGTTGTCGATGTAACGGGCTGGCTTGGGGGGTATAACTTCCAATGGGCGTGGTCATCGGGCTGGGCTGCGGGGCAGGTGGCATAGGTCACAGACGCCGCGTCGTCGCTCGTCGTCGGGGCGCGCTTTGGTCATCAGCCGAAGGCACCCTAGGAACCATCAGACGCGCAAGGGGTTGGCCTTGGCCAGGCGGTCGAAATCCATCAGGCTGGAAATCACGCTGCGCATATCTGAAAGCCGGATCATATTCGGCCCGTCCGAAGGTGCCGTGTCGGGGTCTTGATGGGTTTCCAAAAACACCCCGGCAATCCCCAAAGACACCGCCGCCCTTGCCAGAACCGGCGCAAATTCGCGCTGGCCGCCCGAGCTGTCACCCAAACCGCCGGGGAAGGCCACGGCGTGGGTGGCATCCATAATCACCGGATAGCCGGTGCGCCCCATGATCGGCAGGCTGCGCATGTCGGCCACTAACCCATTATAGCCAAAGGTCGTGCCGCGTTCGGTCAGCAGGATCTTGTCATTGCCGGTCGAGGCGATTTTCTCGGCCACATTGGCCATGCCGTAAGGGTCCAGAAATTGGCCTTTCTTGACATTTACCACTGCGCCTGTGCGCCCTGCGGCCAACAAAAGATCAGTCTGCCGGCACAAAAGGGCCGGGATCTGCAGCACATCGACCACTGAGGCCACTTCAGCCGCCTGTTCGGGTTCGTGAAAATCGGTCAGCACCGGCGTGCCCATCGATTTGATGGCGGCCAGAACCTTAAGCCCGGCCTCCATTCCCAAACCGCGCCGGCCTTTCAGGCTGGTGCGGTTGGCCTTGTCATAGCTGGCCTTGAAGACATACTGCGCGCCTGCGGCTTTGCAAATCTCGGCCATTTGGCCTGCGATCATCTGGGCGTGGTCCAGACTTTCCAACTGGCAGGGCCCTGCAATCACCAGCAATGGGCGGTCGTTGCCTGCAATCAAACCGCCGATCGCAACATCTTTCATCTGCATTAAGCCGAAACCTGCTCTCTTAGGATCGCCACGGTCATTGAGATCATCAGATAGATGCCTGCAAAGATCAGCATGACGACGATGGTGTTTTCAAAAGCCCGTGGATAGGCCGCTTCATCCGGAGCCACCGGGGCCACGGCCACCGATAGATAGCGCGTCTGGCGGTTGGCTTCCATCCTTGCTGTTTCCATCGCCTGCAGGGATTGCGCCAACAAAAGCTGTCGGGTCTGGGCATCAGACTGCGCCACCAACAGATCGGACTGCACTTGCGCCAGTGACACGCCGTCCTGACCTTGATCGGTCAGCTTGCCGCGCAACTCTGCGATCTGGACTTGCAGCGTATCAATCCGGCGCTTCAGCGGGTCCATCCGCGCCTTGTTGGGGTTCTGGTTCGACTCCATCTGGGCCAAAGACAGCTGATCCTGTGTCAGTTGGGTTTCCAACTGGCCGATCTGGTTGGTGATCAAGCCAATCTCGGCCTCAGACGACAGGATTTTAAAGCGCTCTTGCAATTCGACGAGCCGGATATTGGCCTCTTGGTATTTCTTCTCGGCGTCTTCATAGCTTTCGCGTGCGCCCTTCATTTGATCTCCGCGCAGGCGCTGCGTCATCTGGTCGACCTGCTCTTCGGCATAGCCGATCAGCGCGTTGGAATATTCGACCGCCTTTTGCGGATCGGCCGCCGTCACCTCCATTTTGACGACGCCTTCGGTCGGGTCATAAGAGATGCGGATGATCTTCTTATAAAGCTTGTAAACCGCGCTTTCGCTGGCATCAGGCGGCAGGCGCTGGATCACATCAATCTCAGACGACGAGAAATGCTCGCGAAAGCCGTTGTCTGCCTCAAGCCGCTGCATGGCGACTTGGCTTTGCAAATAGCCTTGCACGGCAATCGAGTCTTGCGCTGTAGCCATCGGGGTCGAGGAAAAGAGCCCGCCCATACCGCTTGCGCTGGGGCTTTCGGCTTGCTGGATGACGAACTGGGTTTTGGCCGCGTACATCGGCGTTGCGATGGAATAGAAATAGAGTGCGGCAAGAAAGGCGGGCAGCAAAACGAACACCGACAGCCGGGCAAAGAGCAGTACCGATTTGCGGCGACGGCGGCGCGCCATGTCGCGCTGGATTTTCATCACCTCGTCCAAATGGGCCTGTTCAGTGCGCAGTTCGGTCGAGGGTAGCTGGGCAGGTTTCATGGTTTGCGGCAAACGGACGCCATTGCCGCCGGGGGTGAGCGTCAGCGCGCGCGAGTGGGCTTGCCCCCCCGCGGCGGCCCCGGCCCCGCTCACCAGTTCCAAAACAGAGTTGCCCTGGAACGGGTCAATGCCACGGGCGCGCAACAGCCGCACGGCATCAAAATCCGAGGTGGCGGCCAGGTTATGCTGCTGGGCCAGTCGCCGCGCCATGCGCAATTGCCGTCCCGTCAGCCCCTCGCGGCGGATCGCGTCATTCTCGGTCGGGGCCGCCTCTGGTGGTTGGGGGCGGGCCATCGGGCCGCCTGCTGTTCCAAAGTTGGTCGCGCCAAAGCCATCGGCATCGGGGCCTGGCATGAAGGCCTCATTGCCGGGTCCTTGCGGGCCAACCCCTGCGCGCGCGGTGTTGGCCGGGGGCGGGGGTGTGGGCAACTCGGTCCGGCGGGTACGGAACCGTTTAACTGTGAGCTTCATAGTCATAAAGCCGCTTCGCCTCTTCCAGAGTTTCGAACATGTAAAGCTGCCCATTGCGCAGCACCGCCGCCGAGCGGCAGAATTTTTCCAGTGTCTGCGGTGCATGTGACACGACGACCACGGTTGCATTCTTCAATCGTTGGCGCAGCACCTGACCGGCCTTGCGGTTAAACTCAACATCGGTCGAGGAGGGCATGCCCTCATCTATCAGATAGATGTCGAATTCCAAGGCCAGCATAAGCGCAAATGACAGCCGCGCACGCATGCCCGAGGAATAGGTGCCGACCGGCATATCGAAGTATTCTTCAAGCCCGCACAGCCAGCGGCAGAAGCTTTCGACGTAGTCGGGGTCAAGGCTGTAGAGCCGGGCAATGAAGCGGGCGTTTTCGGTGGCGCTGTGCTTGTTCTGAATTCCGCCCATAAAGCCCAAGGGAAACGAGATGCGCGAGGTGCGCAGGATCTTGCCCTCGTCAGGTTTTTCTAGGCCTGCCATCATGTTGATGATCGTGGTCTTGCCGGTGCCGTTCCGCGCAAGGATGCCCATCGAATTGCCGATCTCAATCCGGAAATTGGCCTGGTCAAGAATGACCTTGCGCGTCTTTCCGGTCCAAAAGGACTTGCTGACATCTTCGAATGCGATCATCCGCCTGCTCTGTGCCCGATCCTGCCGTGCGGGCCTGTGGTGAAGCGTAGTGAACCAAGGTTAATGTCTGGTTCGCGCCATTGTGCCACAAGGCCGCCGATAGATACCGCTGATAGGCGGCATTTCGGGCAGCATTATGTCTTTATTAACGAAATGAAGACAATAAGCTGTGAGCAGGAAGAGGCTTGCTTTGTGCTTACCGCCGCCTCAGGCGCGACAGCAAAAGGGCCGCCGGGCCCGCCAAAAGCGAAAGCGCCAGCCCAAAACGGGCTGCCTCGGCCATCAATCCACCCGGCAGCGCGCTTTCCAAAGACAGCGCTGGCACCGTAAAGCCCATGCCCGCAATCATCGCCACCAGGATCACATCGCGCCGCGCCAGTGCCGCGGGCAAGCGCGCGCCCAGCAGCCACGCGGCCAGTGCGAGCCCGGCCAAGAGGCCCAAGGGCTTGCCAATCCACAACGCCATCAGAATGACCAGCGTCGTCGGCGCAAAGGCGCCAAGGTCAATCCCGCCTCGCGTAAGGCCAAAGCAAAACAGGACCAAAGCCAGTGGTTTGACCATCAGATGCGCCAGCTGGTTCAAGGGGTCGTGCAGCAATGCCTCGGCTTCAGCAAAGACGCCAAAGCTGCGGTCGGCATGGGGAATGACGAGCAGAACCGGCAAAAGCCCCAACTCCGGCGGCATGCCCGAGGCCACCACCCCAGCCCATGAGATAACTCCCGCCAGCACGTAAGGCCAAAGTGCGGTGGCGCGGCGGCGGCGCGCCTCACCGGCATTGGGGCCGGGATCGCGCGCCACCAGCCGCCAGACCGCCAGGACCGCTGCGGCAGGCAAAGCAAGCCATACCAGCCGCAAGGTGGCTTCAGGGTCAGTCAGCCCGGTCAAAAGCAGGCCCAGAATGTCCAGCCCAATGGTCAGCAACAAAGACAGATGCAGCGCCGGGTGCCCCGCACCAAACACCGCGCGGGCGACGAAATAGGCCAACACCACATCGCCGCCGACCGGAACCTGCCAGCCTTGGGCAAAGCTGCCGCTATAGTTGGTGACGATCAAGGCCGAGAGGGTGAACCAGACCAGTACCGCGCCAATCGCCCCGCCCAGAATTCCTGCCAAGGGTGCCACCGCCTGCCGCCCGGCCATCGCACCGCGTGACAGCACCAAGGCCTCCCACAGCTCCTTGGCGATGAAGGCCACAAAAAGCGGCATCATCAGATGCGATACGATCAGCATTGGGGTCAAGGACACTGGCAGAGGTGAAAGCCAGCGCGGCAGATCAAGATCCATCAGCCGCCATTCCAGCGCGTCGTAATAGCTGGTTGGTGCCAGATTCACCCACAAGGTCGCCAGAAACATGCCAGACAAGAGAGCTTGGGCAAACCGGCCAACAAAGGGCGAGACACGATACATGGCAACTCCATAGGCGCAATGTCATGGGGCTGTTCAATCATGCAGGGCCCTTCGGTTCAATGACGATTCCGAGGCCCAAGGCACAACAAGGTGGCCTGCGCCCCCTTGTTCCGCGCCCGATTGCCCATTAGGCGAAGAACGTCGCCATCGCCGCCCCGGAGAACCACCATGACCCGTTCCGCGCTTGATCTTTCCCATGCCGCCATGCTGGCGGGAGATGAGGCCGAGGCGCGCGCGTTCTACCGGTTTTTGGCAGATGCGCCGCTGTGCCTTTTGCTGAACGCACCCGCTGATGGCGACCAGTTGCAGCCACAAGTCTTTGAGCTGAGCGATGGGCCGGTGATTCTGGCCTTTGACAGCGAGGAGCGGCTGGCGGCGTTTCAGGACAGCCCGCAGCCCTATGCCGTGTTGCCGGGGCGGGTGATCGCGCAGGCGGTGGCGGGGCAGGGGGTAAGCCTTGGGCTGAACCTTGGCAGCGGTGCGGAGAGCGAAACTCTTCTGCCGCCCGAGGTCTTGGCACATCTTCTGGCGCTTTTGGATGTGAGTTCCGATGTGATGGTCGGGCAGGCCCGGCGGTTTGAACCACCACAGGTGCCTCCGGCGGCGCAAGTGGCGCTGGCTGCGTCTGTTCAGGCGGCTGCGGGGCTGGTGGCGGGGGCTGTTCTGGCCGCTGTCATCTATGACACGGGCGCCCGGGGCCACATCTTGGCGTTGATCGGTGCCAACCCGACCGCCGAGCCCGCCTTGGCGCAGGCCATGGCCGAGGCGCTGTCCTTTGCGGGCCTTGAGGCAGCGGCACTGGACGTGGTGTTCCTAAGCGCTGAGGATCCAGCCTTGCGGCGCATCGCGGCGGTGGGACACGCGTTCGAGATCATCCAGCCCGTCATGCCCGACGCCCCTACAGTCCCGCGTGCGCCGGGCAGCGACCCTGATCGACCGCCGCGCTTGCGGTAGGATCTTTCCGCCCGGTTCTTAGGTGCAAGGGGGACTGTTTTGATGGGGTAAATTGATACCGCATATTTTAAGTTGCTGAAATTGAACAAAAGAATTCAACTTCTGACGCTTGACCCTGCCACGCCCATCGGCGATAAGCCCGCATCAACGTTTCTGGGGGGCTTGCCCCTTTTCTCCTTACGGGACCAACCACATGAAAACCTTTACCGCAACGCCTGCGGATATTGAGAAGAAGTGGATCCTGATCGACGCCGAAGGCGTTGTTCTGGGCCGTCTTGCCACGATCGTGGCCAATATCCTGCGCGGCAAGAACAAGCCGACCTTCACGCCGCACATGGACATGGGCGACAACGTGATCGTGGTCAATGCCGACAAGATCCAGATGACCGGCAAAAAGCGCGAAGACAAAGTCTATTACTGGCACACCGGCCACCCGGGCGGCATCAAGCAGCGCACGGCACGCCAAGTGCTGGAGGGTGCCCACCCCGAGCGTGTTGTGATGAAAGCGGTTGAGCGTATGATCACCCGCAACCGTCTTGGCCGCGTGCAAATGACCAATCTGCGCGTCTACGCCGGAGCGGCCCATCCGCATGAAGCTCAGCAGCCGACCGTCCTCGACGTCAAGGCGCTGAACCCGAAGAACACCCGGAGCGCATGATCATGGCCGATATCAAATCCCTCGACGATCTGAAATCCGCCGTTGGCAACGCCCCGGCTGTGGCACCTGCTGCGATTGTTCGCATCCCGGTGCGTGACAAGCTGGGCCGCGCCTATGCCACCGGCAAGCGCAAGAATGCCATCGCCCGCGTTTGGATCAAGCCCGGCTCGGGCAAGGTTGTGGTGAATGGCAAAGAAGTTGCTGTCTACTTCGCGCGCCCGGTGCTGCAGATGATCCTCAAGCAGCCCTTCACGGTTGCCAATGTGGAAGGCCAGTTTGACGTGTTCGCTACCGTCGTTGGTGGTGGTCTGTCGGGCCAGGCCGGTGCTGTGAAGCACGGCATCTCGAAGGCGCTGCAGCTTTACACGCCCGAACTGCGCGGGGCGCTGAAAGCCGCTGGCTTCCTGACCCGCGACAGCCGTGTGGTTGAACGTAAGAAATACGGCAAGGCGAAAGCCCGTAAGTCGTTCCAGTTCTCTAAGCGCTAATCTTATCAGAACACGACATAACACGCGGTCCTGCAAAGGGCCGCGTGTTATGCATTTGGGGCAGGGGTTATTTCCACCAGAACGGCTTGTTCCATTCCACCTTCGCCTCATGTCGGCTGATTCCGATGTCCTTCAGCAAATGGTCCTCCAGCTTTGCCAGGGATTTTCGAGTGCGTCGCTGCACTTCCCAATTGTGAACAACCTTGGTCAGCCCCATGAGTATGCGGGTCAAAGGTGGCAGGCTTTGCGACCCTTCCAGCAGGGCAAGGGCGTGGCATGGCATTCTCCTTTTGTATTGATACAAGTGCGCGATCTTGATAGAAAAGAAATACAATATAGACGCCAAGAGCGTCCAGCGGAGTATTGTCGTGGATACAAACTGGCTTCCGGTTATCGCTGAAGGCACGGGGCCCAAGTATCTGGTCCTGTCGCGCGCCCTGCGCGATGCGGTGCGGGCGGGCATTTTGGCCGAGGGCACGCAACTGCCCACGGTGCGCGATCTGGCATGGTCGCTTAAGGTAACGCCGGGCACGGTGGCGCGGGCCTATCAGATTGCCACGCAAGAAGGCTTGTTAGAGGCCACGATTGGCCGCGGCACCTTTGTCGCCGCCCGGTCGCCCCGGCTGGGCCCGACGCAGCCACTTTATACCGAACTGGATCCCAAGGTGCTGCAAGGCCGGGTGGATTTGCGCTCGCCACAACTGCCCGAAGTCGGGCAAGCCAAGGCCATGGCCGAGGCGCTGCAGCGCATGTCGCGGGGCGTCGATATGCGCTGGCTTGCCTACCCGCGGCAAAGTGATGAGGCGTCTTTGCGGCAGGCTGTCTGCGATTGGTTGGGATTTCGCGGGCTTGGGCCGCATGGGCCCGAGGATGTGATGCTGACTCATGGCGGGCAGAACGCGGTCAATCTGGTGCTGGCCTGCTGCCTGCGTGGAGACCGTCCTGTGGTCTTGACCGAGGATCTGTCTTTTCCCGGTTTTCGCTATGCCGCACGTCTGGCGCGGGCCGAGGTGGTGGGCGTCGAGATGGACGGCGAGGGTGTGATGCCCGACGCGTTGGAGGCGGCCTGCCGTCGCCATGGCCCGCAGGTTCTGTGTATCACGCCCGACACGCAGAACCCAACAACCGCGCGGATGAGCGAGACGCGGCGTGCCGACATCGTCGCGATTGCAAGGCGGTATGACCTGCAGATCATCGAGGATGACTGCTATGCGCCCGCCATGCCGGATTTGCCATCCTTGCGCGCCATGGCGCCAGAGCGGGTATGGTATATCGGGTCTGTCTCCAAAACCGTGAGCGCCGCCTTGCGCTTTGGCTATGTGATTTGTCCCACAGGGCGGGGCGATGCCGGGCGTCTGGCTGCGCAATATGGGTTTTTCGCCCTGTCGCAACCCGTTCATGCGCTGATGCTGGACCTTTTCCAATCCGGGGCTGCGGCAGAGATCCGGCTGCGTTCGCAGCGTGAGCTGTCAGAGCGGTTGGATCTGGTGGTTGGACGATTGGGACGGTTCGATCTGGCTTGGCAGCCGGGGATGCCCTTTGCCTGGCTGAACTTGCCGCAGGGCTGGCGCTCTTCAAGCTTTACGCGCATGGCCGAGGATGCGGGTGTGTTGGTGCGCCCGGCAGATCAGTTTGCGCTGATGCATGGCCGCGCGCCAAATGCGGTGCGCTTGGCGGTGGTCGGTGACATTGCACGCCCCACGCTTGAACATGCGCTGGCGGCCTTGACCGATCTTTTGCTGCGGCCACCCGGGGACATCGCAGTTTAGATCCATTTCGTGACCGGTTTTGCCGCCGTATTGCGGCATTTGCGGCAGAATGGGGGCGGCTTGTGACGCTGTGTTGCCACAATTTTGCCCAGACTGGCCTTATTGTTGCAATCTTGCTGCGCTTGGCAGGCGGCTCGTCCTGGCAGATCGTCGTGGCGGTTGACCAAAGCACCTGAAAACCTGCAAGATTCGCTGAGAGCAGAACATAAAATGAGAAGGCCCGAAAATGGGACTCCAAACCACCTTTCATGCCCCCAACGGGGGCGGAGATTTTCTTGGTTGGCGCAAATCGCGCAGCGGTGCGACCGAGATCGTTTACGATGACGGTGTAACGCGGCGCATGGTCTGGCGGGTTGCCAGTGTCGGCAATGAGTCCCGAATCGTCGACGCGTTGCGCGTGTCGGTTGCCAGCCTGCGGGTTGTGCCAACGCTTTATGATGAGCTGAAAAAGCGGGCAATCGCGATCGAGCGGGTCTGATCCGTCTCGACCGGCCTTTTGCCTTGCCGCTTTGCTTATTTGGCCTTGAATTGGCGCGCTGGAACTAGGGTCCGGCGTGATCGTTCTCATGTTTCGGCTTCGCCTTGCCTGAAATCTCTTGCCGGAGCTTGTCTCTTGGGCATAGGATTTGATCAAATATCAGAACGGCGTGCCAACAGGGGGCATGATGAGCAATAATGGTGTACTGGCCCGGATCCGCCGATCCGAAGGGGCCAGCGGTCTGGCGATTATCTCGCCTTCGGCGATTTATGCGATTTTGCTGCTCGCCGCGCCCTTGGCGACGGTTTTACTCTTTTCGGTTCTGACGTCCGAAAACGGCCAGATCGTCTGGGACTTCTCGCTGTCGAATTACGAGACCGTTTTCAGCCACCCGGTCTATCGCGCCATCATGCTGCGGTCTTTGATGGTGTCGATGCTGGTGACCTTGGTCACTGTCATGCTGGCCTATCCCTTGGCCTATTACATCTCATTCCACGTGCCGGCGCATCGCAAGTCGATGTGGTTGTTTCTGGTCACCTTGCCGTTTTGGACGAGCTATATCATCCGGGTGTCCCTGTGGCGGGTGATCTTGGGTTACAACGGGGTGATTGACTCGGCCCTGATGGATCTTGGCCTGATCGGTGAGCCGTTGAACATCCTGTCCAATGGCGTTGCCTCGATCGTCATCACGTTGGCCCATGCCTATGCGCCCTTCGCGATTTTGCCGATTTTTGTGGCCTTGGAGAAGGTTGACCGCTCGCTGCTTGAGGCGGGACAGGACCTTGGGGAATCCAAATTGCGCACTTTCTGGCGCGTGACTTTGCCACTGTCGATGCCCGGAGTGATTGCAGCGGTGCTGATCGTGTTTATCCCGACAGTGGGGGATTATGTGACGCCAGAACTGATCGGCGGCGGCAAGGTGCCAATGATTGCCAACATGATCGAGAGCCAGCTTTTGAAGCAGCGCGATCAGGCGCTTGGGTCGGCCTTGTCGGTGACGGTGATGATGATCGTCGCGGTGGTGTCGATCATCTTCCTGTTGTTGAACCGGCGTTTTCTCAGGGGGCAGAAATGAAATCTCCGTCCTTGCGTGTTTACGCCATCTTCTATCTGATTTTCTTATATGCCCCAATCATCCTGTTGCCGATGTTTGCGCTGAATGACAGCAAGGTGGTGCAGTTCCCGCTAAAGGGTTTCACCTTTGAGTGGTTTTACGAGATGACCCAAGATGCCCAACTTGGCACTGCGGTGAAAAACAGTCTGATCATCGCGTTTTCGTCCGCCACCCTGTCGACAGTTCTGGGCATCTTTGCGGCCCGGGCCTCGACGCGGTTTGCCTTTCCGGGCAAGGGAGCGATCATGGGGCTTGTCATGCTGCCCATGGTCTTGCCTGAAATCATCGTGGCGATGTCGCTGTTGATCGTGCTGTTGGGCATTGGTGTGAAATTGTCGTTGCTGACCATCAT
>JBILYK010000119.1:0-9045 GCA_044377735.1 Paracoccaceae bacterium | reverse complement strand
CCTTTGCCGTCGCGATTTTGTCTTCGGCCTTTCAGTCCTTGGACAAATCCTTAGAAGAGGCGGCCTATGATCTGGGAGAGACACCGTTTTCGGCCTTTCGGCTGATTATTCTGCCCTTGGTGCTGCCCGGCATCATTTCGTCTTTCCTGATCTGTTTCACCATCTCGATTGACGAATTCATCATCGCCAACTTTCTTGGCAGCGGCGAGGCGGTGCTGTCGGTCTATGTCTTTGGCCAGTTCCGTTTCCCCGCCAAGGTGCCGTCGATGCTGGCGCTTGGCACTATTTTGGTGCTGCTCTCGATTGTTCTTCTTACCATCGCAGAATATTTCCGCCGCCGTGGCATCGCCAAGACGGGTGGCAAGGATACCGGAGGCTTCCTGTGACGTTCTCGGCTGACAAACCCACGATGATCGAATTCAAGGACGTCCATAAATATTATGGCGACTATCATGCCTTGCGGGGCATCAATGGCACCATCAAGGCCGGTGAGTTCTTTTCGCTCCTTGGCCCGTCAGGCTGTGGCAAGACCACGCTGTTGCGTACCATCGCGGGGTTTGAGGGCATCTCCTCGGGCGCTGTGCTGATCGACGGCAAGTCAATGGCGGGGGTTCCAGCCAATGAGCGGCCGACGAACATGGTGTTCCAGTCCTACGCTATTTTCCCGCATATGTCGGTGGCCGAAAACGTTGGCTTTGGCCTGCGCAAGGATCCGCGGTCTAAGGTTGAAAAGGCCAAAGCGGTGGAAGAAGCCTTGGAGATGGTAGGCTTGAAGGGCTTTGGTGGCCGTGCGGCGCATGCGCTGTCGGGCGGGCAGCGCCAGCGGGTTGCGCTGGCGCGGGCGTTGATCCTGAAGCCGAAGGTTCTTTTGCTGGACGAACCACTCAGCGCGCTCGACAAGAAGATGCGTGAGCATATGCAGGTGGAGCTGATCAAGCTGCAGCGGCAGGTAGGCATCACATTCATTCTGGTGACCCATGATCAGGAAGAGGCCTTGGTCATGTCCGGCCGCATCGCTGTAATGTTCGAGGGCGAGATTGCGCAACTGGCCGATCCTGAAACTCTGTACAGACGTCCAATGTCCAAGAAGGTGGCCGATTTCATCGGTACCATGAATTTCATTCCCGCCACCGTGCTGTCAGAGGCTGGCGGCAAGGTTGAGGTTGACGCCAAGGGTCTTGGCAAGGTGACGCTTGACGCGGAAATTCAACCACCTGTGCGCGGTGACAGCCCGGTTGTGGGCCTGCGCCCCGAGACGCTGACGCTGTGCTATGATGACCAAAAGACCACCGAGCGTGAGACGGATGGGGTAATCGACGAGGTGATCTACTTCGGCGACATGACCTATTATGACGTGTATCTCGGCGGCACCGATGTGGAAGTTCGGCTGTCGATGCGCAACGTGCCGGGCCGTCCTGTGCTGGATGTCGGCACCAAGGTTCGGGTGGCGTGGTCGCCTTCAGCGCTGGTCTTGTTCCGCTAAGTGCGGTTATCGGTCGGGCGATAACAGGCCCAAACCCCGCAGATAAATTCCAATCCCGGTTTCTAGCAGATCCTCGGGCGGGAACGGGCTGCGGTTCTGACCGCGCATGAACAACTCAACCACCCCGTGGCTCATCGCCCAGACATGGGCTGAAAACATCGCGGCGGGCGGGCGACGGTCTTCGGGCAGTTGGGCGGCCAGCCCGGTGGCGGCCATATCCTGCACCGCCTTGGCGCGCAGCGCGACATCGGCCACTTGCGGATGGGCGGCAAGGTTCAACCCGCTTTCAAACATCGCCATGTAGTGACCGGGATATTTGCGGGCAAAGGCCAGATAGGCCCGCCCCGTCGCATCAAAGGCGGCCAAAGCGCTGGGTTTGCCGCCCGCATAAGCAAACTCCATCAAGGCGGCAAAGATATCAAAGCCTTGGCGCGCCACCTCGGCGATCAGATCTTCACGTCCGGCAAAATGGCGATAGACGGCGGCGGGGGTGACATCGGCGGTCTTGGCCGCCTCGGACAAGGTAAAGCCATTTGGCCCTTGCGCCGCGATCAGCTCTAGCGCCGCATCGACCAGCGCTTGGCGCAGATTGCCGTGATGGTAGCCCTTTTTCACCGTTTGCGCAGCCCGGTGCCACCACAGATCTTGGTGTCGATCTCGCCGATCTTATCCAAGTCGCGACCCTTGTAATCCACCGCCCGCAGCACCGTTTGCAGCGCAGCAATGCGGGCGCGTTTCTTGTCATCCGACAGGATCATCGTCCAGGGCGCATATGTGAAATCACTGCGCGCCATGGTGTCGTCAATCGCCGCGCAATAGGCGTCCCATTTCGACAACCCGTCAATGTCGATCTGGCTCAGCTTCCATTGCTTGAGTCGGTCCTGCTCGCGATCCAGAAACCGCTTGAGCTGCTCGGCCTGCCCAACCTCAAGCCAGATTTTCAAAAGCGTTATGCCCTCATCCACGATCATGCGTTCAAATTCAGGTAGTTGGCGGAAGAACTTCTCACGCTGCTCGACAGAGCAAAAGCCAAAAACATGCTCGATCATCGCCCGGTTATACCAAGACCGATCCAAGATCGCCATTTCGCCTGCGGCGGGCAGCCAATCGACATAGCGTTGGAAATACCACTGCGCGGCCTCGCGCTCGGTCGGTTTGGACAGCGCCACCACATGGGCAAAGCGTGGGTTCAGGTTTTCACGCATCACACCAATGGTGCCGCCTTTACCAGCGGCATCGCGCCCTTCGAACACCACAACCAATCGCTGGCCACTGGCCTTGAGCCCCGCCTGCATCTTGACCAGTTCGATCTGCAAGGCCTCCATCTGGGCGTCATAGGCCTTGCCCTTCATCTCCTCGCGGTAGGGGTAATCGGGGTTCAGGATGTCATCCTTGTCCGCAGCGTTTATGGTTTTCCGCAGCTTTTCCGGAGCAGTTTCGCGGAAAAAGCGGCTGATTGCACCGTCAAAGGGCAGATCCATTCGTTACTCCTTCACTTACCTATGTCATTGAGATCAAAAGGCGTTCCTTGGTAAATTTCATTCAACCAATTGCCATACAAAAGATGCGCATGGCTGCGCCAACGGTTTTTGGGCGGGTTGGCGGGGTTGTCATCGGGGTAATAGTTCAGCGGCACGTTGATGGGCGTGCCAGCGGCGACATCGCGGTCATATTCTTGTTTCAGCGTGTCGCTGTCATACTCAAAATGGTTGAAGATATAGAGTCCGCGGTGACTTGCGTCTTCCACCAGGCAAGGCCCGACCTGTTCGCTGCCCAAAAGCGTTCGAAGGCCCGGCGCAACCTCAATCTCGGCTTGTCGAACTTCTGTCCAGCGGCTGACGGGGATGACAAAATCATCTGAAAACCCACGCAGATAGGGCGAGGTGGAGTTCAGGTTTTGGTGGCGGAAGCAGCCAAAGGCCTTTGCGTCCAGCATGTGCTTTTTCACGCCGTGGAAGTGATAGATCATCGCCATGCCACCCCAACAGACGCCAAAGGTCGAATGCACATGGGTCTGCGTCCAGTCCATCACTCGGCGCAATTCGTCCCAATAGGTTACGTCCTCGAAGGCCAGATGTTCGATCGGTGCGCCGGTGATGATCAGACCGTCAAACTTCTCACCCGAGGCGTCCACCTCGGCAAAGGGGCGATAGAAGGTTTCCATATGCTCGGCCGCAGTGTTGCGGGTCTGATGCTCGGTCATGCGGATCAGATGGAAGTTGATCTGCAAGGGCGTCGCACCAATCAACCGGGCAAACTGGTTTTCAGTTTGGATTTTCTTCGGCATCAGGTTGAGAAGCCCGATCCGCAGCGGACGGATGTCCTGCTGCGCGGCCCGGTCCGGCGTCATGACCATAACGCCTTCGTTCTTTAGAACGTCAAAGGCGGGAAGGGTGGCAGGAAGGGTGATTGGCATTTGAGAAAACCTGATCTTTTACAGTTATTTAGATGTCTGAGTTGCGCCGATCAAGAGCGGCGGCGATCAGCGCGTCAAAGGCGGCGGGGCTGGTCGCCTTAGCCACATCCTCGGCGGTGACCGTGACACCCCAGCGCGCCATCGCGGCATAGCGCGGCTGGCGGCATTCCAAAAGCCGCGCGTAACCAAAGCGCAAAAAGGCGTCTGGATCAGCATTTTCGGCGGTCAGCCCGGTTTTTGCCAAATAGTCGGCCCAGACGGTCAGCAGGAACTCAGGTCGATAAAACATCGGCTTGGGTGCCCGATCGAAACGTCGGCACAGCTCAGCGCGATGCGCCTCGGATCCCTTGATCCAGACCGGCAAAAGGTGGGCCGACACTTCCGCCATCACCGGATCGGCGGGGTTATCTGCCTCAACCACCTCACAGATCGAACCTGATGTGTCACAGACGAAGTGATTGTATCCGTACAAATCTTGTGCGCGGTCAATGAACCGGGTGGTGTCCAGCATCGCGGCCACCTCGGCCTGACCGTGCTGGGCCTGCCTGCGCTGGTATTCCCCCAAGGTCAGGCCGCCCTTGGCGGCGTCGCCGGGTTTGCCCAGATAGGTGGACAGGGGCGCAAGATTGTCAAATGTGATGTTTGAGGTGATGAAGACGGAATCCGACATCAAAAGCTCACGCAGCAGAGGAACCTTCATCGCCTCGCGCTTGAAGTTGTCCGAGATGAACTCGCCCATGTAGCGCGTGCCGATCCGGTAATCGACCGAGTAGTGAAACCAGTCACCTGCCTCGCGCAGCATGTTGGACAGCGTGGTCTTGCCAAGCCCTGACATGCCAAACAGCATCACCCGCTTGTGCGGGGCACGCAGGAAGGCGGGGCCATCGGGGTAAAGCATCGGGCGGTCTCCTGTGGTCTTGGCCCCCTGTGTTACAGGGGCTTTGCGCCAAGTTCACGTGGAAATTCGCGGGCCCTGCAACTCGGCCCGGATGCTTATCCAGATTCCCAAGAAGATCACCACCCCACCGCCCAGAACAAAGGGATCAATCGGCTCGCCATAGGCCAAGGCACCGATAACAGCGATCACGGGCAGGCGGACAAAGTCAAAGGGCATGACAAAGCTTGCCGGGGCCAAGGTCAGAGCCGAGGTCAGCGAGAAATGCGCCAAGACACCACAGACCCCGATCAGCCCAAGCCAGGGTAAGGTCTGACCCGTAGGCCAGTTGATCTGGCCGTCATGGGCGGCGGCCAGGATGCCAAAGACCGCCTGAAAGGCCGTGAGCCAAAAGAGGATGGTGATGATCGCCTCATCCCGCGTTAGCCGCTTTGTCAGGATGGTGGTGGCGGCAAAGCCCAAGGCGCTCGCCGCAGCGGCCATAACCCCGGGGTTGAGGTTGGTCAGATCGGGGCGCGCAACGATCAGTATCCCGGCAAAGCCGAGCCCGGCAGCGATGAGCTTCGATGTGGTCAACCGTTCACCCAGAAAGAGGGGGGACAGCAGGATCACCCAGATGGGCGAGGTGAATTCCAAAGCAAAGACCTGCGCCAGCGGGATCATTGTCAGCGACCAAAACCACAGGTTTTGTGCGGTGAAATGCACCAGATTGCGCAGCGCGTGGCCGCCCAGACGGTCGGTCGAGATGCGGCCCAGCTGGCCGGTCAGCGCCCCCACCATCACCACGATGCCAAGCCCGATGACTGACCGCGCCGCCATGATCTCAAAGCTGTCATGCACCCCGTTGATTTCGCGCGCGGCAATGGCCATGCCGGTGAACGAGGCAATCGCGCCGGTCATCCAGAGTGCGGCTTTCAAGGGTTGATGTGGTTGGCTCATGCTTTACCTGCTGGCCTGCATTGCGCAGAAAGTCCAGTCGGGATTGGTGTTTTGCCGCCAAAACGGCAGATGTGCAGGGTGAAAATCTTCCGATAGGAAGCCGGCTGTAGGTCTTTTCGGCACTGGTTCTAAGCGCACTGGCCGTCTGGCTGAACCGGAAGCCGAGGCGCGACCCTAGCTGATTATCCGGTACTCGCGCCGGATATGTCCCGTTGCGGCAAACCAAGGGCTTGCTTTTGTGCGTGTCTGATGCGCGTCAAAGGCGGTCTGGTCTGTGAAGGCCTCTTCGACCGACCAGATCAGCGGGTTTTCGGTTTGCTGGACCTCGAATGACAGGCAGCCCGGTTCAGCGCGGCTTTGCCGAATGTGTTCGGGCAAGTGTTTGGCGATGAGATCACTCTCTTGTTCATTTCTACAAATGACGTGACCAGAAAGCTGAACCATCTCAATACCCCGCTGTCAGGCCGAAATCGAGCATCATAGCTGCCCCGGTGAGCCCGGCGGCGGCTGGCGAGAGGAGAAAGGCCACATTCTGAGCCACCTCATCGGGTGTCAGGAACCGCGCTGCGGGGCCTTGGGGGTAATGGGCCAAGAGTCGGGCAAAATACCCCACCGGATCGCCCGCGCCATATGTCTGTGCCTGATGGTCCAGCATGGGCGAAGCGATATCAGATGGGCAAAGCGCGTTCACCCGAATGCCTTGCGGCGCCAATTCGCGGGCCAGCGCCTTGGTCATCACCGTGACCCCACCCTTTGAGGCGCAATAGATCGCGGCACCCGAATTGCCGACCACCCCTGCGTCAGAGGAGATATTGACGATGGCCCCTTTCGTGGCGGCCAGGGCCGGGATGGCACGGGAGCACAGAAAGAAGGTTGCCTTCAGGTTGACATCGATGCAGGCCGTCCAGTCCTCTTCGCGGGCAAGCTCGCTGGCGCCTTGCACCCAGATGCCCGCGGCGTTCACAAGGCCGTCCAGCCGGCCAAGGGCGGCGCTGGCACGGGTGACGATCTCGTCGCAGGTGGAGACTTGGCGTAGATCACCGAGAAGGGGCACGCCGCCAGTGGCCCGGGCCGTCGCCTCAAGTGCGGCGGCATTGACATCGGTGATGGCCAAATTGGCCCCAAGCTGGGCCAGAAGCCGCGCCGTGGCCCCGCCCACCCCGCCGCCGGCACCGGTGACGAGATAGGCCTTGCCGCGAAAGAGGTCGGGCGCAAAGATCATGGGGCGCGGTCCTTTTGCCCCGCATCTGGCGTGACACGGGCAGGTTTGTCCAGCCCGGCGATGGCGGGCGGGCTTGCGGTTCGGGGTGGTGGTGATTAGCTTTGCTCTCCATAAAGACACGGTTTTGCCGAAAGACCCGCCATGACAGCCCGCCACGCCGACCATCCGATTGACCCGCAGTTTCTAACCCGCTGGTCGCCGCGCGCGTTTTCAGATGCGGCGATGCAAGAGGCCGACATGATGCGCCTTCTGGAGGCGGCGCGTTGGGCGCCCTCGGCGTCAAACTTGCAGCCGGCGCGCTTTGCTTGGGGGCTGCGGGGGGATGCGGCCTTTGCCGCCATTCTGGCCGCTTTGGTACCGTTTAATCAGGACTGGGCCGAGGCTGCTTCTGGGCTGATCGTGGTCGCCTCAAAGCCCCATTCCGATAAGAACGGGGCGGAGGTGGCGAATCTCTGGCATGGGTTTGATGCCGGGGCGGCTTGGATGAGCATCGCCCTACAGGCGCAGTCGATGGGCCTGATCGCCCATGCGATGGGCGGGTTCGACGGCCCGGCGCTGGCTTCGGCGGTTCGGCTTCCTGCGGGCTATGCGCTGCACGCCGTGGTGGCGGTGGGCGTGCAAGGATTGGCCGAAAGCCTTCCCGACGGATTGCGGGCGCGGGAGATGCCCAATGAACGCGGGGCGCTGGCAAAGGTGGCGGCACATGGTGTTGTGCCGGACTGACAGGGCGGCACGCAACAAAAAGGCCCGCGCGGGGGCGGGCCTTTTGTCATTCCAACTCGATCGTGCCGGGTGGTTTTGAGGTGCAGTCGTAAAACACCCGGTTGATGCCTTTGACCTCATTGATGATCCGCGTCGCGGTTTCCGACAGGAAGTCATGGGTGAAGGGATAGTAATCCGCCGTCATTCCGTCAACCGATGTGACCGCACGCAAGGCCAGCGCATAGTCATAGGTCCGCCCGTCGCCCATCACGCCCACGGTGCGCATCGGCAGAATGGCGGCGAAGGCCTGCCAGATCTCGTCATAAAGCCCGTGCTTGCGGATCTGGTCGATATAGACCGCATCGGCCCGGCGCAGGATGTCCAGCTTTTCGCCCGTAATCTCGCCGGGGCAGCGGATCGCCAGACCCGGACCGGGGAAGGGGTGGCGGCCGATGAAAGAGGCGGGCAGGCCCAATTCGCGGCCCAAGGCGCGCACCTCGTCCTTGAACAGCTCGCGCAGGGGTTCGACGAGTTTAAGGCCCATCTTTTCCGGCAGGCCACCGACGTTGTGGTGTGATTTGATGGTGACCGAAGGGCCGCCCGAGAAGGAGACGCTTTCGATCACATCGGGGTAAAGCGTGCCTTGGGCAAGAAATTCTGCGCCCTCGATCTGGTTGGCGTATTTCTGGAACACATCGATGAAGAGCCGTCCAATGGTCTTGCGCTTGACCTCGGGGTCCGAGACGCCTTCGAGCGCGCCAAGGAACAGGTCTTTTTCATCGGCGTGAATGAGGTTCAGGCTGTAATTGTCGCGAAACATCGCAACGACCTGTTCGGCCTCACCTAAGCGCAGCAACCCGTGGTCGACAAACACGCAAGTCAGCTGGTCGCCGATGGCCTCGTGCAGCAAGATGCCGGTGACCGAACTGTCAACGCCGCCCGAAAGCGCGCAGATCACCTTTTTGTCGCCCACTTGGGCGCGGATCTTGGCGATCATCTCTTCGCGGTAGGCGGTCATCGTCCAGTCGCCCTTGAAGCCTGCAAGTCGCACGAAGTTTTCGTAAAGCTTGGCCCCTTTGGGCGTGTGGTGAACCTCGGGGTGGAATTGCACGGCGTAGAAGTGGCGCGCGGGGTCAGCGGTGATGGCAAAGGGCGCGTTGGGGGAGGTGCCGTAGACGTGGAAACCGGGGGCGATTTTCGACACATGGTCGCCGTGGCTCATCCAGACCTGCTCATCCCCCGCCTCGAACCAGCCCGCCAAGAGCGGACAGGTCTCGTCGGTGGGGGTGACGAAGGCTTTGCCAAACTCTGCCGTGCCGTGTCCGCCCTCAACATGGCCGCCAAGGCAATGCATCATGACCTGCTGGCCATAGCAAATGCCAAGGATC
>JBILYK010000053.1:0-24379 GCA_044377735.1 Paracoccaceae bacterium | reverse complement strand
CGGAAAGCAGGATCATCTCGCTCATGGCAGCACCCCCTCTGGTGCCGCAAGTGAATCAGTGAATTGCTTAACCGGCAAGAAGATTAATGGGTCCAGAGCCTAGGTTAGTGCGAACTCCAATTGCCAGCATATCTCGAGGACGACAGGGAACAGACCTGTCGAGTTCCTTCGGAAGGACGATGTGATGTTCTCTCAAAAAGCACGTGCAATCGGTAAGCCTCGTTTTGGAATCGCTGCGGCACTGTGCATCTCTGCAGCAGGGATTGCACTCGCGCTCGGACATGGCGGTTTTGGCTCTGCCGCTTGGGCGCAAGAGCAAGGTGATGGCCAAGGCAAAGATGGCCAAGGCGGGGAAGGCTAAGGCGGGGAAGGCAAAGGCGGCCCAGGCGCGGATTCCGATGGTCAGGGTCCAAAGGCTGGTGGCGACACTGGCAAAAAGGGTGGCAAGCCGGTTTGGGGGCAGGAAGGCATTCCCGAAGTGGAGCTTGGCCGCCTGAATGTGGCACGATCACCCGCCAAGGTTCTTGACCGCTCGCTGGTCGAAGCCCTGAAAGGGCTGACGCCAGAAATGGTCAGCTATGACAACCTCAGTATCGTCGAAGCAATCGCGGCCCTGTCGCTGAATTTCGATGCCACCCAATTCATCGACTCTCCCCTGCAAAACCTTGCGATGCTACAGGATCTGCTCGATGGCACGTCCGTGCTGACGGCCAATGGTGTGACGACCGACACCGACACTCTGGCCGCCATGTTGCTGGGGGCCGCGTCGGACAAAACGGTTCCGATCTCGGTCAGTACGGTGATCGCAGTGACCACCATCCTTGGAACACCCATCACCGGCGATGCCGCAGAGGCGCTAGCGATTGAAGCTGAAAGCATCCGCATCGCCATTCTGGCCGGACATGGCTGATCGGGACCAAGTGGTCCATGACAACACAATAATGAAGTCCCGGCACCAGAGGGGAGCCGGGACTTTTGGCATGCAAACAGGGACAAACATAATCGTGATGAAACAGGTGTGTAAGCCGACACAATCCGGGCGTCCGGGCACGGCGGTGAGACGGTTTAGCGGGATGGTATGGCTGCTTTGCGCAGTAACGATGGGTGCCGCGCTTGGCACGGGCGCAGTCTGGGCACAAGAAGAGGGCAAGACACCGAGTGTCGAAGGTGGTGGTCCTGATGACGGAGAGGAAGAAGAGGGTGGAAAAGGAATGGGAAGGATCATCGCCACGCCAGCGCCGGTTGCACCCATCGTTTCGGAAACTGCCAGCGCACCGCTGACCGTCCCTGATCGGACCCTGCCCGAAAGAAGTTATTTCCGCGTGGAACTTGGGGCCGCCCGTGCGAGTGCGGGCAACGCAAGCTGGTTGCCGCCGGGCTATCCGAACGATCCAAAGGTGTTCTTTGACCTCAATTCCGACACAGCCGCATTTGGGGCGGTTGCCCTGGGACACAGTTTTGGCTCGGGCTGGCGGGCAGAGGCTGCGCTGAACATGTTCGGTTCTGCCGATTTCTTGGGTCCCTGGAGCTACACCGTGCCTGACACCCCCGGCCCCCATGCGGACATGGCGGGTTCAACCAGATCGGTCGCCCTTCTGTTCAACGGGTACTACGACTTTGAGACTGACAGAAAGCTCACGCCCTTTGTGACGGCCGGTGTCGGGGTGGCACATAACATGATGGGCGACTGGACCCGCATCAACCCGGACTCAGATCGCACCACCCGTAGCTTCACCGGCGGCTCGGAAACCGATCTTGCTTGGACGGTAGGTCTGGGCATGGCAGTCGACGTTGGCCCGATCATAGGCTCGGCCCCGGCGAAGATTGAGCTGTCCTGGCGGTACTTCAACCTTGGTTCGGTCTCTGGTGGGGCTGTGCCCCTTGCGGGCAGCGGTTCGAAGGGTGAACCTGTCTCGCCGCTAAACTTCGACCTTGGCGCTCAGGTGATTTCGTTGGCCCTTCGTATCCCGTTTTGACAGGGACTCGTAGGATGTGGCTGCGTCCATTAACGGGCTTCTAGGATGGCGGGGTCAAGGATCAACATTTTGTGTGCAATTAAATGGGCCGTTGTGCAGGGTCAACGCATAGGCAGCCCATCGTATGATCGTATTGCCGTGGGTCACTGAATCGTCACCTCCGGGGTCAGCGAAAATGGCTCGATGCGCTCGGTTTACGTATCAGACACCGCAACCTGCGTGACCTCGACTGTTTCGGTGTGCGGCTATCATCGACCAATCGTTCATAGGAATGCATGCTGTCAGGGTCTTCCCCACCCCCAGAAGCTGATACGCTCGCGGTACTCTATGGGCTTGGTATGACGATTGGTGCAGGCTGCTAGAGAGTATCGCGTTTGATCGGGTTCTGCCGATCAAACGCGATACGCAACATTCCCAACGGCTTGCCTGTCTTGGATCGCATTCAATCTGAATCAGATGGAATGCGAGCCGCTCTAAAGCAATGTCGATACGGGTTGCGCCGTTCAGTATGCCAAGTTCGTCAAGCATCAGGGTGTCGTGGTCACCCGGCTGGGCAACCTCCAACCAACGCCGAACGATTTCCCTTACATCCCTGTCACGCATATTGCGGCTTTTCTGCTGAGTTTATCCCAGTTCGATGGTTTGGCTCAACAAAAGCTGATAGTTCGCACTCGGCGAGTTATCTTCCGCCTCCCTACAGGCGCAATGCGACAGAGCGGCAATATGTTGCCAAAGTACCGGCGGGTTGAAAATTGGCGATCCCGGGAGGACTCGAACCCCCGACCCGCCGCTTAGAAGGTCACTGTTCTACGTCCCCAACCGCTTGTAAACTAAGCAGTTTCAGCGAGGATAAACGTCGGTATGCAATTGCGATGCAATTGGCGACCCCGGGAGGACTCGAACCCCCGACCAGCCGCTTAGAAGGCGGCTGCTCTATCCAGCTGAGCTACGGGGCCACATCACCTGCGTTTAGCAATTACCGTTGGTCTGTGCAAGGCAAGGCGACACCACGTTCTGCGACTGCCCCGAGCAGCGCGATTTCGTCTTCCGCTATCTCCTTGCCGCGATAGTAAGCCGTCTTGACCGTTTCTTCGTTTTCGCGGTCGCCAAGGCGTTCGCTGACGTACCGCGCGAAGCAATCCGCAAGTGACACCTTTCGACCTGCGTTGTGGGCCTCGCGTCGCCATCCCGCAATGACCGAGAAGACGGTCAAGCTGTCATAGTAGGCTTTTGGCGGGCGCGTTTGCACGTCCACCGATTCCGCGTGAAACTCGAACGCTCCCGCAACACCATCAACGCCGTCGATCCGCGCGACCTTGGCTGACACTCGCATCAGATACGCCTTCACCCAGTCAGGCAAGTCACGCCCGTCAGCGAGGCATGTGCCGATCACCTGCCACGCATCGCGCGCCTCGCCCGGTGTCGTCAGGTATGCCTCTGCGATCTCGTTGAGATCATCGGAATTCTGCTCAACTGCCATCAGTGACCCAAAGTGTCAGGATTAGATAAGCGACATGTTCATCAGGAATGTGGCGCGACTATGGACCTGCATCGCAAAGGAGACCTTATAAATGACAACGCATACCGATCCCGCCCGCGCCGAAAGTGCCCGGATTAGCGCTCACTGGACACATGCTTGGAAGCTCTACCATGGGCGCCCGACAGAGCGCCTCGCCTACATGATCGCAGCAACACTTGTCGGTCGTCAGCGGCACTCGCCTGACATGCTTGTGGCGGTAATTGCGATGATCGACGAGTTGCGCGCCCGCCTGATCGCCGCGAAAGTCTAGGCTGCACAACGCCCGCGTCCTTGAGGCCGCGGGCATTGCCCTATTCCGTTTCGAACAGAACACCTTGTTCTGCAATAGCTGTGACAGGGCCTTCTTCGAAGGTCAGTCCAACCATCGCGCCAAGGTCGCGGATTACACGGACCATGTGGTGCGCCATATTCCATTCGCGCCACTCAGTAGGGCCACCGCAACCGCCAGCGCCATTTGCCGCTAACCACATATTGCGATCCGCGTAGGAAAACCCTTGGCCTGCAAACGAACCTCCACTGAGCAGGCGGCTAAAGACCTTTCGCATGGACTCTGAACGCTTGCTAGTCTTGTTGCCCCTTACAACGATGGTGTCGGTCGCTGTGGTGTAGCGGACGTGGGGGATGGGCATTCCACCTTTGCCTGACTTCGGAAACTTGATCTCTCCGCAGTCTGCGCCAAAATCGCCATAACCGAGTTTGTCGGGCGAAACGTTGCAGTCCTTTGCCGCGCGCTGATACGTAAGCCATTCGTTCCGCGGGACCGAGACTTCACCGTCATCAGGTGCAGGGTTGGTCGTCGGGTAGTTTGACCCGAGGAACACAATCCGACCCCATGGCGCGATTTCGGCGAGGCTATCTATAGTCCCGCTGACGGCACCGACAGCGAGGTCCGGCGTCAGGTCAGCCCCGGTGAAGTCGAGAAAAACAACGCAGTCTTCGGCGCGGCAACCGATAGCCGCAAGCCCTGCCCGAAGCGCGTCACCGTCAACTTCGCCAAACGGCAAGTGAATTGCGAGACGAGGCCACGCTGGCCGCAAAAACCCTCTATAGATCGGGTTGTGAAGTGCGCTAACAGTGGCGACGGCGATCAGGTTTGGGTTGCTCTTTTGCGCGATCTGAAACATGCGCACGAGGCCTTCATCCCGCAGGAATGGGGCGACATACTGCGGGTCAAGATAGGCGCGATATAGCGGCCAATGCTTTGCTATCCGGTCCCCCGTCTTGAACGCGAGTTCATCGACAGTCAGTGGCGCACCCTTTTCGGGGTCGCGCTCCTTCGGGGGCGGAATGATAAACAGCGGTTCGATATGTCGTTGCATGTTACGGGGAATTCTCGCACCCGCGAGATATTCCCCCTGCTTAAATCTCAGGGCCGGGTGATAGGGCAGCATCACTACTCTCCTCGTCGGGTTTCTCAGCGAACAGTTGTCTCACAGTCTTCCCCCCGATTTTTTGAGAGAAAAGCGTATAGTCATTTCTCTCTTTTCTGATCCGACCAAAAACAATCGCCGGATGTATACTCATATCTTTAGCGAACTTCTCGATTACTGCTGGCGACTTTGCGATGCGGGCAGGTGATCGCTGCCAGAGTTTTTCTGAGATAAGCAGGTTGGACGCAAAACTATCTGCCTCCGCCTCTTGTTCGTCAACTGACTGTTGATCGAACTGGTCGTAGAAGCCTTCCGAAAGGCCCGTTCGGAAGTGTAAGGTGACGTGCCCAACTTCATGGAGCAGGGTGAACCAGAAGTTGTCGATATAGTCCCGGCGCAGCGTGATGCCGATCACGGGCACGTCGTCCTCAAGAAATGCGGCACCATCTATGGCTAGGCCTTGAATCTGTGCCTCGACGATCATCACGATTCCGCGCTTCAGTAGAAGATCACGAGCGCGGCGAGGGCCGTCACCGTGAATACTGAGTTTCCGCAATTCTTGGAGCCAGCCTGTCTGGATTGGGTCAAATCGCTCAATACCCTTAGCGATGACTTGACGGGCGCGCGATGCCACACGGGCGCGCCAAGCGTGCAGCAACACGTCGTCACTATGGTCTTGAACATTGAGGCCCGTCCGAAGGAGCGACGGACTACCAAACTGGATTCTGTTTTGGGCGATGAATTGGCGCAAACCAACTTCATCCATTTCACCAGAAAACCATCCGTTCTCGCGGCCATGTTTTAATATCTTCCTGATCTGCTCCTTCGAGACGTCATCAATAACAGCATCAAGCCCGCGAAACTGTGGAAGCGGTTGAATGTTTGCGGATAACCGAACACCAAGCAACGCAGCGACGCGCGAGTAATTCTTCATACTAATTGAGCCGTAGCGGTCTGCTTCGTATCTTTGCACCTGCTGCTCTTTTACGCCAAGCCGCCAAGCGAGATCACGCTGGGAAAAGCCCTTCGCAATACGAGCAACAATCAGGGTCAGGCCGGGGTCTCCGCCCGCGCGGGCTTGCAATGTTGCCGGCTCGCCTGTTTCTTTGGCGGCCTCATAAGCTGCTATCGCCTCATTGAGTTCCGCCCGTTCCGATTTCATCATACGGCCAAGCTGATCTACAATTTCTGGGGGAAGACCCTCAGCGACTCGTCGCAATGTTTCTTCGGAAGAAAGGGCATCGTCGAGCTTCGCAGCCCGACCGCGCGCCTCTCTTAGTTCTGCTTCGTTGAGAATGATTCCAAGTGCCATACGCCTGCATACCACAACAAATCTGTTGGGGTCAAGGGCCCAACAGATTTGTTGTGCACTCATGTTGGTTGACGCACCGCCGGATTGCCGTCCAAGTGATTGCGCCTCATCAACGAAGGTATGTCATGACCTACGAAGACACAGAACGGGGCGTCTGGGCGATGTTCTACGGCATCCTCGACCTGCCCGAAGTCACACGCGTTGTGCCCCTTGGCTCGTCCGTCTGGCGCGTTTACTTCCGCGACGAGTCCGAAGCGACGGCTTACCCGCTGGAAGGCAGATTTGAGGAAGACCCCGCGACCGTTAGAAAGCGTCGATTCTAGGCGGCCTGACGGTCAGCGGGCATCGTCGCGCCTGCAAACCCCTGCCCCCGCACAGCGCAGGCGCTTTGCCGGGGCGCTGACCCGGTTCAGTGATAACCGCGCAGCTTGCCCATGCCGACATACCCCGGCATCAAGAATTGCGATGCGAACGCCCCAACGGCGAGACTGATCCCAAGGTCGCCGTGGCCTGCGGCGTTGCGGGACTGCGTGATGATCTGATTGCCCGCAGCCGTCGTGGTCAGGGTGAAGCTCGCAAGGTCTTCTTCGATCAGCTTGCGAAGCGGCAAGTCGGAGGCGAAGGTCAATTCCGCGCTGGCGAACAGCACCGACAAGGTTTCGACCATCATGGTTTTGCCGACAGAGACATACTGCCCGTTCCGCGACCAGTTTTGACCCGTCGTCATCTGCACGGCGTTGTGGCGCACGTTCTTCTCGACCAGCATGTCATGCACAACCCGGCCAAGACCTGTCGCGTCGATGGACATTTCGCACCGCCCGACGACGGCAGGACGGTTCATCAGGTCAATCAGGTGCCCGACCACATCGACGTAGGAAACGCCGCGAA
This sequence comes from Paracoccaceae bacterium, assembly GCA_044377735.1. Lineage (GTDB taxonomy): Bacteria > Pseudomonadota > Alphaproteobacteria > Rhodobacterales > Rhodobacteraceae > Tabrizicola_A. Next base: position 17,293 of record JBILYK010000053.1, on the reverse strand, counting down.
AGCGATCCGCATAGACGACAACCCGCTCACGCGGCCCAAGCATCTGCCGCGTTGACGTCGCATAGAACGGCACCCGACGGTCACGGATCATGGTTACGGCAGAGAAGTCATTGGCCTGCCCTAGGTCGGCTGATACCCAGAACTTCTCATAGCCAGTAGCCGTCTCAATGATCGGGTCATTGCCCGTGGACAGCGTGACCCGCCCGTCTTTGTGGAATAGCGGTTCAATCATAGCTGCAATGCCTTCACGTCTGAGGTAGCCCGACCGATCAGGTCGAGATCAAAATATCCGAGGCCATCCGAAAGCATTTCCACGCAGACTTCCTGCCGATAGCGGGTAGGGGAAAGCTGCTGCTTTAAGCGCGCAACGCGGGTCGCAAGGCGCGGGATCGACTCCCCCGAAACGACAATGCGGTGGATACCGTCGCCGGGGCGCGCGTTCAGGAACAGGCGGGCGAAGAAGTTGTTCTTCCCGGCTGGCGTTGACGCGTAGACGATGCGGCAGTTCGGGCCGTCGCCAAGCATGGGCAGCAACGCGACGATGGTTTCCTCGTCGTTCGGGATATAGGCGCACTCATCCACCAGAATCTGCGTTGCAGAATAGCCCCTGATCGTCGCGCCGCTCGCCGGAACGGCGATGAACCGCCCGCCCGAATTGCACTCAATCTCGGATTGGGTCGCACGTTCGACAATCAGGTCTGTCTTGCGCAGGTGTGCGGCGACCTTGCGCACCAGTTCCCGAACCTGCCGCTCTGCCGGACACAAAGCGATGGTCGTGCCGCCAGCCTGCAACTCCTGAACACCAAGCGCCGATAGCACCTCTGACTTCCCGGCCTGACGGCAGACACGCAGGGCCAAGGTCTGCGCCCGTGACGTGACAGCCTCAACCTGCCAAGGGTCAGGCCGGCCATCAAGGAAGTGCGCCATCTGTGCTGCCGGATCAAGGCGGCGTTCGAGGTCTTGGCACCACAGGGTAAACTCGTCAAAGGCCAAGGTCGGGCTCCTTCGTCACGCTCAAGACATGGTGCCGCATCCGGCGCAGCAGCGGTTCGCGCGCATCCGGCACCTCGTCGATGACTTCTTGAAGAATCTGGCGAAGTTGGACCCATTCCCGGCTCTGCGACAAGGTCACGTTGACGGTCAGGGCGGTCGCCAGTTTGCCTTGCATGGTGGCAATGTCGCGGAGGACGCGGCGCAAGCCTTCCATCGCAGCCAGGGCGAAACTGTCGTCGCCCGAAGCCTCGGCCTTCGTGATCAGCTTTTCCACGCGCTTTGCCAAGGACTCGTAGGTGACGGCAATATCCATGCGGTCTTGGTTGATGATGCCCGTGTCTTGTTCGACGGCAGAGATACGCGCCTCGGCCACAATGGCGCGGCGGCGTTCTTCTGTGATCTTGTCCTTGTGCCGCTTCACCGAGTCATAGGAAATGCCGATCCGCTTTGCGATTTCCGCAAGTGGACGCGTCCCAAGGACGATTTCCTTCTCAATCGTCGCCTTGTCCGCGCGCATGTCGATGACTGATCGCCGCCCGCTGTTCTTGTTCCCGCCCTGCATTTCAGGTGGTTCCTTCATCTGCGCTGGGATCAGCCGAAAGCGCCGTGTTATCGTCGGCCATGTAGAAGGCGACACGTTCCCGCAGTCGCTGCCACTCACCGACGGAGCAACCCGACAAATGATCATGGACCTTATCAGCCAGCAGTTTCCCGACGTTCGCCGCGACGAGATCGTTGCGCGCCTGCGCGAGATCGACGCCGCGCAAGTGCGCCTGCATCGCCTTCGCGACAAGGTGGATCAGCGCGCCGCTGCCTGACAGTTCGATGCGTTCAACGCCGGAACGGGTCGCGATGGTGATGCCATCGCGACAAACATACTGCTCATCTTCGACGCCGATGCAGACGACTTGCCGGAAGGCGAAGTCGAGGCAGGCGCGGGTTTCAGGACTCGCCGTTCGCATTGGCAGCGGCCTCCATCAACTCGAACTTCTGCCGCGCATGGGCAGGCAGATCGTCGAGGGTGCGGAAGGTGCGCAGCTTGAGGCCTTCCCGCTCGGCCGTCAGTTGTCGCTGCACGTTGCCGGGGCCGTCGTGCATATCCGCGCGGACGTAGCGGATGCCGTCGTGGGTATCGTCGAACGAGAAGGTCTTGGTCTGCATGACGGGGGTCTTTTTGTTCCGCCATGACTGCACTTCGCCATCGGAGGCGACCCGGAGGGGAACACCACGGGCTTTCGCGCGGGCCTCTGCCTCCTGATAGGTCTGGCGGTCGCGGGCCTGTTCCCGCGTCAGGACGACGGCTGCTGTGTTCTTCGGCGGGTCTTCGGGTTTGGTGCCGAGTAGGATCGCGGTTTCGCGCATCTGTTTCTCGTGGGCGGCGAGGAGCGCCGCAAATCGGTCGTTTTCCAGAGTGCTGCGCTTGTCGTCTTTCTTCTGATCGAGCAGGCGGTCGTTGCGGTCCCGGACGCCTTTGATGATCTCGTCCTGCTTTTGGACGGTTTCCGTCAGCGTTGCGACTTGCTGGATCAGGGCTTTGATGGCGGCGGTCGTATCGTCAGGCATTGGGGCAGTCCTTTCATGACAAAAATGGGCGCGACTTTCGCCACGCCCTGAGTGTCAGGAAAGGAGTGCGCGCCGCGTCTTGTTTTGATGATCGGGTCCAACGCCGGGGATGCTCAACTTGGAAAGCAGGTCTTTAGGCGGCTTTGGCCAACTGTTTAAGGTAGAGGCGAAGGCCTGCGTTCGGCTGGTATGTGGGCAGGCGTTTACCTTTCGAGGTCCAGTAGAGGTCACAGTTCGGGAAAGCATCGCGCAGGTCTGCAATGACCTGATCGCGGTCGCCGATAAAACTGAGCGTGTTGTGCCCGACACGGCTGATCTGCGTGATTGCCCAAAGCGCCTGCCCGACCTTTGTGTGGAGGGATGGCAAGGGTCCGAGGAAGCGCGAGGTTTCGCCGTCCTTCCAGCGGCGGGATGCACAGACGTGTCCGGCTGTCGCGAGATAGAAAGCGTCGTCGGGCACGGTCAGGACCAAATGCTCTGGGTCGTTTGTGGGAGGGGGTGCGGGCTTGGAGAGTGGGACGGGATTGGGTTTTTTGGGGGATGGCGGTTTGGGCGCTGGTTTGATTGTCGGGAGGCGTTTGGGCGTGTCCGATGGCGCGGGCCGCTGGGTTATGCGCGCCCAGCGGTCACGGGCGACGGCAAGGCGGGGTTCGCCCGGTAGGTCCAACTGACCTTCGAGGATCATGCGAACGCGGGTTGCGAGCATGTCACCATCAAGATCGAGGCAGTCGCACCATTGGTTGCGCCACTGTGCCGAATGACCGTGGCGGGCGGTCAAGTACCGCATGGCTGATACGGCGACGGTATCGACGGCCTGCTTTTCCCGATTGTCAGTAGCGAACATGTCGGTGAACGCTTGGGCAAGGATGGCCGCCGCAAGGCGCTGTTCCGGCGTCGTTGGCCGGGTGCGCCAGATCGCTGGGATGATCGGCATGATCCGTCAGGACAGGGCGTTGCCGACTGTGCTGATCCAGCGCCAAGGCAGGTCAAAGTGACCTGTGCCCGAGCTGATCCGCAGGCCCGCGTCGGTCGGGTCGATGCGATAGGCGGGGGTATCGACGGGCGCGGCGTTCGGGTCGATGAAGGCCAGCAGTTGACTGCCGAGACTGTCGGCATCGGTCACCTTCGGCGAGGCAGGCGGTCAGGGTCTTCTTCATTTCGTCGCTCGACTTCGGTGCCGTCTGCGCATCAGGCCAAGCCCCAAGTGTCGGATACAACGCCGTTTCGATGAACAGTGATGCCCCCGTGCCCGCCTCTGGCTTGTTGATGAAGTGGAACGGGGTCGGGCCGAACATGTCGCGCATGTAGGGTTCGAGGATCATGGCGAGGGCATGGACCTTGTCCGATTTTTCGACGAAGGGGAATTGCGAGATCGGAAACCACAACTGCCGTAGCGCCGTCCGCACCTGCTGCCGCGTCGGGCGTTCGGGCACGTCAACGTCCACTTTCAGATCAAGGAAGATGCCCGACTGTTCATCGAAGCCGGGTTTGGATAACAGCCGCCCGTCTTTCGTGAAGGTTGGTACGATGGACACACGCTTGAGGGTCGGCACGGTCACATCGCGGCGGCGGGCGGTGAGCATGTCCGACACGACCGCCGCAGGCGCGGACGACCGTTTCCACTTGCCGTTGTCCTCAGCCAGCCACGCGGCGCAGCGATTGAGTTCGTGCTTCAACCCATCCGGCGACAGCATCTGCATCCGCCCGTCATCGACCCGCGACAAAGCCTCACCGAAGGCATAGACGGCAGGATCGCCGTCGATCTCATACTCGGCCAATGCATCCCATGCCTGCTTTGCGACGTCTTTGACGACGGCTGACAGGAATACAGCCGCGCCCTTGCCATCAGGGTTACGCTGTTTCCAACCCAACCAGATTGCGATCTCATTCATCCATTCGACAGGTATGCCAAGCAGCTTTGCCGTTGCTGGGATACCGCGCAGCGTCTTGCCCGCGTCGAGCCGTTTGAACGCATTCTGCGCCTTCGCAACCCGCATCTCGATTTCCGAGTCATTTACCAGCCGACAGAATTGCGCCGTAAAACTTTCGATCCGGCTCTGCTCCCATCCGCCACGAACCATACAGCCGACGAGGCCGAGCATGACTTCATCGCGGTTGCCTTGGCTTGGGTAGAAGCGCGCGAGGGCCGACAGCCCCGCCGTATGCTGCGCAATGGCAAGCAGATCGCCGGGCGCGCATTCTTCGGGCAGCGCTACCAAACCCTCAAGGCGGTCGCCGTCAGGATGGACAGACGGCGGAATCATGACGTGGTATGGTTCGCCGTTTGACGAGGTGCGGAGTTGTAGGATCATCCGGCCATGCGCGCCGTGCATGTCGGGCGCACCGACAATGTTGGGCAACTCGAAGTTGACTGGTTTGTCGATCTCGCAGCGGTAAACATGATGGGTGATGCGCCCGTGCCGCCCCCATTGAAGCGACGTATCTGATACGAGCATCGGCCAGATGATCTGCGCTTCTGCCCAGTCAAGATCGACGTCCACCTCGCCCTTGCCGATCATCATCCCGACGTTGTTGCCCGTCGCGATGTTCTCTGTGATCTCGTCGAAGGTGTAGTCGCGGCTTGAATAGCCCTTGTCGCGCGGTTGCTTCCCCTTCGCACCGCTTTGCAGCGGGATCAGGCGATGGTGTTCAGCCAGCTTTTTCAGTTCGTCCATAATCTTGTCCTAGAAGCGGACAAGCTGGTCCTTCAAATCAAGTCGATCAGTGCGCAACGCTTTGATATAAGCAAGTTATCTCGACTTGCTTTGCGCACATGCTATCGACCGAGGCGAGGAACAACTTGCCTCGGTCATTTCATGCGGCGATGCGCGAACGGCGCAGCCAGTTGATCAGGTCCGTCCGCTCATAGCGCACGATCTTGGATGCGGGCTGTGAGTACGGCGGTCCCGACTTCGCCTTGCGATGATCGCGGAGATAGTCCTCGGACACGCCAAGGAATTCCGCAGCCTGTGCGGGCGTCATGATTTCGGGGTAGGACTGCGCTTCTATAGCCGCGCGCAACTCGGCGACGAGGTCAGTGGAGGTCATGTGATGTCCATGTGTTGAACACCCACACGACCGACCCTGCTGTCCTGCTTCGTAGTAACTCGGCTCCGAGTTACTCTGCTGGGGTCGGCCTCACGTCGCGTCAGGTCAAAGCCGCGACGAGGAGGCAAGATATGGCGAACTTAAGCACGCGTCAGCAACTCTGCAACTACGGAATAAGAACCACATTTGGCAACAATCTGTTTCGCGATGGCGTTCGCGTCGGCATGAGACCCAAGATCGTGCATGTATCGGCCAGCCGCACCCTGCATGATGGTCACGTCACCGCGCATCCAGTTGATTACTGGACCTGAAAGACCTGCCTTTGCAGCCGCCGACGAAAACAGGTGGCGAGTATCGTGGGGCCGCAGCACCCCGCCGTTGTTGACGTCTTGCCCCTCAAGGTCGATCTGGCGCAGGCCCGTGATCGACTTGCCATAGTGCCGCCCCTCAAAGACGATTTTATCGTGGGTGCGCGGGGTGAGGCGGAACACGTCAAGGGCTGCGTCAGATAGCGGGAACGTGCGCTTGAGGCCGTTCTTCATCCGCCCGAGGGTCAGCATCCCTTCGTCGAAGTCGATGTCTTGCCAGCGAAGGGCGCGAATGTTGCTCATGCGGAAGCCTGTGAACAGCAGCGCGAGCCACGCCGCCCGCCGCGTCATGTTCGGCACTTTCGAGATGGCGTCCATCGCGGGCCAGCGCTTGGCTTCATCAAACAGCAGTTCCCGCGTCCGCGCCTCATACCCCTTCACGCGGTAAGTCGGGTCATGCTCATAGCCGTCATCCCGATAGACAAGCTGGGTGCCGTAGACCGCGCCCAGCGCGCGCAACAGGCAGCTTGCCGTTGTCGGCTTGTTGGACATTGCCTTGATCTTCTCGTTGACCATTTGCCGCGTGATGTCCGTGATGGGCATGTCGAGCCACCGGGGGACGTGCAGGCGGAGCATAGCAGCATAGCCCGCAGCCGTTTCCGCCGACACTTTGCGTTGGCGCGGGTCGAGTGCTTGCGTGACGTGCTGTTCAAGCGCAAGCCGCAAGGTGATCTCGGGCGCGTTGCGTGGGCCTGCGTCCTTGATCAAGACGCCCTTTTCTTCGATGCCGTCTGATCGCACCGCAGCTTCTTGCGCGGCCTCGACGACGGACATCTGCGGCCATGTCCCCAGAGTCTCTGTGAAGTTCTGGCCCTTCCAAAACTTCCGAAACCGCCACGTCTTCGACCGTGCGCCCACCTCAAGGTAGAGATTGGGATAGCGGGGATCACGATACCGCGTTGCTTGTCCGCCAGTGTGTGCCGCGTCGTCGAGCGCACCTTTCGTGAACTTCATTTCTGCCGTTGCCATGCAGGCCTCCATGCAATTGTCTATGCAATTGCATGTCACCCATCACCGGGTCTGATCAACCGAAGATGCTGATTTTGTTAGGTAATCCTACCGTCGGCATGGGTCAGCAAGGCTGTATGATCTGATTAGAAGGCGGCTGCTCTATCCAGCTGAGCTACGGGACCAATGCGGGTCTTTTAGACCAAGCTCTTGGTCATGAAAAGGCTGTTGGGGTCATCCCAATAGCCTTCGAACGGACCGCAGAGGCTGTAGCCTGCGCGTTCATAAAGTGCACGGGCGACGATGAAGGTGGGTTGCACCCCGGTTTCCAAGGAGAGCCGCGTCACGCCAGATGCCCGCGCGGTCGCCTCGACATGGGCGAGCATGGCCTTCGAAAGCCCCCTGCCCCGCGCCTCAGCCAGCACATGCATCGACTTGATCTCGGCATGGGTCGGATCGGACAGCGTCTTGAAGGCCCCCATAGCCAAGGGGTGCCCCGCCTCGCGCGCGACAAAGAACTGCACGGCCGGAATGGCCAGTTCCGAGGCATCCATCATATGGATGCTTTCGGGCGGGGTGTCGGCGTGCATGTCGGCGGTGTGACGCGTGAACAACAGCGTCAGATCCGGGTCGACGGGGCTTTGCTTGGCAATGGTAACCGCCATGGCTTACTGACCGCCCCCCATCATGTCTTGACCGTTGATCAACAGACCCCCGGTCTCGGTCGCCTCGATCTCCCAGATCAACTCGCCATCGACGCCGGGCTGCGACATCATCTGCGCCATGCCCAGCATCATGCCCATCTCTTGCAGGCCCATTTCGGCCGGGCTGGCCAAGAGCGCCTCGTTGATCTTGTCCATCCCGGTCAGGCCGATGCGGGCCTTGCCCACAGGCATCGGCATGGCGGGACCGACGGCCATGCTGGCCTCATAGGTCAGCCGATAGCCCGGTGCGTTGGTTTCGCCCGGCGCAATGGTGATGTCGAGCGAGCCATCGGGCATCAACGCCGAGAGCAACTGCGAGCCAAACTCGGGGCCTGCGGTGGCGTCGGCGGGCAGATCCAACAGGCCAAGGCCCAGCGCCGCACCTGCGGCCAGATCAAAGCGTGTCGCTGCAACATCCAGCGTCAAGTCCGTCGGGACCATGGCCGCGGCAAAGGGCGGCACAAGGCCCTCGGGCAGGGTCAGGCCCTTAATGCTGATCGCCTCGCGGAACTTGCCCTCGGCCACAGCGCCATTCATGTCAATCGTCAGCCCCGCTTCATCCATGCCCACCGGACCCATCGGGGTTTCCAGCGTCAGGGTCTTGTAAGCCCCGGTCATTTGCAGATTGGCGAAGATCGGCAATGCTGCCTCAAGCGCGGATTTCAGCCCCGCCGCGTCTGCCTCGATCATCACGGCGTCGGGATGGGCAACAAAGTAGGCCAAAAGCCCATAAAGGCCCTTGGGCTGATATCCGGTCATGACCACTTCAGCGCCGCCCTCGGCAACAGTCAGCACGAAGGGCATCGGCGGCATGCCTTCGCCACCTGCAATGGTCATTTCATAGCGCAGGTTGCCCGAGCTGGTGGTGAACTGCCCATCAACCCCGCCAGCCGCACCGGGCTGCGCGGTGCCCTCAATGGTGGCGCTGTCTTGGGTCACCTTCATCACAATTTCGCCCAAGGTCGGATCGCCCTGGGTCTGCTCGGTCAGCATGTTATTCATGGCAATGCTGTAAGCGCTGCTATCGCCCAAGGCTTCATCGAAGGTGCCGGTCAGCAAAACCTGCTCGTACTCGGTCTTAGTGGTCATGGCACCGGGGAAATCATAGAAAATTGACACGGGCTGATCGACCTCATACTCCCAAGTGCCGTCGCCATTGTCGGTCAGCGTCATCACGACTGGGCTGATGGTCGCGGTCATGCCAACCTCGGCCGAGACTTCGGCCATCAGGGGGGCGGCGTCGAGCGTCACCTGATAGGCATCGCCGCCTACGGCCACGGTAACAACGCCCTCGGTGGTGCCAAGATAAGTCTGGAACACCGCCAAAAGATCCGCTGCGCCTTGATCGGTGGCCTCGGCCAAGGCAGTCGTGGACCACAGGGTCATGGCGCAGGTCAGCCCAAACGCCGAAGTGTTAAGTATCCGCATGAAATAATCTTTCAAATTAGCGGGTTAAACGGAAAGCGCCCACCGGTAAAAGCAAGCGCAAAGGGGAAAATCTTAGTGTGTCCAGGCACCTTTGCGGTTGGTAGCAAAGTTTTCGCCATATCCACCGGCACGGATGTTGTGTTTGCGGGGTTTGGGTTCAACAACCTCGGCCTCGATCCCCTTTTGCGCGGCATAGGCAAGCGCCGCCTCGCGGCTGTCAAAGCGCAGTTTGACCTGGGTTTGCGTGTCGTTTGACGAGGTCCAGCCCATCAACGGATCAACCGTGCGTTCCGCGGCGGGCGCATATTCCAGCACCCAAAGCTTGGTCTTGCCGACACCCGACTGCATGGCGGTTTTCGCGGGCTGATAGATGCGGGCACGCATGGTTGAACCTCCCCTAGGCTATGCTCGGGTTATTCCGAAAACTGCGGGAAAGTGCAAGGGCCGAAGGCGCCCAAGATGCTGCCGGCTGGTCACGGGGAGTGTGGGTGGGGTGTGTGGTGCGACCAGCCGACAGCAAGGTTTGCTGCTTGCCAAGCGAGTTTGCCTCAACTTTTCCAGTCGCGCAATCCGAAGATGCAAGTTTTTCGTTCGTTTTCCTTAAAATTGAAAATCCTATGTTCACGTTGCCTTCATCAATCTTAACAAAGGCTTTCCAGACCAGCCTGGAACCCTTTCTCTGGAACAAAAACAGAATAGATTGCTGGGGAAAGAGAATCATCATGCCCCACAACAATGCCAACCTGCCCACCGAACGCCCCGAGGTGCTGACCCGGCCCAAACTGGAGGGCGGCAAGCGTTTTGTCATGCAAACGCCCTACACGGCGGCAGGCGATCAACCCACGGCGATTTCGGAACTCTCTGCAGGCATTCTGGCGGGCGAACACGATCAGGTGCTTTTGGGCGCCACCGGCACCGGCAAGACATTCACCATGGCCAAGGTGATCGAAGAAACCCAGCGCCCGGCGATCATTCTGGCCCCCAACAAGACCCTTGCCGCTCAGCTTTACGGCGAATTCAAAAGCTTCTTTCCCGAAAATGCGGTGGAATATTTCGTCAGCTATTACGACTATTACCAGCCCGAAGCCTATGTCGCCCGCACTGACACCTACATCGAGAAAGAATCCCAGATCAACGAACAGATCGACCGCATGCGCCACTCGGCCACCCGGTCGCTGCTCGAGCGCGATGATGTGATCATCGTGGCCTCGGTGTCGTGTATCTACGGCATAGGGTCCGTTGAAACCTATTCGGCGATGACTCAGGATCTGGCGGTCGGCCAGATCTATGACCAACGCAAGGTGATCGGCGAACTGGTGGCCCAGCAATACCGTCGCAACGATCAGGCCTTTACCCGCGGCGCGTTCCGGGTGCGCGGCGACAGCCTTGAAGTTTGGCCCGCACACCTTGACGACCGCGCGTGGCGCTTTTCCTTTTTCGGCGAAGAGCTTGAGGCAATTGTGGAGTTTGACCCCCTGACCGGGGCCAAGACCGACACTTTCGAACAAATCCGCATCTATGCCAACAGCCACTACGTCACCCCGCGCCCGACGCTGCAACAGGCGATAAAGGGCATCAAGGATGAACTTTTCCATCGCCTGAAACAGCTCAATGCCGAGGGCAAGCTGCTTGAGGCACAAAGACTGGAACAGCGCACTAACTTTGACCTTGAGATGCTGGAAGCCACCGGTTCCTGCGCCGGGATTGAAAACTATTCGCGCTGGCTGACGGGTCGGCAACCGGGCGAGCCACCACCGACCCTTTTCGAGTTCATCCCCGACAATGCCATTGTCTTTGCCGATGAATCCCACGTCTCGGTGCCGCAGATCGGCGGCATGTACAAAGGCGACTTCCGTCGCAAGATGACCCTGGCCGAACACGGATTCCGCCTGCCCTCTTGCATGGACAACCGGCCCCTGAAGTTCGAGGAATGGGACGCTATGCGCCCACAATCGGTTTTCGTTTCCGCCACGCCCGCGAAATGGGAGCTGGAGCAGACCGGCGGCGTCTTTACCGAGCAGGTCATCCGTCCCACGGGTCTGGTGGATCCGCAAATCGAAATCCGCCCGGTTGAGATGCAGGTGGACGACCTTCTGGACGAGATCCGCAAAGTGGCCGCCCAAGGGTTCCGCGTGCTGGTCACCACCCTGACCAAACGCATGGCCGAAGACCTGACCGAATACTTCCATGAACAGGGCATCCGCATCCGCTATATGCACAGCGACATCGACACCATCGAACGCATTGAAATCTTGCGTGATTTGCGGCTGGGCGCCTTTGATGTACTGGTCGGCATCAACCTTCTGCGTGAAGGGTTGGACATTCCCGAATGCGGTCTGGTGGCCATTCTGGACGCGGATAAAGAAGGGTTCCTGCGTTCGGAAACATCGCTTATCCAGACCATCGGCCGCGCGGCGCGCAATTCTGAAGGCCGGGTCATCATGTATGCCGACCGCATCACCGGCTCGATGGAACGCGCGATGGGCGAGACCAACCGCCGTCGCGCCAAGCAGGTGGCCTATAACACCGAACACGGCATCACGCCGACGACGATCAAGAAGAACGTCGAAGACATCCTTCTGGGCATCTATCAGGGCGACACCGACCAATCCCGCGTCACCGCCAAGATCGACAAACCCCTTCTGGGCAACAACCTTGCCAGCCATCTCGACGCCCTGCGTCTGGCCATGCGCAAAGCCGCCGAGAACCTTGAGTTCGAAGAAGCCGCCCGCCTGCGCGATGAGGTGAAACGGCTGGAAGCGGTGGAACTGACGATCGCCGATGATCCCTTGGCCCGGCAATCGGTGGTGGATGAGGCGGTGGAAGAGGCCGTCAAAAGCCGTGGCCGCAGCACCGGGGGACGCGCGGGACAAAGGGGCGGCAAGCGGTCAAACCGGGGGCGGTAGGATGCTTCAGGCGATCCAGAGGATTTCACGATCTGCCAGGCCTCAATGATGTAATCGCCCCCAACGGCATCGATGTACCAAGGCGGGTCTGAGAAAATCCAAAAAGGGCAGCAACTACGTCGGAGATCATCACCGTCAGGCTCGATCTGGCTAGAGGCTCTCTTCGTTTGAAGATTCCAAAATTGGCTGAGGAGTGATTGGGGGTTTCCGAATGGGAGGCAGCCTTGATCCGCATGGCATTGATCGACACGCTGTGGGCGTTCAATGCCCACACTGTCTTGGCCGGGAATGTGATCCCGGTCGCACCGTCTCCGCCCCTCGCTTGTTCTTGGAAGCAGTGCTGTGAATCGCCCGAACGGGCTGTCCATGGCGCGATCCTCCCGACGAATTCGACAAGTGGAACTCGGTGTTCAAGCGGTTCCGCAGATGGGTAAAGGCTGTCGCATTCTATCTTATGTTCAGAGCCTTGACCGAAGATGCCGACTTCGAAGACGCCATGATCGACGGCAGCATCGTTAAGGTCCACCGCCACGGAGAGAGCGCAAAAGGGGCCTTAGAGCCAGGCCATTGGGCGCGCTCGCGGCGGGATAGCTGCCAAGATCATGGCTTAGACAGATTTGCTCGGCAACCTGATCGACTTCCGCCTGTTGCCCGGGCAGGGTCTGAGCCATCGGTTCTTTGACCTGCGCGAAGATCACTCCCATGGCCACAGCCATGTGGCCTTTTGCTCGGTGCTGCGGCCCGACAATCACCCGCTGCACCCCGACACTTACCGCACCAGTGATGCCTTCTGAACTGGGTCCTGCTATGCCCCTTCGCCCGGTGTTCTGGCACAGTTTTCATGGAAAGACCTGGGCCATACCAGGGCGAGCGTCAAAGATCTATAATTTTGGATAGGGGCGGTTTGGCCACGTCGACATGCAGCTTGACTCATGCTTTGAAGACGTTATCGTTCAATTTTTTCGATTAGTGGGTGAAATTTTGGCTCAATTCCTGTCTGATATCGGTTTTGATTTTCGCGACTTCAACTTTAACGAACTGCTTTCGCCGCTACGCTACCACGAATTCATCGACAATCGAACCCTCACCCTGACGGGCCAGCAAATTCCCGGATTGCAAGGCACCTACCGCGCGACAGATGGGATTGGGTTTTGGGATGTCGGCGCCAATATCAGCGAGGCAGACAACTTTGCCCTGTTTACGGGCGACAACCTGCGTGTCGATGGTCAAGGTCAGGCTTTGGCCGGAACGGTGACAGGACTATTGCGGTTCATGACAATTGATAATGTCGGTTTTGGCATGGTGCTTTTGGGCACGTCGGTGTCTGCCCTATCGGTGAACCGGGCGGCGCTGTCGGAGAGCACCGCCGATGATCGCGCCTTACTCAAACAGATGCTTGCCGGGGCTGACCGGATCACCGGATCAGCCGAGGCCGATTACGCCTATGGCTGGACCGGCAATGACAAGCTTTACGGCAATGTCGGCAACGATACGCTGATGGGCGATGCGGGCAACGACCTTGTGCGCGGTGGGGTGGGCGCTGACAAACTCTATGGTGGAGCGGGCAATGACACGCTTTATGGCGATTCCGGTGCGGATCAGCTGATTGGCGGGCACGGCACCGATTTCATGTTTGGCGGCGCCGACAGCCTGCGCGATGTGTTCGTCTTCAACTCGCGGCTGGAATCGCCCAATACGGCCGCGCGCGATGTAATCCATAACTTTACTCGCAACATCGACGATATCTCGCTGTCCGCGATAGACGCCAACGCGGCAGCCTCGGGCAATCAGGCCTTTGCTTGGGGTGGGACAAAGGCGGGCGCAAATGCGGTTTGGTATACCACAGCGGACGGCAATGCGACGGTGTTCGCCGATGTGAACGGCGACAGAGTGGCAGATTTCTCTGTGCGGGTGATGGGGGTCACCTCTCTCAACGCATCAGATTTCATCTTGTAACCCGGCACGTTCGGCGACGGAGTTTGGACGTGTGGGAAAACCCGCGCGCCCTATGCCCCGCGGGCCACCGTAAGCCCGTCCCATGCGCATTGCCGCCTGCTGTGGCATGCCAAACCGCATTTGCGCCCGCCATTGTCGCACCCCAAGCAAAGGCCTGTGTCCTCGGCGCCTCTGGCCCGGTCTTTACCAGCCCCCGCCCGGTGAGCAGCGCCACGCTTTATGGCCAACGCGGCATCATTGGGCATCAGGACAAACAGATGATGACCGGGTTTGAACACGAAACTTGGAATGTGGTGGTAGGCACTGGCCCTTCGCCCTTTGACACCGACCTTGGCCGTATCGGGGTGGTGATCTGCTATGACAGCGAGGTCTCGCTTCTCGCGCAGTCCTTGGTTGAGTCAAGGGTCGAAACTTTCTTGGCCCCCTCTTGCACCGACAGCCTTGCAGGCTTCACGCGCGTGCGTGTCGCCTCCATGGCACGGGCCTTGGAAAATCAATGCGGTGTGGTCCAATCCCCGACCGTGGGCATGTGCGATTTCTGCCCGGCGGTAGATGAAACGTAAGGGCCGACAGCATCTATGTCCCCACCCAATCACGGCGTTCCGCACCGGCTTTTTGGTTGAAACGGCGCGCAGCGCGCCAGCTTGGCATTGGCCGAGGTCAACCTTGACACCATCCGCAACGCCCGATGCAACGGCGGCGTGCTGAACCACGCCCATGGGCACGAACAAACCGAACGCCTCGCATAACCATCAGTCGCACCCCTGATCTTCATCTTGGCCCAAATACCCCCGCCGGAGGCCCCGCGCCCGGCCAAGCAACCCGCCCGTTCAGAACGATTTCCCCTTGAAAATCCCGAAATTCCGGCGCATACGCCGCGCCATGCCTGCGTTGGGATCTCCAACTTGGGCAAAACCCCTATTGGAGAGACCATGGCCAAGGAAGATATCCTCGAATTCCCCGGTGTTGTGAAGGAACTGCTGCCCAACGCGACGTTTCGGGTTGAACTCGACAACGGCCATGAACTGATCGCGGTGATGGCAGGCAAGATGCGCAAGAACCGCATCCGTGTTCTGGCAGGCGATAAGGTGCAGGTGGAAATGACCCCCTACGACCTGTCCAAAGGCCGCATCAACTACCGCTTTAAATAACGTGAGCGCAGTCCGAAAAGTGGAAACCGGTTTTCGGACCCAACTGCGCAGAAAATCCTAATGCGCTTTATCCTCGGATCAGGCAGCCCGCGCCGGAAAGAGCTTTTGGCGCAGCTGGGCATCACGCCTGACGCGATCCTGCCCCCCGACATCGACGAAGATCCCAAGCGCGCCGAACTGCCGCGCCCCTATTGCGCGCGGCTGGCACGCGAAAAGGCCACGGCGGTTCAGGCGAGCGAGGATGATATCGTGCTCTGCGCCGATACCACCGTGGCCCTTGGCCGCCGCATTCTCGGCAAGCCCCGCGATGCGGGCGAAGCGGCTGCGTTTCTGACAGCCCTTGGTGGGCGGCGCCATCAGGTGATCACTGCCATTGCCGTCAAGCGCGGGCCCCGAATGTGGACGCGCGAAAGCGTATCAGCGGTGAAAATGAAGCGGCTCTCGGATGATGAGTTGAACGCCTATCTTGCGGGCGGTGAATGGAAGGGCAAGGCGGGCGGCTATGCAATCCAAGGGGCTGCAGGCGCCTTCATCCCGTGGATCTCTGGCTCGTTCACTGGCATCGTCGGCCTGCCCTTGGCCGAAACCGCCGCCCTTTTGCAGGCCGCAGGCTATCCCGTCTGGAGACAAACATGACATCTGGCCGCGTCGTCCTTCTGGACAGCATCAAGGGCCGCGAGGCCGCCGCCCTTTTGGTGGATGGCCGTTTGGAAGAGCTGGCAATTGACCCCGAGGGCGACAGCATTCTGCCCGGTGCGATCTATCGCGCGGTGGCGGATCGTCCGATGAAGGGTCAGGGCGGCATGTTCGTGAAGCTGCCGAATGGCGGATCGGGCTTTCTGCGCCAGATCTCCGGCATCAGCCCCGGTCAACGCCTCTTGGTCCAAGTCTCAGCCCCGACCGAACCGGGAAAAGCCACCCCGGTCAGCACACGGCTGCTGTTCAAATCACGCTTTGCCATCGTCACCCCCGACGCCCCCGGCCTGAACGTCAGCCGCGCGATCCGTGAGGAAGATACCCGCGCCGCGCTGACCGATCTTGCGACAGAAGCCATGGCCGGGGCCGACCCCCGCCTTGGCCTTATCATCCGCTCCGCCGCGCTCGAGGGGGATGAGGTCGAGATTGCCGACGACATCACCGCGATGCGGGATCTGGCCACTGCCGTTCTGGCCGATCTTGATGGCCTCCCCGAGCTTTTGCTCGACGGCCCTGGTGCGCATGAAACTGCATGGCGCGATTGGGCAAGCCCGGCCCCCGATATGGTCGAAGACCGCGCCGGCGGGCTTGAGGCGCATGGTGTGCTGGAACAGATTGATGCCCTCCTCAGCCCGCGTTTGGATCTGCCGGGCGGTGGGCATATGATGATCGAACCCACCCGCGCACTGGTGGCGGTCGATGTGAACACAGGCCCTGACACCTCGCCTGCGGCGGCGCTTAAAGCCAATATCGCCGCCGCCCGCGACCTGCCGCGCCAATTGCGGCTGCGCGGCCTTGGGGGCCAGGTGGTGGTGGATTTTGCCCCCCAGCCCAAGAAAGATCGCGCCATTCTGGAACAAGTGATCCGCGCTGCCTTCAAAGGCGACGGCCCCGATGTGACACTGGCCGGCTGGACGACGCTCGGCTTGTACGAATTCACCCGCCGCCGCGACCGTCTGCCCTTGGCGGAGCTGCTCGCATGAGCTGCCCGATCTGCGATCGCGAAACGGATGCGAAATACCGCCCCTTCTGCTCGCGCCGCTGCGCCGATGTGGATCTAGCGCACTGGTTGCGCGGCGACTACGCCATCCCTGCCGAGGCGATCGACGACGAAAACCCCGCAGACGCAGCCGAGCCCCCAGTCCGCCCGCAATAAGCGTCCGCCCGCAATAAGCGTCCGCCCGCAATAAGCGTCCGCCCGCAATAAGCGGAAAAGCTGCCTAAACCCTTTGGACGGCGCAAGCCCGCTGCATTATCACCCGCCCACCAACCAAGACCATACCGTGCAAAATGCCCAAATAGCTCAATTGACGGAGCGGCGGATTTAAAATCCACTCAGCTACTAAAAATTACCAGAAGACTAAATCTTATGTCAGTAAAGACATATATTTAAGCGTGGCATGATTTAAGGAAGGTCTGATCAACGGCTTCGGCTGCGCCGACATTGCCGCTTGAGGGCACTATGGGGCCAGACAGGCACCGTTTCCAGTGATTTTCGCGCTGATTGAGCCGCCTGAGCGGCGTCGATGCCG
>JBILYK010000052.1:0-24425 GCA_044377735.1 Paracoccaceae bacterium | reverse complement strand
CATGTCTCGAAATCTTTCCGCAAGAAATACGGCGTCAGCCCTTATCGGTTTTCGCATTTCGGCGGCTGAGGCGATCTGACCCCACGCGCCGGGGATTTTCCACCCCCGGACCCCCGGAGGATATTTGTCACCGCATTGAAGGCAGAAGCTGTCTGGCCTTCAATGCGGCTTAACTATCCTCGGGGGTGAGCCGCGCATGCGGCGAGGGGGCAGACGGCCCCCTTTTTCTTGCGGCGGTGCAGGCTTTGGCCTAGGACGGGCAAAAGTTGCAGGAGACGCCGATGCCCAGCTTTCTGAACACGAAAGACGCCGATTTCGACGCCCGCTTTACCGCCCTGTTGGGCCAAAAGCGCGAGGACAGCCCTGACGTCGATGACGCGGTGGCCGCCATCATCGCTGATGTGCGCGCGCGCGGCGATGCGGCGGTGCTGGAATTGACGGCGCGGTTCGACAAGCTGGCGCTGACGCCCGAGACCATGGCCTTTACCAAAGCCGAGATCGAGGCCGAGATTGCCAAGGTCGCTCCCGAAGATCGCGCCGCACTGGAGCTGGCCGCAGACCGGATCCGCGCCTATCACGCCCGCCAGCTGCCGCAGGATGCGCTGTGGCAGGATGTCACCGGCGCCACCCTTGGCTGGCGCTGGACGCCAGTGTCGGCGGCGGGCCTTTATGTGCCGGGGGGGCTGGCCTCCTATCCTTCATCGGTCTTGATGAATGCCATTCCGGCCAAAGTGGCGGGGGTCAAGCGGTTGGTCGTGACCTGCCCGACACCCGGGGGTGTGGTGAACCCGCTGGTGCTGTTGGCCGCACAGATTGCAGGGGTGGATACCGTCTACCGCATCGGCGGCGCGCAGGCGGTGGCCGCGCTGGCTTATGGCACTGAGACGATCCAGCCCGTCGACAAGATCACCGGGCCGGGCAATGCTTATGTGGCGGCCGCCAAGCGGCGGGTCTTTGGCCGCGTCGGCATCGACATGATCGCGGGGCCTTCGGAGATTCTGGTCATCGCAGACGGCGACAATGATCCCGACTGGATTGCCCTCGATCTTTTGTCGCAAGCCGAGCATGACGAAAGTGCGCAGTCCATCCTCATCACCCCGGATCAGGCTTTCGCCGCCAAGGTGGTGACCGCTGTCCAGGCGCGTCTGCAAACGCTGGAGCGCCGGGCGATTGCGGGGGCCTCTTGGCGTGACTTTGGCGCGGTGATCGTGGCGCGCGATCTGGCCGAGGCGGCCACCTTGTCGAACCGGCTAGCACCCGAGCATCTGGAGCTTTGCGTGGCTGATCCCGATGCCCTGAGCACCCAGATCACCCATGCCGGGGCGATTTTCCTAGGCGCATGGACCCCTGAAGCCATTGGCGATTATGTTGGCGGGCCGAACCATGTGCTGCCCACCGCGCGCTCCGCGCGGTTTTCCTCGGGCCTGTCGGTTCTGGATTTCGTCAAGCGCACCACGCTGGCCAAGATGACGCCCGAAGCTTTGGCCACGATCGGCCCTGCCGCCGAGCGTTTGGCCAGAAGTGAAAGCCTTGAAGCCCATGGCCTGAGCGTGACCGCGCGGTTGTCGCGGCTGAACCGGTGATGACGCGCCTTTTGCGCCGGGCTTGCAACAGGGCTCGGGCTCGGGCATCACAGAGGCCTGTTGAGTGAAAGCCTGCCCATGACCGACCGAATTTGCCATATCGAGATCGATGAACGCGGGCTTGCCCGCCCGACACCGGAAATTGAACAAGAGCGCAAGGTCGCGATTTTCGACCTGCTGGAAGATAATTCCTTTGGCATGCCACCGCGCGAAGGGCGCGAGGTCTCATCCGGCCCCTACCGGTTGGGCCTCGCGATCCGCGAGGGGCGGCTGGTGTTTTCCATCGCCAAAGAGGACGAAAGCTCGGTCGGTGAGTTCCATCTCTCGCTGGGACCCTTCCGGCAGGTCGTGAAGGATTACTTCCAAATCTGCGAAAGCTACTTCGATGCGGTGAAACGCCTGCCCCCCAGCCAGATCGAGGCGATCGACATGGCGCGTCGGGGCATTCACAATGAAGGTGCGCGCGTCTTGCAAGAGCGGCTGGAGGGCAAAGCGGTGGTCGACACGGCCACCTCACGGCGGCTGTTCACGCTGATCTGTGTTTTGCATTGGGGATGAGCGTGGGCGAGTTTCCGCAAGCTGTGCTGTTTTGCTGCGATCACAACGCCGTGCGCTCGCCCATGGCCGAAGGCCTGATGAAGAAATTCTATGGCCAGCGCGCCTATGTGCAGTCGGCGGGCGTCAAGAATGACATGGAGATTGACGGGTTTTCGGTGACCGTTTGCGCAGAAATGGGGATCGAACTGTCGCGCCACCGCAGCCGCAGCTTTGAAGAGATGCAAGAGTTGGGCGATGATCTGGGCCAATATGACCTGATCATCGCTTTATCTTCGCATTCCAAAGCTCAGGCGCTGGATCTGACAAAGCACTACCACCTGACCGTGGAATACTGGCCTATCCTCGACCCCACGGCTTTGGGCGGCGACACCCGCGAGGCCAAGATGGCCGCCTATCGTCAGGTCCGCGACCAGATCAAAGCCAAGCTCATCGAACGGTTCGGCGAGCCTCAGGTGGCCTAAAGGCCGCAGAGATCAGCCGCCGTCAGCGGCTTTGGGCGGCAACCACCTTGGACAGGTTTTGCGCCACCCATGTCACCAAAGCCACCACAGGCTGGGCCGCCCCTGTCCCCAAGGGCGTCAGCGCATCACCCGCACGGGGCGGCACCACGGCATGCGCGGGGCGCAGGACAAATCCGTTAGCCTTCAACTCTTGCAGCGTTTGGGCCAGCATCCGTTCACGGTTGCCCCGGATCTGGCGGCGCAGGCTGGAAACCCAGTGGGGCGGCAAACGCCGCCATGACCAAGGCGCCGCGGCGGTTGGTGAGGTGCTGCAAAATCGGGCGTGACGGGCAATCAGGGGCCATCACATTGCCCGCCTGCCCATCGTCGATCACCGCCTGCGCGACGGTTTGGTCCTGGGTCTGTGCATCAAACTTGGTCACCATGTACGCCCCTGCGGTCTGCTTGCAAGAACATGCGCACCTCTTTTTTGTTAGATGTTTGATCCCAGGGCCTGCTGCCGTTACAGAATTTCCGCCATCTTCACCACGCGGCACTCGGCCACTGATTTCAGGCAGGCCTCGGCCAAAGCCAGCGCGACCAGCCCATCTTCGCCCGAAGGTGTCGCCGGGGTTTTGGCGGCAAGTGCTGCGATAAAGCTGGCAATCTCCGAGGCATAAGCCTCGGTATAGCGGGTCATGAAGAAATCATGCAGCGGCGGGCGGGTGTATCCGGCCGCCGTGGCCAGCTCAATCGACACTGGACGCTGGTTTTCCGCCGACACCGCGCCTTTGGCGCCATGCACCTCGATCCGCTGGTCATAGCCATAGGTGGCCCGCCGCGAGTTCGAAATCATCGCCTGACGGCCCGTCGCGGTTTTCAACATCACCTGTACGGAATCGAAATCTCCCGCCGCGCCAATCGCCGGGTCCACCAGCACGGACGCAGTCGCAACCACCTCGGCCACCTCTTCGCCCAACAGGAACCGCGCCATATCCAGATCATGAATCGTCATGTCGCGGAAAATCCCGCCCGAGCGTTTGATATACTCCACCGGCGGCGCGCCGGGATCGCGGCTGGTGATCACCACCATCTCCACCGCGCCAATGCTGCCCTTGTCGATCTCGGCGCGCACGGCACGGAAATGCGGGTCAAAACGGCGGTTGAACCCCACCATCAGCGTGCCTTTATGGGCGCGTACCACCTCAAGACATTGCTTGACGCGGGTCAGCGACAGATCAATCGGCTTTTCGCAAAACACCGCCTTGCCCGCCTTGACGAACTGCTCGGTCAGGTCGGCATGGGTGTCGGTGGGCGTGCAGATCACCACGGCGTCAATATCGGCGGATGCGCAGATCGCATCAATCGTGCGCACGTCACAACCATATTGGTTGGCAATCGCCTGTGCGGCGGCGGGAAAGGCATCAGCCACCGCCACCAGCTTGGCACCCGCATCTCCCGTCACAGCCTTTGCATGCACCTTGCCGATGCGCCCTGCGCCCAAAAGTCCGAACCGAACCGTCATCTTGCTTGTCCTTTGTTGCAGGAATGGAATAGTCGCCCAAGGCGCGTTTGGATTTGGAATATTTATTCCATCTGCTATCCTGCGTCAAAGGCCATGCGTCAAGAGGGCACGGGATGAGCGACGACACCAAGACGGCCCCCCAAACGGTCGACGCCTTTAGCGCCCGCCTGGCCGACCTGTCCGACGGCCTGCCCAAACGCCTGCGCCAATGCGCTGACCATCTGGCCGCGAACCTCGACCGCATCGCGGTCTCCACCGTGGCCGATCTGGCCGCCGGGGCCGATGTGCCACCCTCGGCCGTGATGCGCTTTTGTCAGATCATGGGATTTGCCGGCTTTTCCGACATGCAGCGGCTGTTTCGGGACGCCTATGCGCCGGGCTTTCCCGATTATGCCACACGGCTTTCTGCCCTGCGCGGTGGGGCAGGTGGGGCGGCGCAACTGGTGGCCGAGTTTGTCGAGGCGGGGCGTCTGTCGCTTGAAGGTCTGATCGCGGGGGTCGACGAGGTGGCGCTGGACCAGTCGGTGGCGCTTTTGGCGGGCGCGGGCATGGTGCATGTCGTCGGCCTGCGCCGGGCCTATCCGGTGGCCGCCTATCTGGCCTATGTCTTTGAAAAAATGTCGGTCCCGGCCATGCTGCATGACGGGGCGGGCAAGCTGGACCACCGCCACGCGCTGCGGCCCGGTGATGCGGTGCTGGCCATCAGCTTTGCCCCCTATTCCGAAGAAACGCTGGCCTTGGCCGCAGACGCCCGCACACTTGGGGTGCCGGTGGTGGCGCTGACCGACCAGGTGACCAGCCCCCTTGCCCGCGCCGCTCAGGCGGTCTTGACCGTGCAAGAGGTGGATTTCGGGGCTTTCCGGTCCTTGTCGGCGACGCTGACCATGGCCATCGCGCTGGCCGTTGCCGTCGGCACCGCGCGCGGGACGCAGGGCTATAGCGGATCGCATTCAATCTGATTCAGCCGATCAAACGCGATACGCTCTAACGGCCCCCACCCCATCCCTCCCCACAAGGGGGAGGGCGTCACAAAGTCTGCCACCCATGCCGCCGTTTTGTCGCCTGTCACCTCCCCTCCCCCTTGTTGGGAGGGGCTGGGGGAGGGGGCGTCGCAACCCCAGCTCACCCCCCACCACAGCGCCGCACCACCTCGGCGATCTGCACCAACTGCCGCGCCAGCGGGCTTGTGCGCCGCCACACCATCCCGATCTGCCGCGACGGGCGCGGGTCGGCAAAGGCCGCCACCGACACTGGGGCCAACCGGGTTTCCACCGCCACCGCCATATCCGGGATCAAGGTCACCCCAATGCCTGCGCCCACCATCTGCACCAGCGTGGTCAGGGATGACCCATCCATCAACTCGCGCGGCTGCACGCTTTTGCGGTTGCAAAACGACAGCGCCTGATCGCGAAAGCAATGCCCTTCCTCCAACAGCAAAAGCCGCATCTCGCGCAGGGTTTCCGCACTCGGCACCGGTTTTCCCGCATCGGCCAAAGGCCGCACCAGCACGAAATCCTCCGAAAAAAGCGGCACCTCCACCAAAGACGGCTCCGACACCGGCAAGGCCACGATGGCGCAGTCCAGCCGCCCTTCGCCCAAATCCTGCAACAGCTTCGGCGTGATCGTCTCGCGCAGCTGCAGCTCCAGCGCCGGATAGGCCCGCGTCACCTCGCCAATCACGCGCGGCAAAAGATAAGGCGCCACCGTCGGGATCACCCCCAGCCGCAGCCGTCCCGCCATCTGGTCGCGTCCAATGCGCGCGGTATCCTCCAACTCATCCACCAGCCGCAGAATCTCCCGCGCCCGTGCGGCAAATTCCTCACCGAACGAAGTCAGCCGCACCGCCCGCGCAGCGCGATCAAACAGCGCGCTGCCCAGCCCGGCCTCCAACTCTTTGATCTGCATCGACAGTGCAGGTTGCGAAATCGCCGAGACCTCCGCGGCGCGGCCAAAATGGCCGGTGCGCGCCAGCGCCTCGAAATAGCGAAGCTGTTTGAGGGTAATGTTTGCCATAAGATTAACTTATAGTGTTAATCAGTAAATGCAACTTAAACTAATTGAAAAACTCTGTTAGAACCATTCCAGAGACTGGGCTGCCATGACGCGCCGCCCCGCTGCCACCTTTCAAAAGGAGACCGAGATGGACGGAAACAACGCAGGCAAATGCCCGGTGATGCACGGCGCAAAGGCCGCAACCCATGGCGCGCGCACCAACAAAGAATGGTGGCCAAACCAGTTGAATCTGGCGATCCTTCACCAGCACAGCCCCGCCTCGAACCCTTTGGGCGCTGATTTCAATTATGCGCAGGCCTTCGCCAAGATCGACTATGCCGCGCTGAAGGCGGATGTTGCGCAGTTGATGACCGACAGCCAAGACTGGTGGCCGGCAGATTGGGGCCATTACGGCGGCTTGATGATTCGTCTGGCCTGGCACTCGGCGGGCACCTACCGCACGGCTGACGGCCGCGGTGGCGCCTCAACCGGCACCCAGCGCTTTGCGCCGCTGAACTCATGGCCCGACAACGGCAACCTGGATAAGGCGCGCCGCCTCCTGTGGCCGATCAAGCAGAAATACGGCAACGGCATTTCTTGGGCCGACCTTTACATTCTGGCAGGCAACGTCGCCTTGGAAACCATGGGCTTCAAGACCTTTGGCTTCGGCGCGGGCCGCGAGGATCTTTGGGCACCCGAAGAAGACATCTACTGGGGCTCCGAGGCCGAATGGCTGCAGGTGTCGGGCAAGGAAAACAGCCGCTACAAGGGCGAGCGTGAGTTGGACAACCCACTGGCAGCAGTCCAGATGGGCCTGATCTACGTGAACCCCGAAGGCCCCGATGGCGTGGCCGATCCGGTCGCCTCGGGCCTTGATGTGCGCGAAACTTTCGCCCGCATGGCGATGAATGATGAAGAAACCGTCGCCCTCGTGGCCGGGGGTCACACCTTTGGCAAAGCCCATGGTGCAGGCGATGCCGCCCTCGTCGGCCCCGAGCCGGAAGCCGCACCCCTGGAAGCCATGGGCTTTGGCTGGATCAACAAGTTCGGCACCGGCAAGGGCATCCATACCACCACCTCCGGCATCGAAGGCGCGTGGAAGCCGAACCCGACCACGTGGGACAACGGCTATTTCGACATGCTGTTCAAATATGAATGGGAGCTGACCCATTCCCCCGCTGGCGCGCAAATCTGGCTGGCCAAGGATGTTGAACCCCAAGACATGATCCCTGATGCGCATGATCCCAAGATCAAGCATCGCCCGATGATGACCACGGCCGACCTCTCGCTGCGCTTTGATCCGATCTACGAGCCGATCTCGCGCCGCTTCCACAAGGATCCGGCCGCCTTCGCCGACGCCTTCGCCCGCGCATGGTTCAAACTGACCCACCGCGATTCTGGTCCGAAGGCGCTCTATCTCGGCCCCGAAGTTCCAGCCGAAGACCTGATCTGGCAAGACCCGGTTCCGGCCTGCGACCACACGCTGATCGACAGCAGCGATATCGCAGCCCTGAAGTCGAAAATCCTTGGTGCAGGGCTGTTGACTCAGGACCTGGTGTTGGCGGCTTGGGCCTCGGCCTCGACCTATCGCGGCTCGGACAAGCGTGGCGGCTCCAACGGGGCGCGCGTGCGTCTGGCCCCGCAAAAGGATTGGGCGGTCAACGATCCGTCCAGCTTGGCCAAAGTGGTCAAGGCGCTGGAGGCCATTCAATCCGCCTTTAACGCCAAGGCGTCGGGCGGCAAGAAAGTCTCCTTGGCCGACCTTATCGTTCTGGGCGGCACGGCAGCGGTGGAACAGGCGGCCCATGCCGCAGGTCACCCGGTGACCGTGCCCTTCACCCCCGGCCGGATGGACGCCAGCGCCGAGCACACCGATGCCGAAAGCTTTGAGCCGATGGAGCCCGTCGCCGACGGCTTCCGCAACTGGCAAAAGCAAAGCTACCGCGTGACCGCCGAAGAAATGCTGGTCGATCGTGCCCAGCTTCTGACGCTGTCCGCGCCGGAAATGACGGTGCTCGTCGGCGGCATGCGCGCCCTTGGCGCCAATGCTGGTGGCGCAAAGCACGGCCTCTTCAGCGCCCGCACTGGCGCGCTGACGACCGACTTCTTCACCGCCATTCTGGACATGGGCACGGTTTGGGCTCCAACTTCCGAGGACGCGCAGTCCTTTGACGGCCGCGATGCCAAGACCGGTAAGGTGAAGGCCACCGCCAGCCGCGTGGACATGGTGTTCGGCTCCAACTCGCAACTGCGGGCCTTGGCCGAGCTTTATGCCCAAGCTGACAACGCCGGGCGCTTTGTCGCTGACTTCGCAGCCGCTTGGGACAAGGTGATGAACCTTGGCCGCACCGATATCTAACTGACAAAGGGCGCGGGGGATCACCCCGCGCCCTTTTCCTCTGCCTCGTCGAGCACTCCGCGCACTCCTCGGCGACCACCCCACGAGGAGTGCACGACGTGCTCGACGAGTAACACTCCGCCTAGCGCCGAATTTCCAAAGCCTCGCCCGGTTGCGCCTGAACCCAGTCCGACGCCACACCATCCGGCCAGATCACCCGCACCTCGGCGGCCCCGGCCGCGCCAATCCCGAAATGCCACGGCGCCAGCACGCCCGACACATGCCCGCCGCCCACTGTCACCTCGCGGCGCTGCAACCCCTGATCGGTGCGCAGCTCAATCCACGCCCCTACCGCATTGCGATTGGCCCCGCTTTGCAGCGGGTCCACCGTCACGAACCCGCCCAAACCTTCCGACACATTGCGCCAGATCTGCGCCGTTTCCCAACGGTTCACCGCCAACACATCCAGCAGCCCATCATTGTTGAAATCCGCCACCGCCCCGCCGCGCCCTGTGGCAAAGCTCAAGGCCTGCGCGCCCGCCTCAAGGAAACTGCCATCGGCGCGCTGCAAGAACAGGTTGTTGGGGTCCTTGGCCGCAAAGTCGGGCATGGTCGAGACATTGCCCTTCACCACATACAAATCCGCCCGCCCGTCGTTGTTCACATCCTCAAACTGCGCGTGCCACGCGGTTGAGGGGCGGGCATCATCGCCGGTGAACGGCATATGCGCCGTCACCCCACGCTTGAACGCCTGATCCTTATAGCGCGGCAAGCCGCCCGCCTTGGGGTCCAGCACCTGCAATTTGTTGTCGGCCATCGAGGTGAGGTAATATTCGTTGAACCCATCGGCATTCAGATCATAGGCGGCAATGCCCATGCCCCAGATGCGCAACCGCTGCCAACCCTCAGCTTCGGTCCACAGGCGCGGGCTGGCCTCCATATGCCAAAGCTGCTCTTGCCCGCCCTTGTAATACTGCCGGTCATTCGACACCCGCAGATCGCGCACGCCCGTGCCGGACCAATCCGAAAACAGGATCGACAGCGCGCAATGGCTGGGGGTCAGGGGCAGGGGGGGCGCAAAGCCCGCCCCCTGCGGTCGGTGCAGCCAGTTGTCGGTGCACGACCCCCACGGAAAGGCCTCTTCAAACCGATCCACATAATTGCCCACCGCCAGCGTCGGCCACTCCTGCCCCGCCTCCCAGGTCGCGGCAAAGGCGGTTGACCACGCATCGCCCCCGTCAAAACCCCATGTCGCGTTGGCCGCTTCAAACCGGCACTCGCCCAAACCCCGCATCAGGTGGTTCTCGCCAATCCTCAGGATTGCCAGATCGTTGATCCCGTCACTGTCGATGTCCAACGGATAGGCCCCCGTCACCGCCGTCAGCCCCAGCCCATCGACCGGCTGAAACCGCAAAGCGCCGCCTTGCTCCGACAGGTTGCGAAACATCCCCGCAGGCCCCTCGCCGCCCGCGATGAACATATCCAGCCGCGCATCGCCATCGCAGTCAAACACCGCCGCGCCGCCGCCAACCATATACTGCCAATCACCCTGATAGGCCGTGGTGATGCCCGCTGTCGCGGTCTCCTCGACAAAGACCGGCAGCTTGGGCTCCTCGGCCCATGCGGGGCCTGCCAGAACCGCCAGAAGCGCCAGTTTACGCACGGGTTTTCAGCCCCAGAATATGGCCCGCCACGCAACCCCCCTGTGCCAGCCCGTTCACATTGGCCATCGGATAATGAATGCCGCCATAAAGCCGCGACATCGCGGCCTCCTCAGCGGCCTGCCAAAAGCCGGTGAAAGACCGCACGCCCAAACCATCCTCCTCATGCGTGTGATCGTCAAAGGCAAAGCCCGGCCCGTAAAGTCCCTCCAACACCCCTGCCGCCGCGCCCGATTGGGTGGAATGGCCCGAAGGGTATTCTGGAAACGGCGGGGTGATCAGCAAAGGCTCCCAATCGGGATCAATCACCCGGCGGATATAGGTGACCGGGCGCAACAGATCATGCTCATATTTCGACCGCCAGTTTTGGATGAACCCATCCGAAATCGCCATGCCCAGCAGGGCCAGCACCTCGGCACGGCGGTCCACCGGGGGGGCGTCGCGGTCAAAGATATCCAGCATGATCGACACCCAATGCCCTGGCGGGGTGGGTGACATCATCGGATCATCCGACCAGAACCGCGCGATGGTGATCTGCTCGTCGGTCAGGGTCTTTGACGCCTGATAGGTCGCCATCGCTTCAGCATAGAACTCCGATCCGGGGTCTTCGCTATAGGGCGGCGGCGGGGGCAGCCCGCAGGAACCCGTCGCAGGAATCGCAAAGGGACGGTTCGTGCCCCAATAGGGCAACAAAGGCTTTTGCTGCACCCCGATGGTCGAGGTGGGCCGCCAGCTTTTTGGCGTGTTGCCCAGCGTATACTCCTTGGGAAAGCCCATGTTCTCAATGACCGCGCCGCCGTCACTGGCCGACCAGTCCAGAATATGCTGCGCCACCGCCTTGCCATGGGCGCGGCTGCAGGTCACCAGATCCGGCGCAAGCCCCGCCTCCAGCGTCGCGGCCATGTCGGCCCGCATCGCCTCCATCGCGCGCAGGCCCATCGGGCCGGTATTGCCAAACAAAACCGCCATCGCCGCCCCAAGGGCTGCATCCAGCACCAGCGCCTCATCATGCGGGGCGGCCTCGCGGGCGGGCAGGGGGGCAAGGTCGGGCACTTGGCCCGCAAGACTGCGCAAGCCCGCATTGCCCGTCGCCAAAGCCTCAAAGGCGGTGATGCCCAAATAGGCAAAAGACCGCGCCGCCACGGGGGGCGAATAGGTGGCGGTGTTGCGGATCAACTCGATCAGCAGCCGATACCACTGGGCCAAAACCGCCTCCGCCGCGCGCGCCTCTGCCGTGGCAGGCAGCGGCAGCACGGCCAGACTACATGCCACCGCCCCTTGCAGGAAACGGCGGCGGGACGGGGTCAGACGTAACGGTTCCACAGGTTTTCCAAACGCTCTTGGCGGCCCGATTTTGGCTCGGGCTCCAGCCCCTCCGTCGTGACACGCGCCGCCGCCGCCTCAAGCCCACCCGCCAGCATGGCCTTGGCCGCCGAGCTCTCCCAGCCCGCATACCGCGCCTTGCGCGCCGCTTCCAATTCTCCGCTGTCCAAAAGTGCTGCCGCCGATTTCAGCGCCCGCGCACAAGTGTCCATCCCGCCAACATGGGCCAGAACCAGATCTTCAGCATCCAAAGACTGCCGCCGGATCTTGGCGTCAAAATTGGTGCCGCCCGTGGTATAGCCCCCCGCCCGCAGGATCTCATAAAACGCCAGCGCCTTTTCGGCATGGTTGTTCGGGAACTGGTCAGTGTCCCAGCCCGACTGGTAGTCATTGCGGTTCATGTCGATCGACCCGAAAATCCCCAAGGACGCCGCCGTCGCAATCTCATGCTCAAACGAATGGCCCGCCAGAATGGCATGGCCCTGTTCGATGTTGACCTTCACTTCCCGCTCCAGCCCGAAATCCTTGAGAAAGCCGTAAACCGTGGCCACATCATAATCATACTGGTGCTTCGACGGCTCTTGCGGCTTCGGCTCGATCAGGATCGTGCCTTTGAACCCGATCTTGTGCTTGTACTCGACCACTTGGCTCAAGAACCGCCCCGCGTGCGCCCGCTCGGCACTCAGATCGGTGTTGAGCAGCGTCTCATACCCCTCGCGCCCGCCCCACAGCACATAGTTTGCGCCCCCAAGGCGGTGCGTGGCGTCCAGATTGGCCTTCACCGTTGCCGCCGCATAGGCATAGACATCCGGATCGGGGTTGGTCGCCGCCCCCGACATCCAGCGCCGATGGCTGAACAGGTTCGAGGTGCCCCACAACAGCTTGGCCTTGTGCTGCCCCTGTTTTGCCGCGAAATAGTCAACGATTTCATCAAGGTTGCGTTTGCTTTCGGCAAATGTCGCGCCTTCGGGCCGCACATCGGCATCGTGAAAGCAGTAGAAGGGCACGCCCAGAATATCGAACAGCTCAAACGCCGCATCCGCCTTGGCTTTCGCCGCCGCCATCGTGTCGGCAAACCACGGGCGTTGCAGGGTTTGCCCGCCAAAAGGATCACCGCCCTGATAGGCGAACGAATGCCAATAGGCGACGGCAAAGCGCAGATGCTCCTCCATCCGCTTGCCCATCACCACCTCATCGGGGTTGTAATGGCGGAAGGCGAATTCGTTGGTGGAACCGGGGCCTTCGTAACGAATGGTCGGAATGCCGTGGAAATAGCCGGGCATGATATGTCCTTAGATATTGCAGCCCCGAAGGGCGGTTTGGGCGGCGCGGAACCGGGCATGGCCCGCGCCAAAGGCATCAACAAGCGCACGGTCCGGATCGACCGAGCGGGCAATCTTCGGGCGGCTGGCAATCTCGGCCCCGGCCCCGGTGGCGGCCATCAGGCCAAGCCGCGCCGCGCCAAAGGCTGCGCCAAAATCGCCCGCGACGGGCAGATCAACCGGCACCTCCAGCGCGGTGGCAATGGCGCGCAGCCAATAGTCTGACCGCGATCCACCGCCGACGGCCAGCAACCGCTCAATCTTGGTGCCGGTGGCGGCCAAGGCATCACGGCAATCGCGCAGCGCAAAGGTCACGCCTTCCAGCACCGCGCGGGTGCCTGCGGCGGTGTCGGTGGCATGCTCAAGCCCCATGAAAGACCCGCGAATGGCGGCATCGTTCAACGGCGTCCGCTCCCCACCCAGATAGGGCAGGAACAGCGCCTTGCCCGGCGCTACCAGTGGCCCCAGCGCGCCCGTCAGCGCCGCCGCATCTTGGCCCACAAAGCACCCATACCAGTTCAACGCATCGGTCGCGGCCAAGATCACGCCCATCTGGTGCCAAGACCCCGGCAGCGCGTGGCAGAACGTATGCACCGCCGTGGCAGGATCAGGCTGATAGCCGTCATTGGCGGCAAAGAGCACACCACTTGTGCCCAAGGACACAAAGGCCTCGCCCGCACGCACAACGCCCACACCCACGCCCGAGGCGGCATTGTCACCCCCCCCGCCCGCGACGACCACCCGGCCCATGCCCCAGCGTTCCGCCAGCGTGTCGCGCAACACGCCCGACACCGCCGAGCCTTCAACCAGTCGCGGCATCTGCGCACGCGAAAGCCCGGTCGCGGCCAGCAACTCATCCGACCAATCGCGCGCGCCCGTATCCAGCCATGAGGTTCCCGCCGCGTCCGACATCTCGGCGACATGATCGCCAATCAGCCACAGCCGCAGATAATCCTTCGGCAGTAAAACCTTGGCCACCTTGGCCCAAACGCCCGGCTCATGCGCGCGCACCCAATCCAGCTTTGGCGCAGTAAAGCCCGGAAACACGATATTGCCCGAAACTGCGCGAAACCGCGGATCAGCATCCAACCGCGCCGCCTCAACATGGGCACGCGTGTCATTCCACAGGATGCAAGGCCGCAGCACATTGTCCGACGCATCCAAGAGCGTCGCGCCATGCATATGGCCCGACAGCCCAATGCCCTGCACCTTGCCCAACCCAAACCCTGCCAGCTTGTCCAGCACGGTTTCCGCCGCCGCAATCCAATGCGACGGCTCTTGCTCTGACCAGCCCTCCGCCGGGCGGCTGACCGTCAAAGGGGCCGATGCCTCGGCCAGCACCTCTTGGCGGTCATTGATGACAATGCCCTTCAGCCCCGATGTGCCAAGGTCCAACCCAAGGAACATATCAGTAGGCCTGCGGCGGCTTTTTGCCCATGATGATCATGCCCAGAATGTCATCATCGGTAACCTCGTTCACATTCACCGTGCCAACGCGCTGACCGTTCTTCATCACCACGGCGCGATCACACAGCTTCATCACGTTGTGAATGTCATGCTCGATCAGGAAAATGCCCAGACCCTGCGCCTTCAGCTCTTGGATCAACTCGGCCACCATCTGCGTCTCATGCGGGCCAAGGGCGGCGGTTGGTTCGTCCATGATCAGGATCTTGGCGTTGAAATACACCGCCCGCGCAATGGCGACCGACTGGCGCTGCCCACCTGACAGCATGTTCACCGGCACGTTGAACTTGCGGAAATTCGGGTTCAGCCGCCCCATGATCTTGCGGGTCTCAGCCTCCATCGCGGTTTCGTCGACAAACCCCATCGCGCCGACCAGCTCGCGGCCCAGAAACAGGTTCGACGCCGCATCCAGATTGTCGGCCAAGGCCAGCGTCTGGTAAATCGTCTCGATGTTATGGCCGCGCGCATCGCGGGGATCGTTGATCTCGACCTCTTCGCCGTTGATCAGGATCTGGCCTGCGTCTTTCTTGTAAGCGCCCGACAGGCACTTGATCAGCGTCGATTTCCCCGCGCCGTTATGGCCCAAAAGGCCCACAACCTCGCCGGGGAACAGGTCCACCGTGACGTGATCCACCGCCTTGATACCGCCAAAGGCAATCGAGATGTCGCGCAATTCGACAAGCGGGGTTCCGGTTCTGTCTACCATGATCTTGGCCCCTTACTTGATGCGTTTGCGGTAAACGATGTCCAGCCACACGGCCAGAACCAGCGCCACGCCGATCACGATGCGCTGATAGGACCCGTCGCCAAAGCCGATCAACACCATCCCGGTCTGCAAGGAGGTCAGGATCAAGGCCCCGATGATCGCGCCATAGATCGTGCCAATCCCCCCCGCCAGCGAGGTGCCGCCAACCACGGCGGCAGCGATGACGTAAAGCTCGTCCAGATTGCCCATCGCGTTGGTGGCGCTGTTCTGACGTGCGGCGCCGATCACAGCGGCGATGCCAGCAAGGCCACCCATCAGGGTAAAGATCTTGACCGTCATCATCCGGGTATTGATCCCCGACAAGGCCGCCGCCTCGGGGTTGCCCCCGATGGCAAAGACATAGCGGCCAAAGCGGGTGCGCGTCATCAAGACGGTCATGAAAATGGCCACCACGATCATGATCAAGACCGGATAGGCAAAGCCATGGCCAAAGCTGGCGCAGACATCGCTGTAGATATCGCCACCCTTTTGCGCACAGGCCGGAACCTCTTGCCCGACGCTGGCATAGTATTTCTGAATGTTCCCGATCGGCCAGATATAGGCATTGACCAGCGCAGTCGCGCCAATGATCACGCTGCACACAAGGCCAATCACAAAGGTCTCAGCCCAGACCGGACGCAGGGCAAAGCCGTGCTTCTGGCGCGACGTGCGACCGTTAAGGAAGGCCCAGATCACAAAGACGCAGGCGATCACGCCGAAAATCCAACTGCCCGTGCGCCCCAGCGCGCCAAAAGACCCACCCCCAATCAGCGAGAAAGTCTCATCCAAGGGCGCAATGGTTTTTCCACCGGCCACCAGAAAGGCCGCGCCCCGCCAGACCAAAAGCCCGCCCAGCGTGACGATGAAAGACGGAATGCTCAAAAACGCGATCAGCACGCCTTGGAAGGCCCCAATCAAGGCCCCCATCGCGATGCCAAAGATCACCGTGAGGATCCAGATCGTTGGGTTCCCCAGCCCCAGCGCGGGCGTCAACCATTCAACCTGCAACAGACCCATATACATACCGACCATGCCCATGATCGACCCGACCGACAGGTCGATGTTGCGCGTGATGATGACCAG
This sequence comes from Paracoccaceae bacterium, assembly GCA_044377735.1. Lineage (GTDB taxonomy): Bacteria > Pseudomonadota > Alphaproteobacteria > Rhodobacterales > Rhodobacteraceae > Tabrizicola_A. The sequence goes on along the minus strand of JBILYK010000052.1, from coordinate 8,391 downwards.
CACCATGCCCGTGGCCATGATCCCGATATAGGCGGTCTGCACCGACAGGTTCCACAGGTTGCGCGGCGTCAAAAAGCCGTTCGCTTCCGCCTGAGCCGCGCCCAACAGCAGCGAGGGACGCCCCAAGACAAAGGTGGAATAGGCTTCAAACGCCACCCAGATCAGCATCAGCGCGCCCACCATGCCCAAAAGGCGGGGGTCAATCTCGGTTGCACGCAGAAAACGGCCAGCGGCGCTTTCAGGATTGGTATTGGTTTGGGGGGAATGTGGGGTGTCGCTCATGACCTCGTCCAACCTGTGAGAGGGAGGTTGCCGGGACTGCCCAGCATGCCGCAGGGCACGCACAAGACTCGCCACAAGGGGCGCAAGACCACCCGACTTCGCAAAGAACTCCGGCGCCACCCATCTGGCGGCGCCGGATGAGGCTTAGATCACTGGCAAGCAGCGACGCCTTCCATGGCGCCCTCGCAAGCGGCTTCCTTGGAGATGTGACCTGCGTCAATCGCCAGATTCAGCGTGTCCTTGGTGATCGGGGTCGGGTTCAGCAGGATCGCGTTCATTTCAACGCCCTTCTCGCCACCCGAGAACTTGGTCGCGTTCGGAATGGCGTCAAGCGCCGTGCCGTCAGCCAGCATCCCGGCGATTTCGCCAGCCGCCTTGCCAAGGTCTTGTGCGTTCTTCCAAACCGAAACGGTCTGGGTGCCACGTGCCACGCGGTTGATTGCGGCAAGGTCGCCGTCCTGACCGCCCAAGGGCACGTTCAGGCCCTGCGCCGCCAATGCAGCCGCAGCGCCACCGGCCATGCCGTCGTTCTGGCTCAGAACGGCGTCAACAGCGTTGTTGTTGGCGGTCAGGATCTGCTCCATGTTCTTCTGAGCATTCTCCGGCTTCCAGCCGTCCGAGTTGGCTTCGCCAACAATCACGATATCGCCCGAGGCCACAGCCGCGCCGATCACCTCTTCCATGCCCTGACGCAGGAAGCCGACGTTCGGGTCACCGGGGTCGCCCTTGACGATGGCATAGTTGCCCTTCGGTGCCACAGCAAAGACCGACTCAGCAATGATCCGGCCCACGCCGACGTTGTCGAAGGTCAGATAGAAGGTGCGGTTGTCTTCGATCAGACGGTCATAGCCGACAACCGGAATGCCTTCAGCCGCAGCCTTTTCGATGGCCGGCCCGATGGCGTCCTTGTCCCAGGCGTTGATGATCAGCGCGTCCACGCCCTGAGCGATCAGCGCGTCGATGTCGCTAAGCTGCTTTTCAGCCGAAGACTGCGCGTCTGCCGAGACGTACTCGTTGCCAGCGGCTTCGATGGCAGCCTTCATGGCAGCTTCGTCGATCTTCCAGCGCTCTTCTTGGAATTGCGCCCAGCTCACGCCGATTTTCTTGCCTTCCGCCAGCGCTGCCGACGAAAAGCCGACCGCTGCCATGACTGCAGCAATAAGAACCTTTTGCATATCAATCCTCCCATGGATATCGGCCCGCAAAAAGCCGGTCCGGCGGATTTGCCGGTACCGGATCAAGCTGCGCTGAATAATTTCAGTTGTCAAAATATATTTACCGGTCCAAGCTGGTTTCGCATCAGAATTGATCCAGTTTCGCCGCGATGCAGCGTGTTTATGGCGAAAATTACATGAGACCGGGTCATTTTTATTTGGGGGCTGAAGTAATGGCGCAGATGAGCGGCGGCGCGGCGGGTGTGGATCGGCCAAAAGGCGTCGGCCCGCTGATTCCCCCCCTCACCGAAACCCAGCGCCCTTTGCGTCAGCAGATCTTTGAACGCATCCGCGCCGCAGGCCTGATCCCCCGCGTGACCCTCGCGCGTGAGTTGGACGTCTCGCCCGCCTCCGTCACCACGATCTGTGCCGAGTTGATCGAGGCCGGGTTGATCGAAGAGGTCGCCGCCCCCCGCGATCCTGACAGCCCGCGTGGCCGTCCTGCCGTCGCCTTGGGCGTGCGCGCCGCCGCGCATCTGGTGGCAGGCATGAAACTGTCCGACCGCGAACATACCGCCGTGATCGTCGATTTCGCCGGCAACCTTGTGGCCGATACCGCCATTCCCCGCCAGCCCGGCCCTTTGACTCTGGCCGAGTTGCTGGGCGCCATCGACAACCTCTTGGCACAGGTCTGCGCCAAGGCCGCCATCGCGCCGACCCAGCTTTCGGCCATCGGTATCGGTGTGCCGGGCTTTGTCGATGTGGCGCTGGGCATGGTGCATTGGTCCTCGGTCCTGCATGACCGCAACATCCCCCTTGCCGCCGCCGCCACCGCCCGCACGGGGGTGCCTGTCACCATCGACAACGATGCCAATCTGGTGGCCTTGGCCGAACTTTGGTTCGGCGCGGGCCGCGGTCTGTCGGATTTCGCGGTCGTGACCATCGAACATGGCGTCGGCATGGGCTTTGTGATGAACCACCGCATCTTCCGCGGCTCTGGCCGTTTGGGGATGGAACTGGGCCACACCAAGGTGCAGCTTGACGGTGCGCTCTGCCGCTGCGGCCAGCGCGGCTGCCTTGAGGCTTATGTGGCTGACTATGCCCTCGCCCGTGAGGCCACAACAGCGCTGAACCGCCCACCCACCGACACCTTGTCGATCAACGCCCTTCTGGAAAGCCTGTACGACCACGCCAAAGCCGGCAACGCCACCGCCCGCTCCATCTTCCGCCGGGCCGGGCGCTATCTGGCGGTGGGGTTGTCCAATGTCATCAACCTTTTCGACCCCGAACTGATTATCCTCTCGGGCGAGCGGATGCGCTACGACTACCTCTACGCCGCCGAAACCCTGGCCGAGATGGACAATCTCGCCATCAACAGCGGCCGCCCCCTGCCCAAGATCGAAATCCACGCCTGGGGCGACCTCCTCTGGGCCCACGGCGCCGCCGCCCTGGCCCTGTCGGTGGTCAGCGAACACCTCCTGACCACCCAACGCGACCTCGCCGCCCAGTAGGGTGGGGTTCCACCCCACCACCCACACCCAACCGTTAAAAGCCGGTTAAAACCGCCACCCCAACCGATTGATATAAAACAACATAAAAATGCCCCATGATGGCACACCCTGTCGCCTCCCTCCCCCCTCGTGGGGGAGGGATGGGGAGGGGGGATCCTCAGCCGCTGAACAAGAAGTGCAGCACGTCGCCGTCCTTGACCTCATAGGTCTTGCCTTCCACCCGGAACTTGCCCGCTTCCTTGGCCCCCGCCTCGCCGTTGCCGGCGATATAGTCGTCGTAGCCCACGGTCTCAGCCCGGATGAAGCCCTTTTCAAAGTCACCATGAATGACCCCCGCCGCCTGCGGCGCCAGCGTGCCCTTGGCAATCGTCCAGGCACGGGCCTCTTTCGGGCCGACGGTGAAATAGGTTTGCAGGCCCAACAGCCTATAGCCCGCCCGGATCAGACGGTCCAAGCCCGCCTCGGCCAGCCCCATTTCCTCAAGGAACATCGCGGCCTCATCTTCGGCCAACTGGCTGATCTCTTCCTCGATCCGGGCCGAAATCACCACGCTCGCCGCCCCTTGGGCGCGCGCCATTTCGGCCACGCGGTCAGACTGGCTGTTGCCAGAGGCCGCCTTGGACTCCTCGACGTTGCAAACGTAAAGCACGGGCTTGGCGGTCAACAACTGCAACATGCGCCACTGCTTTTGATCCTCCGGCGCAATCTGCACCGTACGGGCAGGCTTGCCCGCGTTCAGCGCGGCCAAAGCCGCGCGCAAAAGCCGGTCCTGATCCAGCGTATCCTGATCGCCCCCGCGCAGCTTTTTGCCCAGCGCCGTCAGCCGCCGCTCAATGCTCTCCATATCGGCCAGCATCAACTCGGTCTCGATGGTTTCCGCATCCGCCACCGGATCAATCCGCCCCTCGACATGGGTGATGTCGCCATCTTCAAAGCAACGCAACACATGGGCAATGGAATCACATTCGCGGATATTGGCCAGAAACTGGTTGCCCAGACCCTCACCTTTGGACGCGCCCCGCACCAGACCCGCAATATCGACAAAGGTCATGCGCGTCGGGATGATCTGCTTGGACCCGGCAATCGCCGCCAGCTTGTCCAGCCGCGCATCGGGCACCGCCACTTCGCCGACATTGGGCTCAATGGTGCAAAACGGAAAATTCGCCGCCTGCGCCGCCGCTGTCCGGGTCAAGGCGTTGAACAGGGTCGACTTGCCCACATTCGGCAAACCCACGATACCCATCTTGAAACCCATTGCGGCACTCCTGTCCCTGATCGCGCGCTTGATAGGCGGGATAGGGCAAGGGATCAAGCGCTGTCGCCCCCATTGATTTTCCCGCCCCAGCCTGCGAAACCGCAAAGCAAGGAATCTCGGGGACCTGTCATGACCAGACTTGACGACACTTTCGCGCGGCTGCGGACGCAGGGCAAAAAGGCCTTTGTCTCTTACATCATGGCGGGTGACCCTGATGTGGCGACCGCGCAGGCGGTCATGAACGGGCTTCCGGCTGCGGGCGTTGATATCATCGAGCTGGGTCTGCCCTTCACCGACCCGATGGCCGATGGACCCACCATCCAACTGGCCGGCCAGCGCGCGCTGGAGCATGGCATGACGGTGGATGCCACCTTGCAAATGGTGCGCGATTTCCGCGCCACCGATCCCACCACTCCCATCGTCCTGATGGGCTATTACAACCCGATCTATTCGCGCGGCGTTGATCTGTTTCTGGTGCAGGCCAAAGAGGCCGGGATTGACGGGCTGATCGTCGTCGATCTGCCGCCCGAAGAAGATGACGAATTGTGCATCCCCGCGCAGGCCGCCGGGCTGAACTTCATCCGTCTGGCCACGCCCACAACCGATGCGAAACGTCTTCCCACGGTGCTGCAAAACACCTCCGGCTTTGTCTATTACGTCTCGGTCACCGGCATCACCGGGGCGGCGGCGGCCCAAGCCGCCGATGTGGCCCCGGAAGTGGCGCGCATCAAGCAATCCACCGATCTGCCGGTCATCGTCGGCTTTGGCATCAACACGCCCGAAGCCGCCCGCGCCATCGCCTCGGTGGCAGATGGCTGCGTGGTCGGCTCGGCCATCGTCAAGGAAATCGGCGCAGGCAAATCACCGGCCGAGGTGCTGGCCTTTGTCGCCGCCCTTGCCGCCGGGGCGCATTCGGCCTGACATCACGCCCCAAGGCCAGAGCCGTGGCCCAGATCACCCCAGATCACCCCAGATCACCCCAGAGTCCACGGACGTAAATCACGGCAATCCTGCGGCGGTGCTTGTGGCAACAATCGGCAAGCAGGGCGCGAAATGAATCGCCAAAACCTCATGCAAATCTGCATGATAGCGGCGCGGCAGCGGCACATAGCAGGCCTCCAGCGCCATTTGTGTCAGCTTTGGCACCTGCGCCAGATAAACGGCGCGATGGTAATGCACCATGCGCGATTTCAGAATCTGCCGCTCGTTTGATCTGCCAGAGATCGAGTAATTGTAGGCATCCGGCAAGACCGTCCAGTCAAACCCCTCGCGATACAGGGTCAACGGCAGGGTAATCTGGTCAAGCCACGGGCGCTTTTTGGCAATCGGGCAGTGGTCAAATGCGCTTGCAGTGGCCAGCCATGCCGCCGCAAATCCAAGCCCGGATCTGCCCAGCGGTGCATTGGGATAGCTGACCAGGCCAGCGTTAAAGTAAGGCAGGCTCTCCACCCGGCGCCTGCGTGTCAGTGCGACCCGCTCTTGCGGCAGCGGCAGCCCGAAAAAGTCATAGGCGCGCTGCCAGTCCGCGATGTTGCGCCCCCAGGTCGGCACACCCTCGGGCACGGCATAGATCCGCGCCGCATCCGTCATGTCCTCGGTGAAATCGCCAAGGCAGATCATATCGGTATCCAGAAAGATCGTCCTGCCCTCGCTCGCAGGCACCTGCTCGGCCAGGGCTGCACAGGCCAACAGCTTATTGCCATGCGGATAGGGCTTGCGCCATTGCGCTTCAGGCCGCTCAAACGTGCAAATCTCGACGTCGCAGGCATCAAGCATGTGCCGCGTCACGGCAGAGATCGGCTGCAGGCTGTCCTTCGGCCGCATCGCATAGCGTGCCACATCCTTGGGCCCATAAGCCGCCAACGAGGCCGCCAGCAAAAGCGCTTGCGCTTCCAGTCTCGGGCCGTCCATCACAAAAACCAAACGGTCGCCCAAATGCTCACCACATTGAAAACTCAAGATAGGCCAAACAGATCAGCGCAACTCATGATGGTCAAGCCTGGCTTGCGCAACCCAAGTGCCCGCTGGGCTGGCGTGACCATGTCTGCGCCAAGCGCTTGCATGACGCGGTTCAATTGGTAATATCACCTTACCAAAACAGGGGGCTGCTATGGCTGTCATCACGTGCATCGACGATCTCAAGGCGATCTATGTCAAGAAAACCCCGAAAATGTTTTACGACTACGCAGAGTCGGGCAGCTATACCGAGCAGACCTTCCGGGAAAACGTCACCGATTTCGCCAAGATCCGCCTGCGCCAGCGCGTGGCCCGCGACCTGACCGGGCGCACCACCGAAAGCACGATGATCGGCGAAAAGGTGGCCATGCCGGTCGCCCTCTCACCCATCGGCTCATGCGGCATGCAATCGCCTGATGGCGAGATCAAGGCCGCCCGCGCCGCCGCCGCCTTTGGCGTGCCCTTCACGATGTCCACAATGTCGGTCTGCTCCATCGAAGATGTGGCCGAACATTCCCCCACCCCCTTCTGGTTCCAGCTTTACGTCATGCGTGACGAAGATTTCGTCGATGCCCTCATCGAACGGGCGCGGAAGGCAAACTGCTCGGCCCTTGTGCTGACACTCGACCTGCAGATCCTGGGCCAGCGCCACAAAGACCTGAAGAACGGCCTGACCACCCCGCCCAAGCTGACCCTGCCGAACATTCTCGACATGATGCTGAAACCGCGCTGGTCCTTGGGCATGCTCGCAACCCCGCGCCGCACCTTCCGCAACATCGTGGGCCACGCGAAGGGCGTGGGCGATCTGTCCTCCCTGACCTCGTGGACCAATGAACAGTTTGACCCGCTTTTGGACTGGAAAAAGGTCGAACGTATCCGCGACCAATGGGGCGGCAAGCTGATCTTGAAAGGCATCCTCGACGCCGACGACGCCCGCATGGCCGCCGACACCGGGGCCGATGCGATCATCGTGTCCAACCACGGCGGGCGGCAATTGGATGGCGCACTGTCCTCGATCCGCATGCTGCCGCAGATCGTGCGCGCCGTGGGGGATCAGACCGAGGTGCATCTCGATTCCGGCATCCGCTCGGGCCAAGACGTGCTGAAGGCGCTGGCCATGGGGGCCAAAGGCACCTTCATCGGCCGCAGCTATCTTTACGGGCTGGGCGCGATGGGGCAGGCGGGGGTGACCAAAGCGCTCGAGATCATCCAAAAGGAACTGGATATCACCATGGCGCTGTGCGGCGTGCAAAGGGCCACGGAGCTCGCGCGCGACCACCTCTTGGTGCCCGAAGATTTCGAGGGGCGCTGGGCGTAGCTCCTCGGTCGCCTTCGGCGTCTCGTCGTCAGGTGGCACCCTTTTCAGGCCCCCGCGACAGACTCCCGCGACAGGCCCCCGTTCTTCCGCCAACGATCAGACCGCCCGCACGATCCGGGCTTGAAAGCAGTTGTTGCGCGCAGATCGCACATCCACAAAGCTGATCTCCTCCCGCGCCAGAAGATCGGCCGCATAGCTGGCAATCTCTGCCTTGCCAACGATCTTGCCCGTGCCGTACCGAATCCGCTGATCCGCAGTGTATCCCTTGAGAAGATAATCCGGGCTGTCCAACATCGGCGGCAGACCTTGCCCTGACCAAGGCTCGCAAGGCTCGGCGCACAAGAAGATCGGCCCAGTCTCTGCGTAGGGTTGCGCCGTGTCAAACGGCCGATAGGCCAAGATCAACATCTCCGCACCCTTCGGAATGAAATTCAGACAATGCCTGCAAGGATTGCCTGCGCCATCCGAGATGACGCGCTCGGGCAAACACTCATAGGCATCGCGCCCGCCGGTTCGCAGGGCGTGCACCCGATCACTTGCAAGCGGAAGGAATTTGAACTGGTCCATAAACGGCCTCCTGATGTCAGGCTCTCACTGTGCAATGCAAGCCGCCCGCAGCAACCCGTTTCTTGCGCATTCGCCGACCCTCGGTCCTCGAATGCTGCAAGAGCCGACACCAAGCTTTCGGAACCTCACTCCCTCCGTCAGGCCAGCGCATCAACAAAGGGGGGCGGCGCTTGAGCTTCGACATTTGACACAGAAGCCGAATGTCGGTTTAGAGCATTTGGCGGACCTTCAAGTGGTCCTGACAGAGGGCAGCGTCTGACCGCCGGGTGGGCGCTGTAACGCTGGTTCTAGGCGCTTTATAGCTCAACTTCTTCCCCCGAAGTTCTGCTGGTGCCGTTGCAAAAGCGC
>JBILYK010000050.1:0-24496 GCA_044377735.1 Paracoccaceae bacterium | reverse complement strand
CAAACTGCAAACCATCCAAAACCGCCGCTTGAACCATCAGCGTCAAGCAGCATAACCTAAACCAGATGAGCCCAAGACTTCCGCTCCAGAATTAGGCCGCCTGTTCCAAATCATTCGACGACGGACAATTACCGGAAGGTTTTAAGTCACTATATCTCTGAAAACGTTACAAGAAATAATCTGTACTTTCATTTACCTCTTTGGCCCAGTCAACGACACCTAAGCCATAGCCCGCCTTGTCCTCCTCAAGCTGGTTCACACCTTCCCCAATTCTGAAACTCTCCCCCGCTGGCAGAGCCTATGTATATTGATCTGGGTACCCCCCACTGGCCCATGCCCACCCCCTCACTGGAATCCAACACGGTGGAGTCCACCAATCCCGCCACCTTCGCCCAATCGACAGGACGCCCCCAATGCCCCTCAGCTTCGCTCCGGAGCGCATCGAGCAATGGCCGCTTACGCGGCTCCAGCCATACGCGAAGAACGCGAAGGTGCACGGGGCCGACCAAGGTCGCGAAGATCGCGGCCAGCATGGCTGAGTTCGGCTGGACGGCGCCCTGCCTTGTGGCCGAGGACGGCGAGTTGATCGCAGACCATGGCCGGGTGCTGGCGGCGACGCAGCTCGGGCTGACCGAGGCACCGGTCATCGTGCTGGGGCATCTGACCGAGGCGCAGCGGCGAGCATATCGTCTGGCTGACAACAAACGGAACTCGGAACCTGGAACGAGGAACTGCTGTCAGCAGAGTTGCAGGAACTGCTGGCAGAGGATTACGACCTGTCGCTGATCGGCTTCCTGATGATCCATGACCCGTTTGGACTTGTCATGGGCACGGCTACCGATATGCGCGACATGGCCGCCACCATGGACAAGATCGCAGGCAGCATGACCCGTGACTATGCGGCGCGGTCATGCAAGTCCGAAGAAGACATCGCCGCTCTGATGGCCGCCGAGACCTGGTTCGACGCACAGGACGCTCTCGACGCAGGCCTTGCTACACGCATGGCAGAGCCCGTGAGGATTGCCGCCAGTTTCGACATCGGGCGGTTTCGGAAGGCGCCAATGGCGCTGACGGAGGTGGGCGATGCAGAAGGTGCGGCAACGGGCGACGACATCGTTCCAGACGAGAACGATGTTGCGCCCACCCCTACCGCAGATCCTTTGCTGCCATCCGAGGGGAATGGCCGCAATGTCCCGGACTCCACCGTCCCTTCGACGGGTGACCCCGCCAGCACTGATGATGCCGCAGACGGCGCTGTTCCCCGGGTCGATGGCGAGTCCCTCAGCACTGTCATGCGGGAAAACTAGCCGGGCGAATAGGTCCCCTCAAGCCAATTTCTTCTGACAACACCTGTTCGGCCACACCACCTGATCCGCGGGGACCGGGTCTGGGACGTGACCCACCTCACCTGGCGCGTGAAGCTGGCCTGACGCGCCCTTGCGTTCCATTTCCATTCAATAGGTTGCGCGCCCGCCGCTCAGGTCGAACACGGCGCTAGTGGTGAACGAGTTTTCCTCGGTGCAGAGCCAGGCGATCATACTGGCGGCTTCGTCGACCCCCAGAAACCGGTTGCGCGGGATCTTTGACAGCATGAAGGCGATGTGGGTTTCGGACATTTGATCGAAGATCCGGGTGCGTGCGGCGGCAGGGGTGACGCAGTTGACGGCGATGTTCTGGCCCGCGTGTTCCTTCCCCAAGCTTTTGGTCAGGGCGATCACCCCCGCTTTGGACGCGGAATAGGCGGCGGCGTTCGGGTTGCCCTCTTTGCCGGCGATCGACGCGATGTTGACGACCCGCCCGTAACCTTGCGCCACCATCTGCGGCAGCACCGATCGGCAGCAGTTAAAGACGCCGTGCAGGTTGACCTCGATGATCCGGTGCCAGTCGGCAACCGGATAGTCGACCACTGGCCCGTTGGGGCCTGCGATCCCGGCGCTGGTCACCAGAACGTCGATCCGGCCCAGTTCGGCCAAGGCCGACAGGGCAGCCGCCTGAACCGCCACGGGGTCGGTCACATCGACAACCGCGCTGTCGACCGCCTCGCCCAAGGATCGCGCGGCTTCCTGCGCCAGGTCCGCATCCATGTCCCATATCCGCACGCGGGCCCCTGATGCGCAAAGCCTGCCCACCACGGCCAGACCAATCCCCTGCGCGCCTCCGGTCACCACCGCCACGCGGCCCTTTAGATCGTAAATGTTCATTGCGTTCCCAATCCTTCTGTCTTGCGAGGCGGATGTTCAACCGACCGTATAGGCCTTGAGCGCCGCATGATTGAGCTCAATACCGAGGCCGGGTTTCTGCGGCAGGGGTATGCGGCCATCGACCAGCGCAAGTTCCTCGAACGCCAGTTCGCGACGCAGCGTTTCGTGGCACAGTTGCGGCGGCAGGTACTCGACAAAGGCGCAATGCGGAGTGGCAAATGCCAGATGCGCGGTGGCGGACAGCGAGATGGCAGTCTTCCAGCAATGGGGCACGATGGTCACGCCTCGCGCCGCAGCCATGTCGCAGACGATCTTCGCTTCGCTGAGCCCGCCGACGCGCCCGACATCGGGTTGCGCCACCTGCACCCCGCCCACATCCATCAACTCGCGGAATTCGTAGCGTGTGGCCAGCCATTCTCCGGCGGCCACCTTCATCGGCGCGCCGTCCCGGACCTTGCGCAACTCCTCCACATCATCCGACCAGACCGGCGTTTCCAGAAAGAAGATGTCGAACTCGGCCCAGTCGCGGACGATCTCCAGGCAGGACGCTGCATCGGGCCACAGGTACCCCACATCCACCATCAGCAACACGTCAGGGCCGATGGCCTTGCGCACAGCCGCCACCACATCCGTGTGGCGGTCATAGCTTTCGCGCATGCCTTCGTGGGTGTAGGGGCCGTTCATCAGCACCTCGGCCTTGACGGCGCGGAAGCCCAACTCGCGCGACCGGACCGCCGCCTCGACCAGCGCGTCACGATAGGCGGCAAAGCTGTTCCCTTTCGGCAGAAGCGAGGCATAGGGCACCACCTCGGTCTTGACCGCACCGCCTAGCAGCGCATGCACCGGCAGGCCCAGTGCCTTGCCCTTCAGATCCCACAGGGCCATGTCGATGGCCCCCATGGCATGGATCACCACGCCGCGCCGCCCGTTCATCGCGGTGCCCTTGTACATCCGGTCCCAGAGCCCGGCGATGTCGAAGGGATCGGCCCCAATCAACATGTCGCGGATGCACAGGCCCATGGTGTGGGTGCCGGGGGCCAGGATCGCGGCCTTGGCCATCCAGGGGTTTACGTCGGATTCGCCCATGCCCGTCACCCCCTCGTCGGTATGGATCAGCACCACCAAACTGTCCTGCGCCGAAGAGGTCAGCGTGGGGTCCATGTTGGGGGCCAGGACGATGTGAACCTCGATCTCGGTGATTTTCATGGCGGGTCTTCCTGTGAAGGGTTCAAAGAGCGGGAGTTGAATACAGCGTGCGTCCCCCGGCCCTGATCTCGACATCGACCAGATAGGGGCGCATGCCGTCAGGGCTGGCCGCGATGCCAAGCCCGGGACTGTCGGGCAGCACGATCTGACCGTTTGCGTCGGGCAGAAGGTGGCCATCCGACAGATCGACCGCCACCGACTTGGGTGCGACGGGATATTCGCAAATCTCGTGATCCTGCAGCCCCGCATAGGGTTGCAGTGATGCGGACAGCGCCAGATGCGAGGTGAAGGTATGGTTGACATAGGTCACGCCCCTCGCTGCCGCATAGTCGGCAACCTTCTTCGCTGGGCCGATGCCGCCGATTCGCCCGCAATCGATCTGCACAAAGCCGGCTTTTCCATAGTCGATCAGGTGCCGCGCCATGAAGACGTTGTGCGCGCCTTCGCCCCCGGCCAGCGCGATTGGGCTGCGGGCGGCAAGCGCGCCATAGGCCTCATAGGCATGGGCCTGGAACGGCTCTTCCAGCCAGGTCGTTCGCACCTCTTCCAGCACCGGCAGGCGCAGGGCCGCCGCCTCGACATCCTCGCGCCAGATCTGGCCTGCATCGACCAAGAGGATGCCGTTCGGGCCAAGCCCTTCGCGCGCGGCATGAAGCTGGTCTTCGTCAGCGCCAAGGCCGCCGCGCCCGAACGGACCCCAGCCGCACTTGATCGCCCGGAACCCGGCGGCTGCGGCCGCGCGTGCCTGCGCCAGCGTCTGGGCCGGGTCGTCGCCGAACAGCATCGAGGCATAGGGCGTCTTGGGAAAGGCGCGGTCGTAGCCCAGAAGGTTCCAGACCGGGCGGCCCTGACTGCGGGCCAGCAGGTCCCACATCGCCATCTCGATGCCGGAAAACGTGTGCGGCGTCTGCAAGAGGTCCATGCTGTTCAGGTCCAGATCGGCTGCGATCCGGGCAATGTCCCCAGGCGACGACAAATCCTGCCCAAGGACCGACACCGCCACCGGCCGGCAGGCCCCATGTGACATCGGACAGACATGCGCCGCGATCGACACCAGTGGCGAAGCCTCGCATTCGCCCCAGCCGACGTGCCCCCCGGCCGCCACGCGCACCACCAGCGCATCCTGGCTGCCATCACCCGCATCGGTCACGACGGGCATGGACAGATAAAAGAAATCGACGGCTTCGATCTTCATTCGGTGCTCCTTCGGGCGGGTCGTTCGGCGAGGTCGGTCAGGTCCGACAACGGCAGATGGCAGCGCAGGCGCAGGCCCTGCTGCGTTTCCTGCCAAGGCGGGCGGGCGGTGTCGCAGATCGCTCCCGCCTTCCAGGCGCAGCGGGCAGCATAAGCGCATCCGGCGGCACCGGTGCTGGCCAAACCGGGCGGGCGGGAGGCGGGCGGGAGGGGGCGTTGCAAGGGCCGGGGTACCGCTTGCAGCAGCGCATGGGTGTAGGGGTGATAGGGCGGCGCAAAGACTTGTGGTGTGGCTCCTGTCTCCATCACCTCGCCGCGAAACAGCACGGCGATCCGGTCGGCCACCAGCCGCACGACCGCCAGATCGTGCGAGATGAACAGCATGGTGATGCCGCTGTCCCGCTTGAGCCGCTGCAGCAGGTCGAGGATGCTGGCTTGCACGGAAACATCCAGCGCCGACAGGATCTCGTCGCAGAGCAGGATATCCGGTCGCGCCAGAAGCGCGCGGGCGAGTGCGACCCGCTGCCGTTCGCCTCCCGACAACTGATCCGGATAGCGCCCGGCATGGCCCGGCTCCAGCCGGACCGCGCTGATCGCCTGCGCCACCTGCTTCGCGCTAGTGGCGCTTTCGGCCGGAAAGAAACAGTCGACCGGTCGCTGCAGGATGCGCCCGACCCGCGCCCGGGGGTTGAGCGAGGCATCGGGGTTCTGGAACACCAGTTGCAACAGGCGGCGCTGATCGCGGCTGCGGGCTCCCACCAAGGGTGCAAGCGGGGCGCCCCGCAGGGTGATGGTGCCCGCTGTCGGCGCGATCAGCCCGCTGATGGCGCGGGCGATGGTCGATTTGCCGCTGCCCGACTCGCCGACCAGCGCCAGTGTTTCGCCGGCACCCAGCAACAGCGACACATCGCGCACCACGGGCGCGGCGCGTCTGTAGGCGACTGACAGGCCCTGAACCGACAACACGGTCGCCGCTGCGCCCGGGGCCTGCCGGTCGGGCGGCGGCGGTGCAGCCTCTTCTGGTGGCAGGCTGTTCCACCGCCAGCACGCGACCGCGTGGTCGGGGCCGATGTCCAGCAGCGGCTGGACCATGGTTTTACATTCGGCGCGCGCATGGGTGCAGCGGGGTTGGAACGGGCAGCCGGGGGGCAGGTCTTCGCGGCGGAGCAGTCCGGCCAACGGGCGGCCCTTCGACCCGTCATCCACCGCGGCAGGGATCGAGGCGATCAGCCCCTGCGTGTAGGGATGGTGCGGCGACCGGAAAAGGGTCGCGGTCGGCGCGATCTCGACCATGCGACCGGCGTACATGACCCCCACCCGGTCGGCGATCTGCGACAGCAGCGTCAGGTCATGGGTGACATAGACCATCGACATGCCCAGACGGGCCCGCAGATCGGCCAGAAGGGTGATGATCTGCGCCTGGGTGGTGACGTCAAGGCCGGTCGTCGGCTCGTCCAGCACGACAAGGTCGGGATCGCAGGCCAGCGCCATTGCGATGCAGACCCGCTGCTGCTGCCCCCCCGACAGCTGATGCGGATACCTTTGGCGGAAGGCGGCGTCGGACGGCAGCCCGACCAACGCCAGCAGGGCTGCCGGATCGCCCGACAGGGTGCCGTGGCTGGCCCGCATCTCATCAATCTGCGCCCCCACCCCGATGCCGGGGTTGAGCGCGGTCGTCGGGTTCTGCGGCACGAAACTGACGCGCCTACCGCGCAGACGGTCGAGATCGGCGCGCGGGCTGCCGGTCAGCGTCCGGCCTTGGAACGTGACCCGCCCCGCAAGCACCCGCAGCGCGGGATGGCGATACCCGAGAAGTTGCAGCGCGACCGTGGATTTTCCGCAGCCCGACTCGCCCACCAGCCCCAACACCTCGCTGGGTGCGATGTGGAACGACACATCCTCGACCACAGGCTGCCATTTCGACCCCTGCCGGTAGGCTAGGCTCAACCCCTCGACCGTCATCAGGGCCTTGGTCATTGGGTGCCCAGCCTGACGGTGCGGCCCAACACGCGGGCGAGTCCCTCGGTGAACAGGTTCAACCCGACGACGAGGCTCGCCAGCGTCAGCCCTGGCCCGAGCACGAGCACCGGCGACACGATCAACATCGCGCGGTTTTCGCTGATCATCAGACCCCATTCGGGCGAGGGCGGCCTGAGGCCGAAGCCGAGGAACCCCAGCGATCCGATCAGCACCGGCGCATAACCCGCCCTGAGCGCGAACTCGACCAGCAGGACACCGCTGGCGTTGGGGAGCAGTTCGCGTCGCATCACCGACCAGGTGCTTTCCCCCCGCAGGCGCGCGACCGTGACGTGATCGCGGATGGCAATCTCAATGGCGGTGGCGCGCGCCATGCGGGCAATGCGCGGCGCATAAACGAGCGCCACGACCAGAACCACCAGAACCGGATTTCCGGCGGCCTCCAGCCCGGCTGCCGAAATGGCGATGAGCGCCAGCACCAGGAACGGGATGCTGATCAGCGCCTCGGTCAGCCGCTGGATCACCACGTCCACCCAGCCGCCCAGATAGCCCGAGATAAGCCCCACCACCGCGCCGGCGACAAGCCCCAGAACGGTGCCGGACAGCGACATCAGGATGACGATGTGGCTGCCGTGCAGGACCCGGCTGAACACGTCGCGGCCCAGTTGATCGACACCCATCGGGTTCTGCCAGCTCATGCCCGACAAAGGCGGGCCGGCCCCCATTTCGGAATAGCCGAAGGGTGCCCAGAACGGCCCGGTCACGGCCACCAACAGATGCAGCGCCAGAATGACCGCCCCGATCCGGAAGGACCGCGGCATCTGCTGCCAGAGCAACCACGCCCGCCCCCGCCCTGTCACCGCTACGGTCATGTCTCACCCGTCCTTCAGGCGCGGGTTCAGAAGGATGGCAGCCACGTCCACCGCCAGATTTGCCAGAACATAGACCAATGCTGCGATCATCACGGTGGCCTCGATCACCGGCAGGTCACGCAGTTGCAGCGAGTCCACTAGGAGGCTGCCGAACCCGGGGTAGCCAAACACCTTTTCGACCACTACCACGCCGCCGACGAGATAGGCCAGGTTCAGCGCTGTGACATTCAGCGTCGGCACCAGCGCATTGGGCAGGGCATGGCGCAAGAGAACGCGCCGCGCCGACAGACCCTTCAGTTCGGCCATGCGCACGTAGTCGGAGTCCAGGACCTCGATCAGGCTGTCGCGCAGCATCCGCACCGCATAGACCGCCATTACGATGGCCAGCGTCATCGCGGGAAGCGTGGTGGCCCGCAGATATTCCCAGAAGCTCGACGACTGATCGACCAGCGAAATGGCGGGCAGCAACTGCAGTTGGATCACGAACACGAGCATCAGGATGGTGGCCAGCAGAAAGTCGGGCAGCGACAGCAGCACCAGCGTGACGACAGAAAGTACATGGTCGATCGTGCCGTCCCGCCGGATCGACTGCAGCAGCGCGGGAATGAAAGTCAGCGGCAGGTAAAGCACGAAGGCATAGGCCGACAGCACCAATGTGTTGAAGATGCGCGGCGCCAGAATGTCGACCACCGGGCGCTGCGACACCAGCGAACGGCCCGGATCGCCGGTCAGCAGACCGGCGATCCAGTGCAGATACCGCATCACCGCCGGATCGTTCAGCCTGAGTTCGTCCCGAAGCTGCGCCAGCGTCTCGGGTGTCGCATCGCGGCCGAGGATGCGCGAGGCGACATCGCCAGGCAGCACCTCGAGCATCATGAACACGATCAGCGACACCAAAAGTAGCGTCGCCCCGGCAAGCGCGATACGTTCGATAATCATTCGCAGGATAGCCAAGGCGCGGTCCTTTCAGGCTTTCGAGTCGCGCGCGCATCGCACGCAAGGCAAGTCCTTGGGGGGCACCGCAGGCCGGGGAGTCGGCCTGCGGCATTGCTTATTCGCAGGCGAGGTTTTCTAAGTTGAGGTTGAAGTTCTGCGCCAGCGGCGTGTAGCCGGTGCAGCCGGTCCGCAGCGCCAGAATCTGATGCACGAACATCGGCAGGATCACCCCGCCTTCGGTGGCCAGCATGCTTCCCGCCTGCTTGTAGAGGTCGAGCCGGGCCTGCGTGTCCACGGTTGTGTTGGCCGTCTGCAGCAGTTTGTCATAGTCGGGCCGTTCCCAGTGGGTCTCTTTCCACTTGGCGGTCTGCACATAGGCCACGGCGAGCCCTTCACCCGGCGGGCGCATCGACCAAGCCGAGGTCGCCATGGGCTGCTTCAGCCAGACATCGTCCCAATAGCTTTCAGCCGGAGTCACGATCACGTTGACCTCAATCCCGGCGGGTTTGGCCTGTTCGGCAAAGACCTGCGCCATTCGCACCATGCCCGGTACGCCCTCGGCGGTGTAGAGATCGAAGGAAAGCCCGTCTGCGTGCCCCGCCTCGGCCAGGAGTGCCTTGGCCCGGTCGTAGTCCTGCTTCGGGGCCTCGGGGACAAAGGACGCGGAGTTGCCCAGAGGCACCGGGTTGTCGGCTCCGACCTGACCGAAGCCCAGAAGCACCGTGTCCACCATCGCCTGCCGGTCGACAACCAGTTTCAGTGCCTCGCGCACCCGCACGTCGTCGAAAGGTGGGGTATCGACCCACATCGAGATGGTCATCGAGTTGGAGGCACCGGTTTCGAGCAGACTGACGGCCGGGTTGCCCTGCAGCGCCGTGATCACTGAAGGATCGACGTTCAGCATCAGGTCGACCTCGCCCGACAGGATGGCCGCCACGCCGGCGACCGCTTCTTGAGCGACGGTGATCTTCAAGCATTCAGCACGCGGCAGGCCCTCGGCCCAGTAGTTCGGGTTCTTGCGCAAGATGCGCACCGGCGCGTTCGGCTCGAACTGTTCTTGCATGAAGGGACCGGTGCCGTCGCCTTTCAGGCGTAGCGTTTCGGCGGTAGCCCCTTCGGCGACGATGTTGGTGAACTTGTTGCTTATGAGAACCGGAAGTTCCACGACCGGCGACTTGGTGGTGAAGGTCACGGTTGTCGGATCGGGTGCCGCGATCCCGGCAGGGTCGAGGAATTCAAGCACCGCCGTTGCACCCGACCCGACGGCCGGATCGAGCAGGCGCTGGAACGTGTAGACCACATCGGCGCTGCTGAACGGCTTGCCCGAATGAAAAGTCACGCCTTCGCGCAGCTTGAAGGTCCAGGTCAGGCCATCCTCGGACACCGACCACTCGGTGGCCAGTTCGGGCAGCACGTTGAAGTTGTCGTCCACATCCACAAGCCGGTTATAGACCGGGAATATGTGATAGGCGTCATCGCCCGACGTCATATCGGCGGGGTCCATCGACTGTTTCTCGCCGCTCCATTCGTAACCAAGGACATGGACACATTCGTCCCCATTGGCAGCCGTCGCGGGGCCGCCCTGTGCAAGCAGCACAAGTGCCGAGGCGGCGGTCGACAGCAACAATCTCGCAAGAGTCATCGGTTTACCTTTCCCTGGTTGTTTTTTCGGCGTGATGATCCGGGCCGCCGAGCGCCCGGTGTTGTCGGGTCCTATGGGCTGCCGGGAACGTCCGCAGCCCCGCACCGGCCGAGCCTGTCTGTCGGGTGTTCATTCAGGTACATGCCCACCCCCGGGTGAACGGGTCGGTCGCTGTGATGTGGCATCATCATCCCCCATATGCCGAAGTCCTGCGATCCGTGAAACGGCTGGTTCTGATAGCCGCTCGAATGCCCCGTCGTGTAAGGCGGCCCCGCCGATCGGCACCTGCCGGATTACCCCTGCAGAGTTCGGCTTGCAGGGTTTTCAATCGTAAGATTCCGATATTGCGGAGGCATGTGCAGATACGTAGACTGGACGTTAGAATCGAATCAGTCGTGCTGTCAAGAATCGTTCTGGGGGGGCAATGACAGACATCGTGTTGCGGGGGATGACTTGGGATCATCGACGCGCTTTGAACCCGCTGACCAATACCCTGCCCGCCTTTCGGTCACTTCACCCTGGGATCGATGTTCAGTGGACATCCCGGCCACTGCACGGCTTCGAATTCACGCCCATCGAAGACCTGGCACGGTCGTTTGACCTGATCGTGCTGGATCATCCCTTTACCGGGAACATCTCGGCCAGCGGATGTCTTCTGCCGCTGGATGATCTCGCGACCGGGCTGGACGTCGCCTTCGTCGGCCAGTCGCTGCAAAGCTATGTCCATTCAGGGCACCTCTGGGCGGTGCCGGTGGATGCGGCTTGTCAGGTGGCGGTCTCGCGGCCCGATCTGATGGCGCGGCTGGAAGCGGAGGTGCCGGTCGACTGGGCCGGGGTGTTGAGTTTAGGCCGCCTGGCACAGCGGGAAGGGCTGTCGCTGGCCATTCCGCTGCTGGGGGTGCACAGCCTGATGAGCGTCTTCTCGCTTTGCGCCAACCTCGAGCGGCCGTTCGGCGCCCAGGGCCCTGACGCAGAACCACTGGACCGCGGCACCTTGGCCCAGGTACTGAACATGCTTCGCGACCTGCTGGCGCTGTGCCCGCCCGAATGTCTGGACTGGAACAGCATTGCCCTGCACGACCAGATGGGTTTTCGTGACGATCTGGTGTTCTGCCCGGCTGTCTACGGCTTCGTCACCTATGCCGAGGCCGACCGTGTCAAACCCCTCCAGTTTCATGATTTTCCGGGGCCGAACGGCCCGCAGGGATCGACGATTGGGGGCACCGGTCTGGGGATATCGGCCCAATGCGCACGGCCAGAAGCTGCGCTGGCCTATGCCCGCCATCTGGCCAGGCCGGACACGCAGCGGGCCTTTGCCGCGCACCACGGCCAGCCGGCCCATGTCTCGGCCTGGGAGGACAGCGCTATCGACGAACAGTTTGGCGGCAGCTTTTCGGCTACGCGCCGCACCATCGAGGCGGCCTGGATCAGGCCCCGCCACAACGGCTATTTGCGGTTTCAGGCCGAGGCGGGCACGCTGATCGAAGCACATCTTCGCGGGAAACTTGGCGAAGACAGCCTGTTTGACGCCCTGTGCCGGGGGTACCGGTCGAGTTTCCTCTGACTTGCAGGCGGTGCCTAATGGCCAGACAGGCGGCGGGACAAGCGTTCGGCGGCGGCCTTGACGGCATTGATCAACTCCGACCGGTCGGGTTCCTCGAGCCGGTGTTCGGGGACGGCGACGCTGATCGCTGCAACGCAAAGACCCCGCTTGTCGATCACCGGAGCGGCCACGCAACCCGCATGATCGTTCGCCTGGTTTGATTCGACCGCATAGCCCAGCTTGCGGAAGGTGCGGACCTGTTCGATCACGGTTGCAACGTCCATGCTGGCGCGCCCCGTGGGCGAGGGCCGCATCGTCCGCTCCAGAAGCCGTGTCAGATCTTCGTCGGACATGTCCGACACCAGAAGCCGCCCCGCCGCCGCCCAGTTCACCGGCACCCTGGACCCGATGTTGCTGATGATTCGGATCGAGCGAATCCCCTCTTCCTTCATCAGCACCTGCATTTGGGGTAAAGATGAGCCGCAAACCCTCCGCTATGCAATCACGCTAAACCGTTCCATGGGCGCTGACGCCAGACAGATCCCCGAGATATCCCAACTTCACTTTCCGCAATCCTCCCAAGCCGAAGGGAACACTGGCTTTCGTGGAAACTTACCTGTTGGAACATAGCTCGTGAAGACAGCCGTATCAAAACCATGCTGCTTTGCAAAATCACCAGCTTCCAAGAGTGTTAGCTTTTCGATGGCAGCAATATGGATTACGGATCCATCCAAAACCCAATCAACGCAAATAACATCTTTGCTCAGTTGCGCAACTCTACAGATATAATCAATGACCTCTTGTTCGGTTGCGTCCTGCGCGAGATCACCTTTGACCGTCTTGTAAAGAACATACCCATGCGGAACAGAAGTCATCGTAACAATAGGTGGCTTTGATATTCTCGTTGCGAGATAGCGCAATGCCGCCATTGCAGAGGCCAGGTCTTTTCTAGACGGTGTCACGTCACCAATCACGCAAGGTTCCCCATGTAATTCGAACAGAAGCCTGACCGACTCTGGCGACAATTCAAGAGTAAATTTTGGCAGCATGACGATCCCGCCGACGTGATGTTCTGCGGCATTTGCCGTGGCAAAGTACCCGTCACGGAAAGATTGCCTGATTTTGCCTGCCATTCAAGCCGTCTGAACCCGGCTCATTACCCGAAATCTTAATCCGGTTCTGAAGCCGGTCGCCAAGCACCTCGAAATGCGCGATAAGCCGCACAAACTCGTCATCGTCGCCATCGCCCGCAGGCTGGTCACCATCGCAAATGCAATCCTGAAAACGGGTGTCCCATGGCGACAAACCCGGTCGCGTAAACACAGTTGCTAGGCGGAGGCCGGGTGTCCAGCATGGGGTCCAGACCAAGAGAAAGGAGACCCACCTTGGCAGATAGATGCCGTCGGGGGGCGGTCACATCATCAATGCAGTCGGGAAGTCACTTTATCAGTTCTTTCGCGCGTTCAGTGCCACTCCCGGTGCTTATTGATCATGCTTTGGTCTAGAACTTTCCGAACTTCATGTACGCCTCTTTGGGATGCATGCCTTGCAGGATCGCGGCACGGACGTGATTTTCCCGGTTCATCAGAGCTTCGGTCTCCTCGACTACCCGTGCGGCATCGCCCGCCGGTATCGCGACGATCCCATCGTCATCGGCGATAAGGTAGTCGCCTGATGTGACGCGGACATCACCGATCGTGATCGGCTCGCCGAACCCCTCAGGCAGCCAGCAGCCGACGATATCGGCAGGCGTGGCATACCGGCACCAGAGCGGAAACCCTATGCGCCGGATGAACGCAACATCGCGACAACCGCCATCCACGACATAGCCCTTGACACCCCGGTGCTTGAGTGTCTCGACAGACAACTCGCCCATATGCGCCAGCCGATGATCGCAAGGCTGGCAGATCGCGACCGATCCGGGAGGGATGTCCCCGAGCAGCTCGGTCCAAGCAATGTAGGTATCATGTGGCGTGATACGGTCATGGAGCCGACCACGAAACGTGTAGGCCGGGCCGGCGATGGTCATTCCGGCAGAAAGCGGCCTGATTTCCCAGGGCAGGACAAACCAATCCGTTGAGGTCTGGCGCATCACGTCATGAACAGCCGCCGAGTAGCAGCTCTCAAGACGTTCGCTCAGCGTGAGAGGCGTCGCGTTCATAGGTCGATCTCCTGTGCATCGTGTTCGTTTCGCGGTTTACCTGCTTCGGTTCTGCCGACCGGGCCGGCGATCGCATAGGGGGCGGAGGAACGTTGAGCCAGTTCCGGCAGCGGAATGTGGCATCTGATGGCGTGTCCGCTGCCGGTGTCATGCCAGGGCGGTGGCTCCCGGTCGCAGACCGCCCCCTGATGAAGGCGGCATCTTGCGGCATAGACGCAGCCTTGCGCCCCCCCTTTGGACTCGGCGCGCCGTTCGCCCGTCGGTTGATCTGAGCGCGCATGCCTGCGCACTGAGGGTACGGCACGCAGAAGATCCTCGGTATAGGGATGGAAAGGCGGCTCGAAGAGATCCGACGTTGCACCGACTTCGACCAATTCGCCACGGAACAGCACTCCCGTTCGGTCGGCGATCTGGCGCACGACGGAAAGGTCGTGACTGATGAAAAGCAGCGCCACCCCGGTCTGTGCGCGCAGCCGGGCGAGCAGATCGATGATGCTCGCCTGAACCGAGACGTCGAGCGCCGACAGCACCTCGTCGCAGATAATGAGCGAGGGCTGCGCGACAAGCGCGCGCGCGATCGCCACTCGCTGACGCTCTCCGCCAGACAGCTGGTCGGGAAAACGGGCGGCGTAGCTCGGATCGATTCGAACCTCTTCGAGGGCCTTACGGACACGCTCCTGTACCTCGCGCGGTTCGAGATCGAAGTAGAGCGACAGCGGCCTGCCCAGCGCGGCACTGACGCTTTCCCGCGGGTTGAGCGATGCGTCCGGGTTTTGGAACACGAACTGGATCCGGCGTCTGACGTCGATCTCTCTTCGGCCGAGGCTCCGGGGGAGTGCAGCGCCCCCGAAACACACCTCGCCCGAAAGCGGCTCGAGCAGGCCGCTGACCGCCTTCGCGATCGTCGACTTGCCACTTCCGGACTCGCCCACCAGGGCGAACACCTCGCCTTCGCCGACCGCAAGCGAGACATCCCTGACCACGGGCCGATCGCCTTCGCTTGCGAGGCGACGCCAAAGTGTGGAGCGTCCGTAGGACAGCGACACGCCGCGAAGCTCCACAAGGGGCGCCACGGGCGGGCGGCCGCTCGCCGGTTCGGCGCTGACTTCAAGGCGTTCTGCCGGTTCCGGCAAGATCACGCGCCAGCGCTCGCAGGCAACCTCATGGCCGTCGCCGGCCGTCTCGAGCGTCTGCGCGTGCGTGGTGCAGGCAGGATCCGCGAAGTCGCATCGAGGAGCGAAGGGGCAGCCGGGCGGCAGGCTGTCGCGCCTCAGTGTGCCGCGCAGCCTGCGCCCCATTCCCTTCTGCGCCCCGGCATCCGGTATCGAGGCAATCAGGGCCCGCGTATAGGGGTGGCGCGAGGTCTCGAAGATCTGCCGTGTCGGCGCCGTCTCGACGAGCCTGCCCGCGTACATCACGCCAACGCGATCCGCGATCGTCGAGAGCAGCGCGAGATCGTGCGTGACGTAGAGCATGCCGATCCCGAACTGGCGGCGCACGTCACCGAGCAGATCGATGATGCGCCCCTGCGTCGTCACATCGAGCCCCGTTGTCGGTTCGTCGAGCACGAGGAGCTTCGGCTTGCAGGCAAGCGCCATCGCGATGCAGACGCGCTGCTGCTGGCCGCCCGAAAGCTCATGGGGATAGCGCCGCAGCATCCGATCGACGTCAGGCAGGCCGACCTTTGCGAACTCGGCTCGCGCAATCTCCATGCCAGCCGCAAAATCGGGCGCGACACCATGGCAGGTGACAATCTCGGCGAGTTGCCGGCCGACCCGGATATGGGGCGAAAGGCCCATCGCCGGGTTCTGGGGCACCAGCCCGATCCGGCGCCCCCGCCATCGTGCAAGTTCCGCCTCGGGAAGTTTCAGGATATCCTCGCCATCCATGGCCACGCGCCCGGATGCGATCCGCCCCGCTACCGGCACATGGCCCAGAAGCGTCATGGCGACAGAGGATTTGCCGCTCCCCGACTCCCCGACGAGGCCGAACACCTCTCCCGGTGCGATGTCGAAGCTGACACCGGACACGGCCCGAAGACGGCCTAATTCCGTCGTGTACTCGAGCGAGAGATCCTCCACCCTGATCATGTCCGGTTATCCTGCATCGAGCTTCGTGCTTCGACCCAGCATGCGCGCCAAGCCCTCGGCGGTCAGGTTAACCGCGACGACAAGCGAGGCGAGCGCGAGCCCGGGCCCGAGGACCGTCACCGGCGAGCTCAGGATGACGTTGCGGTTCTCGCTGATCATGAGACCCCATTCAGGGGTCGGAGGCTGGACGCCAAACCCGAGGAACCCGAAGGCGGCGATCAGTGCGGGCGCGTAGCCCGTGCGCAACGCGAACTCGACCAGAAGGGTCGAAGCGGTGTTGGGCGCGAGATCTCTCCAGATGATAGTTCGAGCGCGGTCCCCGCGAAGGCGGGCTGCAACGACGAAGTCCCGGGTGACGACATCGAGCGCCGCCGCCCTTGCCATGCGGGCAATGCGTGGTGCATAGAGGATCGCGACAACAACCACCATCATCTCGGGGCGCCCCGCGAGCACGGGGCCCGCCGCGTAGACGGCGAGAAGTCCTAGGACGATGTAGGGGATCGAGACGACCGCCTCGATGCAACGCTGGATGAACTCGTCGAGAATCCCGCCCAGATAGGCCGACAGCAACCCGATCGTTGCGCCGACCACAAGTCCCAGTGCCGTGCCGGAGAGCGAGAGCAGGATCACGATGTGGGCTCCGTGCAGAACCCTGCTGAATACATCGCGCCCGAGTTGGTCGACCCCCATCGGATGTTCGAGGCTCATGCCGGACAACGGCAGGCCCGCCCCGATCTGGGCGTAGCCGTAGGGGGCCACAAACGGGCCAAGCACGGCCGTCACGACGTGGACAGCCAGAAGACAGACCCCGACCCTAAAACCGGTTGAGGAATTGCGCCAGATCGCGCGGGCAGAGCGCCGCGTCGGCGCGGGACTGTGCACCTCGGTCATCGCGAACCGCTCCTGAGCTTGGGGATGAAGAGCAGCGCCCCGAGATCCGCGAGGAAGTTGGCAAGGACATAGACCGTCGAGGCAAGCAGAACGGTGACCTCGATCAGCGGGACGTCACGGAACTGGATCGCATCGATCATCAGGCTTCCGAAGCCTGGGAATCCGTAGACCTTTTCGACGATAACGACCCCCCCCGCGAGGTAGGTCATGTTGAGAGCAGTTACATTGAGGCTCGGCACGATCGCGTTCGGCAGGGCATGGATCCAGAGAACGCGCCACCGAGGCAGCCCGCGCAGTCGGGCCATGAGCACATGCTGCGCCTCGAGCGTCTCGATCAGGTTGTCGCGCAGCATCCGCGCGGCATAGACCGACATCACCACCGCAAGCGTCAGAGCCGGCATGGCGAGGGCGCGCAGCCAACCTACGAAGTGCGTCTTCTCGGTCACCATCGAGACTGCGGGTAGAAGCGGCACGACGAGGACGAAGAGGAGGAGGAGCAGGATCGCGAGCAGGAAGTCGGGGATCGATGCGAGCACCAGGGACAGGGTCGACAACATTTGGTCAACCGGCCTGTCGCGATAGACCGCCTGTATCATCGCGGGCAGGAGCGCCATCGGAAGATAGATCGCGATCGCGGCGCCGGAGAGGATCATCGTATTGATGGCGCGCGGCCAAAGGATGTCCTCGATGGGGCGCTGGCTGCTCAGCGATACACCGAGATCCCCGCTCAGAACGCCGCCGAGCCACATGACGTATCGCTGCACCGCGGGCAGATCGAGGTTGAGTTGCGCGCGCAATGAATCACGCGCTGTGTCGCTAGAAAACTGGCCCAGAACACTCGTAGCGACGTCTCCGGGCAGAATCTCGACCGCGGCGAAGACAAGCGCAGAAACGACCAGAAGGGTCATCGCCGCAGCCACCACTCGCATCGCAATAAGCCGGAGGATCATCGCACTCTCCTAAGGGGGGCGCCGGGGCAGTGATTGCCCCGGCGCTGCGTCGACGTCGCGTCATTCGCAGTGGAATGCGCTGAAGTCGTTGTTGTTGACGTTGTTGTTGGGTTCGTAGCCCGAGCAGCCCTTGCGCATGGCTGCCACGACCGACGCGAAGGCCGGGACGATGACGCCACCCTCCTCGGCGAGCAGACGCTGCGCCGACTGAAAGAGCTCACGCCGCTTTTGTGGATCGACGGTCATGTTCGCCTCGCGGATCAGCGCATCGTAATCCTCGCGGAACCATCGTGTCTCGGGGAACTGCGAGTCACTCAGATAGGCGATGCTGAGCGCCTCCGCCGTCGGCCTGCCCCCCCAACTCGAGGTCAGGAACGGTCGTTTGAGCCAGACCTCGTTCCAGTAAGAGTCCGCGGGCGAATTTATGATATTGACGTTAATCCCGGCCTCTGCCGCCATCTGCTGATAAAGCTGTGCAACCGGCACCATCGCAGCGACTGAATTCGAGGTGTAGAGATCGACGCTCAGCCCGTCGGGATAGCCCGCCGCCGCGAGCAGCTCCTTGGCCTTGGCAACGTCACGTCCGATGATGTCGGACCGGTAGGCATCGGGAGAGGTCGGAGGCACCGGGTTGTCGTTGCCCGGCGCGCCGAGCCCAAGCAGCGCCGTATCAACCATCTGCTGGCGGTCGACGACGAGCTTCATCGCCTGACGCACCTCGACCTTGTCGAAGGGTGGTGTGTCGACCCACATCGACAGTGTCATCACACTGCCGCCCGGAGAGCTCACGACGTTCGCGCCGGGATCGCCGGCAAGGCTCACGGCTGCTGAAGGCTCGAGGAAGATCAGGAGATCGGCCTGCCCGCTCTGGAGTGCCGCGACGCGCGACACAGACTCGGTGATCCCGCTCAGTTCCACGCATTCGGCCTTTGGCAGTCCCGGCTTCCAGTAGTTGGGATTTCGTTCTGCGACGAGGTTGGGACCCGGTATGAAGGCCTCGACCATGTAAGGACCCGTCCCCACCGGCCGCGCCTGGAGATCCTCGCGGTTCATCCCGTCGGGCACGATGGCGGTGTACTTGCTCGTGATCAGGATAGGGAACTCGACCGAGGCAGAGCGCAGCGTGAAACGCACGGTATGGTCATCAAGCGCTTCGATCTTGTCGGGGTCGATCATGCTGAGCGTTGCAGCGGCGCCGGAGTCGAGCGTCGGATCGAGAACGCGCTTCATCGTCCAGATCACATCGCGCGCCGTGAAGTCCCGTCCGTCATGCCACTTGACGCCCTTGCGCAGATGGAAGGTCCACGCCGTTCCGGTCTCGTCCGACTCCCAACGCTCGGCCAGGACCGGAACCGGCTGGTATCCGTTGTCGAGGTCCACGAGTTTCTCGTAGAGCGTGGTGATGCGCATCATGTCACTGACATTGTTGTTAATGAGCGGATCCACCGATTGCTGCTCTGATGACCAATCGGTTCCGACGATCCGAAGGCATTGCCGGTCCTGTGCCGAGGCCGGCAGGACCCACATAATCGGGGCGAGCAACAGGCACGCCGACGCCCCAGTCTGCAACCATTTCATCTCTTTTCTCCTCAGGTAAAGCCCGACTTTTCTGTCGCGCCAGAAGTTGTCCGCCGCACTCTGTCATCTTAGACCGGTCCAGGCCCGGTGCGCACGGCCTGGCTCGTGTCGCGTCTTGGCACCGGCCCAACGGTCTACCCGCCGTTCAGGACGACGGATCCGGCGGGAAGGGCGCCAGCTATCTGTCGTCCCGGTAGGTAGCCAAGACCTCCTCATCGAGCGTGACACCGAGCCCGGGGCCGGTCGGCAGATCCATGAAACCGTCCACCAGCGTCGGCTCGGGTGCCACGAGGCGCTCGCGCAGCGGCGACTGATAAACATGGGGGGAGATGAACTCGAAATAAGGGGCATTCGGACAAGCTGCCTGAAAATGACGACCGGCGGCAGCGAGGATCCCGGTCTTCCAGCCATGAGGGATCAGCTGCACGCCGTAGAGTTCGCACATGTCAGCGATGCGCCGGATCTCTGTCAGCCCGCCGCACCGGCTTATGTCGGGCTGGACGACAGCAACCTTGCCCGTCTCGATCCATTCTCGGACTTCCCAGCGGGTAGCCGCGAATTCCGCGCCGCAGATGCGGATCGGACTCATCGCGGCAAGCCGTGCATGGCCGTGCAGGTCATCATGTTGCAGCGTGGCCTCGGCGAAATAGATGTTGCAGTCCTCGACCCGCTTGAGAACCCACAGCGCGTCGTGCCAATCCTTCCAGCGGTAGCCGAAGTCGAGCATCATCGTGATGTCGTCGCCAAGCATCCGGCGACCCTCTCGGATGGCCTCGACAAGCTGAGTGTCGTTCACGAGGTCGTAATAGAGGACCTCCATCTTGACAGCCTTGAAGCCGAGGGCGCGCGCCTTCTCGAATTGCTGACCGGTGATCTCGAGGAGTTCGGCGAGCGTTCGGTCCCCTGGCAGCCCCGGGTAGGTCGTGCAATAAGGCCTCAACTGATCGCGCCGCGCACCGCCCATGAGCTTGTAGGCTGGCATGTCGAGTTGCTTGCCAACCAGATCGTGGAGTGCAATGTCGATGGCCGAGAGGGCGTGGATCCCTAGGCCGCGCCGCCCCGAGTAGATCGTGCCCTCATAGACCCGTTCCCACAGCGCGGTGATCTCGCGCGGATCCTGACCTTGGATGATCTCGAAGGCCCGCCTTGCCCACATGTGCGCGGTCGGCATCTCGAGAAAAGCCTTCACTGCCTCTGGCGAGGCATCGCTCTCACCGATGCCTGTGCGACCTTCGTCGTCGGTTAGCCGGATGAGGACCGAGTCCACCGTCCCGTCGCAGTCATCCACGTCACTTCCCTGAACGCGCAGGGGGATCACCTCGAGCTTTTCAAGTCTTGACATCATCGCTTCCTCTCATTGCGTTTGCGTCAGGCGGAGCCGTTCGGCCGCAAATCTGAGCGCCGCCCCCTGCCCCCAAACATTCACCTCGGTCGGAGCGGAACGGTAGAGCGCGAGGTCCTCGCTCGTGAGATTTGCCGCCCAGGTCACGGCCGACGTGCCATAGGCCCCACCCTCGTCATCGATGCGCGACAAGAGCGCCCGCCAGGCGCGCTCGGACGGTTCTGCGTAAGACTCGTCCAGAAGTCCGAGGCGGCGCCCCTTCGTGAAAACGGCGCCGTAGAAGGCGGCAGTCGACGTCTCGAGGCTCGCCTCGCGGTCCTCGAGAAGGGTGCGCCAGAAGCCGCTCTCGTCCTGAAGTGCAGCGACCGAACGGCAGAAATCGTCGAACTCCCGAACCAGTTGTCGCCTTCCGTCGGACCGAGGCGGGAGGCGCTCGATCAGATCGACAAGCCCAAGCAGCGCCCAACCGTTGCCACGACCCCAACCATAGCCACGATGCCGCCCTGTGCCACGATCGTAGTTGTGCCAAAGCAGCGCGCGCCCGGGCGTGCGCAGCGCATCCGCATGGCCCGACCACATCTCGATCGCTTCTGCATGGAGTTTGGTATCGGCAAACAGGTTGCCGCATGCGGCGATGAAAGACGGGACATGGTAGAGCGAGTCGATCAGGACTGTCGTTCGGTACTGCGGAAGGTCCGGGCGGAAATAGTGCAGGCCGGTGTCACCCCGCGGCGTCTGGACAAGGTAGAGATCGAGCAGACGCCGCAGCGTCGGCTTCAGATCGTCACGTCCAGCCTCGACAAGACGAAAGATCGACAGGGCGGGCGCGAGATAGTCAGTCCACGCGACCGGGCGCGCACTCCAACGCGTCACGAAACGCTCGCAAAAGGCGGCATGGCGCCCGTCGCCGAGCAGGTTAGCCGCGTCAAGCAACCCGTCGAAGGCGATCGCGTCGCCCCAGAACCACACACCAAAATCGAACCGGTAAGTTCGATCAGCCGTACGTGCAAGCACGATTTCTGGCGAAAGTGAGGCTCTGTTGCCCATTGCGAGTCCTGACCCTGCGCCGTTCGAAGGTGACGCTGCGGATCTTGGTAACACAGCGGCTTACTTTGTGCAATATAGCATACAATATTCCGATATTTCGGACTTTTGCAAATCAAGAGTGACTTTCCGCTGTTAAATGGCTTCTGCACTGCGGTGATTTCGTTTTGGCAGAGTCAGGACGGTGTCACCGTGGCGTCTGTGCACAAGTAGCAGGTTTGCCTCGGGATCGAGTTGAACGAAGACCTTTTTGCCCGTTACCGGTGCGATGGGCCGATAGTTCAGCCAGTGCGGTAGCGGGCTACGACGTCGGGGGCGAGGTCGACGCCGAGGCCCGGTCGCTCGGGCACCTCGATCCGGTCATCGGGGCGGATCGGGAAGCGCTCTCGAGTGAGCTCCCAGCGCAGAGGCGACTCCGAGGTCGAGTATTCGCAGGGCTCATCCGCCTCCTGCCGCGACAGGAAACCGAGGTTCGCGGCGATGGTGATGTTCGTCTTGTAGCCATGCGTCACCACCCACCGCCCGAGCCGTGCGGCGAGTGCGGCGATCCGGTACAACTCCGTGATCCCGCCCGAATTCGTCACTTCCGGCTGCGCGATGTCGATGCGCCCGACGCGAAAGGCCGCCTCGCAATCGTGGCGCGTGGCGAGGCCGAGATCCCCCGCGCCGATCGGCACGCCGAAGCCCTGGAAACGCGCGTGCCCCTCAAGATCGTCGAGCGGCAACGGCGCCTCGACCCATTCGAAGCCGAAGTCGCGGACGATGGGCATCAGCGGCAGCCCCTCTTCGGCGCAGGTCCAAGCCGTGGCGGCATCGACCATCAGGCGGATGTCGGGCCCGACATGGTCGCGCGCGGCGCGGATCAGCGACTCGGTGCGCGCGACGTCCGTCCGCCAGTGCGGATCGGCAACGATCTTGATCGCCCTGAGGCCGAGCGCGAGGCCGCGGTCGATGGTGCGCCGCCCCGACCATCGCGCCGACGATCTGCCCGCTCGCCTTGCCGACGAGGTCCCACAGCGCAATATCGACGCCAGAGATCGCATGAATGATGACGCCGCGCCGGCCGTAGTAGCTTGTCAGGTCATACATCCGATCCCAGATTGCCGCGATATCGGCGACGGTCTCGACCTCCTGCCCGTCGACCGCGACCCGGAGCCCCATCGCATGGCTGTGTGAACGCGGCGGGTCGATGATCGCGCGGATCACCGAGGGGACGCTGTCTACCTCGGCAATCCCGGTGAGCCCCGCGTCGCTATGGACAAGCACGAGGCAATTGTCGTAGGACCTGTCGAATGAAAGCGTGTCCCATCCGGGAGCACGAAGTCCGATGACCTCGATGTCCGTTATCCGCTTTCCGATCCTACAGTGGCGGGTCTAGGCCAGAACGCGGAAACACTACCATTGCGGGATCTTGGATTAAAGTCCAGAATGCAGTAATGAGGATTCCACCCGACACGACCGCACTGCGCAATTCCGTCTCTCCCCGCGAGACGGCCCGTCCTTCTTCTGAGGACGCGAGCGAGGGACGGGATGAGCGCGGCAGTTCGCGCAGCCTGCTTCGGGCGATCGAGATTCTGGAGTACCTGCTGAAGCGCGGGGAGCCGGCAACGGTCACGCAGTTGATCGGTGATCTTCGCATTCCGAAATCGACGGCATACGAGATCGCCAGGACCCTGACAGAGGGCGGCTTCCTCTCGGCGCCGGGGCGGGGCGGCGGCCTCTTCCTCGGTCGGCGGCTTTACGATCTCGGCATGGCTTACCGCGCAGAAGATGACCTGCTGCGCGAGGGGGCGCGGATCGTCGAAGATCTGCGCGACGAGACGGGCGATACCGTGCAACTCTCCGTACTTGAGGACGATATGCTTCTGGTCCTGCTCAAGCAGGAGGGGATCCGCCCCTTGCGCATCATCTCGAACGCAGGATCGCGCGTGCCGGTCAACTGGGCGGCGGCTGGACGGTTGCTGGTGTCGGACATGGATGACGCGGCGCTGACGCGACTTCTCAAGGCAACGGTCAGGCAGTCACCAACGGGTCAGGCCGAGACCGACATTGCGCGCATCATCGCCCAGATCCGCCGCTTCCGCCGGCTCGGACATGCGATCGAACTCAATGAGGCCAATGAACATGCCGGCTGCGTCGCCGCACCCGTCATCGATAAGTCGGGCAAGGTCATCGCCGCGCTGAGTATCGCTGCCCCAGAGCAACGCCTCACCAGGGCGGGAAGGGCGGCGCTCGTTGCCGCCGTGGTCCGCGCGGCAGAGGAACTCGCGAGGCGCCTCGCCTGAGCGCTCAATCGCAGGCATTACAGAGGAAGCTCTCGCGCCAGGCGTCCGAGAGACGGTCGCAGAGCATGCGCCCGTCGATGGTGCCGCGCAGAAGGGCCTCGACGAGATCGCCCCCCAGCTCCTGAAAACCGAGGTAGCCCGCATGGCGGGGGCGCACCCAGGCGTGTCCGAGTGACGCCGCTGTCGCCCCGAAGGCCCCGCCGAAAGACGCATCGATCGCGCTGTCGTGCCAGATCGCAGCATGCGCAGGCTGCCCGTGGTGGTGCGCGAAGCCGCGCTGCGTCGCCAGTTCCGCGGCAAATCGCAGATAGGCCAGCGCGGCGCCGGGCTCGGTGCAGCGAGCCGAGAGCGCGAGCCCGGTTCCCCCGACGGTCGATCCGGCCAGTCCGGCGGGCCCGGCGAAATCATGGAAAGAGAGCGGGCGGCGCTGGTCGGCCTCGGCGTAGGTGTAGTAGCCGTAGACGGCGGGGCAGAACAGCAGATCATCGCGCGTAGCCATCGCATCGTGCAGTTCGATCGAGTTCCAGTCGAGCGCTTCGGGCGGGCAGAAGGACATCAGCGCCATGATCCGCCCGGCCGCCGCC
>JBILYK010000049.1:0-24879 GCA_044377735.1 Paracoccaceae bacterium | reverse complement strand
AAACTCCACCGTAGTCGCCATCGCGAAACTCCCAACCAATCTCCATCAGGCGTGGCATCGCAGGTCAGGCGAAAATCGGGAAGGTGGGGGCCAAGAAACGCTTACCGTCGACCACGCGCACCCAGACGGAA
This sequence comes from Paracoccaceae bacterium, assembly GCA_044377735.1. Classification (GTDB taxonomy): domain Bacteria; phylum Pseudomonadota; class Alphaproteobacteria; order Rhodobacterales; family Rhodobacteraceae; genus Tabrizicola_A. Next base: position 24,748 of record JBILYK010000049.1, on the reverse strand, counting down.
TTACCATTCGGACGGCACCGCGACGTATAGCGTCAATACACCAAACTTCGTGATGCCGAAACATCTAAATGCCTCTTGCTGACAACGGATACTACAGATATTCTTGCTACGCCATCGCTGCAGCCACAGCCTTGCCACAGGTCGTGGTACCGGCTGTTCCGCCGAGGTCGCGTGTGCGGGTGCCAGGATCGGCAAGCACCGTCTCGATAGCGCGCACAATGGCACTTGCTGCCTGTGCGTGCCCGAAATGGTCCAGCATCATCGCCGCCGTCCATATCTGACCTATAGGGTTGGCGACGCCCTTCCCAGCAATGTCAGGCGCAGAGCCGTGCACCGGCTCGAACAGCGACGGAAACTTGCGCTCTGGATTGATATTGGCGGAAGGCGCGATTCCGATGGTTCCGGTGCAGGCGGGGCCGAGATCGGAGAGGATGTCTCCAAACAGGTTGGACGCGACCACCACGTCGAAGCGGTCAGGATTAAGCACGAAATGAGCAGCAAGAATGTCGATGTGATACTTGTCCCAACGCACATCCGGGTAGTTTTTGGCCATCTCTTCCACCCGCTCGTCCCAATAGGGCATGGTAATCGAGATGCCGTTCGACTTGGTGGCCGAGGTAAGGTGCCTGGCCTCACGTTTGGCGGCAAGCTCAAAGGCGTAACGCAGGATGCGGTCAACGCCGACGCGGCTCATCACAGTTTCCTGAATGACGATCTCGCGCTCGGTGCCCGGATACATGCGTCCACCGATTGAGGAGTATTCTCCCTCGGTGTTTTCGCGCACAATGTAGAAGTCGATACTGCCGGGCGCGCGATTGGCGAGCGGCGCCGGAACGCCGGGCATCAGGCGCACAGGGCGGAGGTTGACGTACTGGTCAAACTCTCGGCGGAACTGCAGCAGTGACCCCCACAGCGAAATGTGGTCGGGCACGGTTTCAGGCCAGCCGACAGCGCCGAAGAAAATCGCGTCATGGCCGCCGATCCGGGCCTTCCAGTCGTCTGGCATCATCTTTCCATGCGCAGCATAGTAATCGCAGGATGCGAAGTCGAAAATGTCGAAGTCCAAACCGATGCCGAACTTCGCTTTCGCGACCTCAAGCACGCGAAGCCCCTCGGGGACCACTTCCTTGCCGATGCCGTCTCCCGCGATCACTGCTATCCTGAGTGCTTTGTCCGACATGTCCGTCTCCAGATGCTTATCATAGGTCAGCAAGGATGGGACCCATGCCCCGCACTGCCCGCTTGGTTGAAAATCAGGGAAGTTCGTGGACGGCAAGACCCGCCCGGCTTCCCGCCATGGTGATGTGTTTGCGCATGAAGTAGCTGGCACCGTCCGGGTCATTCATGGCAATGGCCTCAAGGATGCGTTCGTGCTCTTTGACCGCGATCCACAGATTGCCCGGACGCACGGTTGGCAGAATCTGGCTTTCCACCAAGATACTTGCGAACGTCCTGTTCATGTCGATGAGAAGCTTGTTTCCCGAAATTTTTAGAATCGACTGATGGAAGTCGGAATCGGCGTGCGCATAGGCAATGATATCCTTGGAGTGCGCGGCCGCTCGGAAACGCTCTGTGCTCTCCTCAAGTTCGACAAGATCGGCGGGCGTGTGCTTTATGGCAGCGACCTGCGCGGCGTAGCTCTCGGAGATATAGCGGAAATGGTAGACCTCGCTCAGAGAGTAGCGCGCAGAAAACCGCCAGGAAGGCATTTCCGACGAACCTTCGGGACTTGAAATGAACCCACGCTTACCCGGACGCACCGAAATCTCACCGATGGTCGCAAGAACCGACAGCGCCTCGCGCAGGGTCGCACGGCTGACTTTCAGCGCGCTTGCGAGTTCCCGCTGCGAAGGCAGTTTTTCGTAGGGTTTGATACGCCCGTCGCGCATCATCATTTGCAACTCGGCCACAGTCGCCTTGGTGACGTTAACAACGGGACTCACGCCGCCGCTCTGATCTTCTAGGCTTGGCTTGGCTGCAGCCTTGGCAAGGGTTGGGTTTTGTTCATCAAGCGACATGAAATTCGTTTCAGTTATGATTGACGATCCCTTGTCTTGCTGTCTTCCAAGTTGGGCGTCAATACTATGTTCGTGATCACCCCAAAGCCACGCTCCGTATCCAATCCTGGCGCGCACGTTGCTGATGGGACAGTTGCCAGATACGGATGGGGCTGAAGCATAAAACCCAAGGCAGCTTCAAAGCATTACATCGCCGCCATTCGGGTTGAGCGTGGCGCCGATGTAATAGGCCCCTTCGTCGGATGCGAGCATGACCGCGGTCGGCGCGATTTCATCGACGTGGCCCGCGCGACCGATCGGCAGTTCCCCAAGCTTACGCTTGCGCCAGTCCTCTGGCAGGTTGCGGAACAATTCGGTGTCTATCGGACCAGGGCATATCGAATTGACGGTGATGCCATCACGTGCCACCTCATAAGCAAGTGACTTAGAAAAGCCGATGACGGCAGCCTTCGAGGCAGCGTAGTGGGCCATTTCGGGGGCGCCCTTGTGACCAAGCTGCGAAGCGATGTTGATGATACGGCCGGATTGGCGCGCAATCATCGGTTTGAGGACGGCACGTGTGCACAGGAACACACTTTTGAGATTGATCGCCATCATTTGGTCCCACATGTCGGTGGGCATATCGACGACCAGCGAGGTGGTGTCGATCCCGGCATTATTGACGAGAATGTCGAGATGACCGAGCATCTTTGTGGCCTTAGCAAAGGATGACTCGACTTGCGCCTCATTGCTGACGTCGCAAGCTACGGCAAAAGTGCGGACGCCAAACTGAGCGAGTTCGACAGCTTTGGCTTTGGCGGCGTCGATCCTTAGATCCAGCACTACCACATCGGCACCTTCGCGCGCGAAAGCTGTAGCGATGGCACCCCCAATTCCGCGAGCCCCGCCCGTGACGATTGCCGTCTTACCTAGAAGTCTTCCCGACATTATCTGTCTCCGCTTTATCTATCTGCTTGTCCTGTGGAAACCACCGGTTTGGCGTGGCCTGGGCCTTGCGATCGAGAATTCGCTTGGCTTCGGCCATGAAAGTCGTGAAAGTGTCTGAAGCTGGCACCGTGCGCGCCACGTCCTCGTGCCGGAAACAATGCACTGAATGACCCGGCCCAACAACCGTGCGCGCGGGCATTTCCGTTTGGCAGCGGTCGATCACAAAGGGACAGCGCGATGCAAGAAAACAGCCCTTTGGCAGGTTGATGGGGCTGGGGATCTCTCCCTTCAAGCTGACGCTGGTGGCGATCTTCAGGTGAGGGTGCGGCAACAGCACCGACGACAGAAGTCCGCAGGAATAGGGATGTTGCGGACGGTTGAACACCGTGTGTGCAGGCCCTTGCTCGACAATCATGCCCAGATACATCACCGCCACTCGGTGACTGATGAAACGCACGGTTGACAGGTCATGAGAAATGAACAGGTACGCTGTGTTTCGCTCGGCTTGGATGCGCTGCAAAAGGTCAATGATCTCTGCCCGCGCGGTGGGGTCTAAAGCTGACGTGGGTTCGTCAAGCACAACGAGTTCTGGTCCGGTGACCATCGCACGCGCAATGCCCACACGTTGCTGCTGGCCCGCTGAAAGCTCTGAAGGATAGGCGTCAAGCAACGCGGGATCCAGCCTCACAAGTTTAATCGCATCCAGAGTGCGACGGACGCGCGTTGCCCAGTCCAGTTTCAGTGGTGTCAGCGGCTCACTGATTGAAACGCCAATCTTCATGCGCGGGTCAAGTGCTTCGGCGGGCTCCTGAAAGACGAACTGTATCTTGCCGGTAAGTGAGTGCCGCGCGGCATTCCGATTGGTAATCGGCACGCCGCGAAAGCTGATTTCCCCTGATGTCGGCTCCAGAAGTCCGACGATGCAGCGCCCAACGGTGGTTTTTCCGGACCCGCTTTCACCCACCAAACCCAACGTTTCCCCGGGTTCAATTGACAGGCTCACGTCGTTGATCGCTTGGACGACCTGCCTGGATCCTGAAATTGGGAACTGCTTGAACAGTCGGTCGATGGTCAGGATTGCGGTCATGACGGCATCACCGGGAAATGGCAACGCACAGAATGCCCAGGCTTGATTGCGGCGAAAGGAGGGCGCACCTCGTGGCACACCGGCTGGGCGAGCGGGCATCGATTTGAGTAACGGCACCCCTTTTCCTGATCTTGCCGGATGCCGGTCTCTGGTACGCTCCAGGCATCGCGCAATTCCGGCGAATGCGAGAAAGAAGAAAGCAGCATCAGTGTATAGGGATGAGCCGGCTCAAGGAAAAGTTGCTCACGCATCGCAAGTTCCATAATTTCTCCGGAATAGAGCACTGCGACCCGGTCGCAGAAGTGCGCGGTGATGCCAATATCGCGGGTGATGAAAAGCATGGCGGAATTGTGATCTGCGGCAAGCCGCGAAAGCAACGACAGGATCTGCGTCTGGACGGTCACGTCGAGGCCACTGGTGGCATCGTCAGAGATGATGAATGCCGGATTGCATATCAGCGCCATGGCGATGACGACGCGCTGCGCCATCCCGCCAGACAGTTCGTGTGGATATGCCTGCATGCGGCGCACCGGATCAGGGATCTGCACATCCTTGAGCATCTCGAGCGCCATGCGCTCGGATTCCTTCCGGTCCACGCCTAGGTGGATCTGCGCCATTGCGGCAATTTGCCTGCCCACGGGGATAGTGGGATTAAGTTCAGCGCGCGGATTGGGCACCACCACGGACAGTCTTCGCCCGCGAAGCTTCCTGAGCTCTGGCTCTGGCAGGTCAAGGATGTTGCGTCCGCCAAAGATCACTTTGCCTTCGGTTATGCGACCTGGACCAGGCGGCACGCCAACAATGGACCGAGCCAAGGTGGTTTTGCCTGCACCACTTTCACCTACCAAGCCAAGGATCTCACCCGGCATTATCTCCATGTTTAGTCCACGCAACACTTCCTTGGGCTCGTCCGAACCTGTGGGGAAGACAACACGCAGGTTTTCGATACGGATCAGTGGTCCTGATGCCAAAACTGCATCGACCGATTGAATGAGTGCTGGATGCGCCATGCTCATCTTTTACCTAGTTTCTGACGCGGGGATCAAGCAGGACATATATTAGATCGACCACGATGTAGACGATCAACGAAAAAACAGCAGAGAACAACACGAAGCCAAGCACAGGATAGATATCGGAATTAAGGACACCCTGCACCGCATATTGCCCCGCTCCACCCCACGAGAACACAGTCTCCACCAGCACCGCCCCACCGATCAGGTAGCCGTAGAGCACCGAAATAATTGTCACGATCGATGGCAGCGCGTTCCTCAGCGCGTGGCGTACGACCAATCTTTGCGGCACGCCGGACAGCACTTCATAACGGCTGAAATCAGACTCCAGCATTCTTTCCATCGTTGCCTGTGTCATCTTCAGGATCGGCCCGGCATTGAGCAGCCCAAGCGTCAGAACCGGCAGCACAAGGTGTGACAACGCGGAACGGAACGCCTGGAAATCACCCGCGATCAGCGAGTCGATCGTATAGGCACCAGTAACCTGCGGCGGTGGAAACACGATCATGTCCATCCGACCCAAGGGTGCCGGCGCCCAGCCAAGTAGGGTGTAAAAGATGAAGATCAGGACCAGCGCGAACCAGAAATCTGGAACTGCGCCGGCGCTCAAACCGTAAAAATCTGCAACTCGGGCCACCCAGCCATTAGGGCGCCGCGCAGCAAAAACGCCCAGCGATACGCCCACGACGATTGCGAGCAACAAAGACAGGGTGACAAGCTCGAGTGTCGCCGGAAAGCGAAGAATGAGATCTTCCAACACCGGCCGTGTGGTTTGCCAAGACGTCCCGAGATCTCCTTGCAAGAGATTATGCACATAAATGCCGAACTGGACATAGAGCGGCTCTTCGAGCCCCAATTGTGCACGCAAGCTGTCGATGGCATCGGGGGTCGCCGTCGGACCCAACATCAAGACCGCTGGATCGCCCGGAATACTTTTGACGAGCAAAAAGCTCACAAGAATGATGCCCAGCAATTGCGGCATGACAAACAGCATCCGTTTGGCGAGATATGTGTGGACTCGGCGCATCAAGTGGTACCGCTCTGTTTGGCGCCAGTCGCGCGGAGTTGATCTCGCGCACGCACTTCCGACAGCAGTTCGCGTCGTTTGGCGGGATCGGCAAGCACCTCGATTGACGCGCCAACCAGCGAGAAGCCAAAAACCGTGATGGCCAGCATGGCACCGGGAAACATCGACGGCCACCATTGGCCCGTCACGACGTTCTGGAAGCCCATGGCGATCATCGAGCCCCATTCCGGTGTTGGCGCGCGAACGCCAGCCCCGATGAAAGACAGAGCCGCCGTCAACAAGATTCCCCATCCCACATTGATCGACAATTGCGACAGCACCGGACCCATTGCATTGGGGATCACGTGGCGAACGATGGTCTGAAAGTCGCTGAGCCCATTGACTTGGCTTGCCTCGACATAGCGCATCGAGCGGATGGAAAGCACTTGCGAGCGCATAAGCCGCAGGTAGATCGGCGCGTTAACGAAGGCGATGGCGAGAACCACGGTCTGGATACTCTGACCAAGGATTGCGACAAGTGCGATGGCAAAGACGAACACCGGAAAAGCTTGAATGACATCTGCGGCGCGCATCACGGCGATCGACAGCCAAACCCGGACGCCACGCCCGGAATTGTAGTAGCCTACCCATGCACCGATGGAACCGCCGAGCACGGCCGACAGCGCGGTCCCAAGAACCGCGATGGTCAGATCGATGCGTGGCGCGTATATGGCGCGGCTGAAAATATCCATGCCTACATTGTCTGTTCCGAAAAGATGCTGGGCGCTTGGTGGTTCAAGAAAACTCATCGAGTCTGCTTGGATAGGGGAATATGGCGCTATCAGTGGCGCAAAGATTGCCAGCAACATCACTATCGCTACTATAATATATCCTGCTGCAAAACGGGGCCTTATCCGTGCAACTTTCCAGAATACCCCAAGTTTTGAAAGCATGAATCCCCCGTTCAATGGAAGCGCCTCTCCGGTTTGTTCCGGAGAGGCAGAGTTTAACTGTTATCCGCGGTAAAAGTCCTGGAATCGCAGATTATTTGATGTGTAATACGTGTAGCCCTTCAGTTCAGCTTTTCGCGCAAGTGTGTACTGCGGATAAGCAATGAAGCCCCAGGGTGCCTCGTCCAAAAGGATCCTTTGCACTTCGGTGTATTTCTCTAACCTGACGGTATCATCCAACGTTGCGAGACCCTCGGTGATGAGAGCATCGACGGTGGGATTCTTGTAGTTCGAATAGTTCACATAACTGTCAGAATTGAAGTAGAGGTAGGTCGAGTAGCCCGGATCAGGTGTCCAGGGCGAGTCGAGATAAAAGATCATCGGCTTGGCGCGCTTGGTAACGTTCTCGTAAAACACGCCGGCCGGAAGCTTTTCAAGGATCAGTTCGATGCCGATCTGTTTGAGCGAGGTCTGAAGCAATAGCGCAATAGGCTCTTGCGTCGGATCGCCGGCGTTGTACGACAGTGTTGTCTGGAAGCCGGAAGCGAAACCTGCCTTTTCAAGCGCCTCCTTGGCTTTTTCAATGTTCTCGGAATAGGGGAAAGAATCCGTGTCTGCCATGGGATAGATGTATGGCATGGGTGCGGTTTGCGCGTCTGCATAGCCATAATAGATCGTGCGAACGATTTCGTCTCGCGGAATGGCCAGATTGACAGCGCGTCGCACGTCAACATTGTCGAAGGGTGCCATTTCTGCGTTCAATTCCAACCAGATCATGTAGGAAGAGTTGACAGAATCCACTGCAACCGCGGGAGTGGCCTTGAGTCCTTCAAGTTCGCGCGGCTGCAAGAACTGGGCAATATCGACTGCCCCACCCTGAAGCAGCGAAAATCGGCTCGCTGACTGGGGGACTTCGCGCATGATCACCCGCTTCATCGTCGGCATTTCGTCCCAGTAATCGTCGCGCGCCTCAAAGACCGCCTGCTGACCGCGAACGAGTTGCGTGATTCTGTAGGGACCAAATCCCGCGCTGTCGTTCTTCAGAAACTCGGTCGCCCACGGATCTGCAGATCCTCCCACCTCGGCGCACTTGGTAGCGTCATAGATAGGGTTGGCCAAGTTACATTGCTGTTTGAGGAGCAAGGGATTTGGATTGTCGAGATTGAAGGAAATGACGTAATCCCCCTCAATCTTGATCTGATCAGGAGAGGTCAGGCCGAGAACCGCGGTCTGAAACAAGCCCTGACCCTTCAGGTTGAACTTGCGGTCCCAGGTCCACTTGACGTCCTTGGCGGAAAAGAGGTTGCCCCAGTTGGACTTGATTCCTTCGCGCAGTTTGAAAATCGCTTTGCGACCATCGGGCGATACCTCCCACGATTCCGCAAGACGCCCACGCAGCGCAAGGTTGTTTGGCATGTCTGTGCGCACCGAGGTGTCTTCACGCATCACCCCTGGCGCATCAGGATCCTCCATTTTTTCGTAGGCCAGCAAGTATTCGTACAGCGCGCCGAGCGAGTCGATTGATCCAAGACTGACGTCGAATTCGATGTCGAGACCTTGTGGCGTCGCGGGTGCGGCAATGACCAACGTATTTGACGCGTCTTGGGCGAAGGCTTTGCTCATCATGAAGGGTGCAGGCAGCATCGCCGCGCCGCCTACTGCCGCAGCTTCCCGCAAGAATTGTCGACGGGAAGGCCCGAGCTTCATTCTCGTAAATGGGTCAGACATCGAGGTTCTCCATACTTTGGTTTCCAGGGGGTCTTATATTCATGAGCAAATTTGGCCTGACCAAAATGCACGAAGCAAATTATTGACGCGAATTTTTCGTATGTCAATGTGAAAGAAAACGCAATAAAATTAGAACAAAGGGGGAATATCGTCATTTTTTGCGAGCTTCAGAAATTTTCTTGATCTCTTTGTCAGACCAAAATACCAAGTGGTGAACAGGAGGCTAAGCAATGATTAGAATCTGCTTACTGACGACTGGGGGAACCATCGCCTCCCAGCGCGACGCCCAGACAGGCGATGTCACTGCCAGCATCAAGGGTGATGACCTGCGAGCAATGGTGCATGATCCGCTTGAAGGGATCGAAGTTGAGGTCGAGGAATTTTGCAGTATCGGCAGTTACGCCATGGAACTTCCGCTCGCCTATGCACTGGCCACCAGAGTCAATGAGAAGCTCGCTGATCCGGCTATCTCTGGTGTCGTTGTGACGCACGGCACTGACACTATGGAAGAAAGCGCTTTTCTGGTCGACCTGCTTCTCACAGGCGACAAGCCCGTGGTTTTCACCGGCGCGCAAAGAAATGCGGACTACCCCGACGCCGACGGGCCACGAAACATCGCGGATTCCATTCGGCTTGCCGGTTCACCGCTTGCGCGCGGGCTTGGCGCGTTGATCTGCTTCGAGCAGCAATTCCACGCGGCGCGCGACGTGTCGAAGACCCACACCTCGCGCTTAGATACCTTCAGGTCAGGCGACCACGGCAAACTTGGTGAGATCGACGGGGAAGCTATTTCACTGTCCCGACGCCCCGTACTGCGAAAGACTTATGCGGCCCCTAAGGTGGAGACTGACATCGAGTTGATCAAGATGGTTATGGGTGCATCGGATCGAGCCATCCGTTTTGCGGCAAGTTCCGGGGCAAAGGCCATCGTCATCGAGGGCTTTGGCATTGGCAACACCACACCGGCTGTGACCTTTTCTGTCAGGGACATCATCGCCGGAGGCACGCCGGTGATCGTGACGTCGCGATGCTCACGAGGCCGGGTCAAGCCTGTCTATGGCAATGGCGGCGGCAAGGATCTCGAAGCCGCCGGCGCCATCTTCGCGGGCGATCTCAGCGGCCCAAAAGCTCGCATCCTGGCCGCGGTGCTGTCAGGTCTGGGCCAGTCTATCGAAGAAATGCGCGCGGAATTCTCCCAACTCGGAGGCATTCGGTCAGACTGAATCTTGTAAACGGCGGAAACCCAAAATGAAAACCCACACAATTGCTGCAATCCCTGCCGATGGTATCGGCAAGGAAGTCATCGCCATGGGGCTTCAGGCCCTGCATGTTCTGGCCGAAAAGGATGGCGGTTTCGAAATCAACGTAACCGATTTCGACTGGGGTTCCGACCGTTACAAGCGCACTGGGGCGTTCATGCCGGAGGACGGATTGGCGCAGCTTCGCAATTTTGATGCGATCTTTTTCGGTGCAGTCGGCGCGCTGGATGTGCCCGATCACTTGTCGCTCTGGGGTTTGCGCCTTCGCATATGTCAGGGCTTTGACCAATATGCCAATGTGCGGCCAACGCGCATCCTGCCCGGAATCACATCGCCGCTTGCGGGCGTGGGGCCTGGTGACCTGGATTGGGTCATCGTGCGTGAAAATTCGGAAGGCGAGTATTCTGGACACGGTGGACGGGTGCACAAGGGATTTCCCGAGGAAGTCGGCACAGAGGTTGCTGTTTTCACCCGTGCTGGTGTGACCCGGATCATGCGGTATGCCTTTCAGCTTGCCCAGTCGCGCCCGCGCAAATCCTTGATTGTCGTAACCAAGTCGAATGCGCAACGTCATGGCATGGTGATGTGGGACGAAATTGCTGCCGAAGTCTCGACCGATTTTCCGGATGTGGCCTGGGAGAAGATGCTGGTCGATGCAATGACCGTGCGTATGGTGAAGACCCCCAAAAGTGTCGACACTATCGTTGCAACAAACCTGCATGCAGACATCCTGTCGGACCTTGCGGGTGCACTCGCAGGCAGCCTTGGCGTTGCGCCCACAGCCAACATTGACCCCGAACGCCGCTATCCGTCGATGTTCGAACCGATCCACGGTTCAGCTTTCGACATCAGCGGCAAAGGGATCGCTAATCCAATTGCAACTTTTTGGACCGCGGCCCAGATGCTTGAACATCTTGGTGAGGGGTCGGCAGGAAAGCGCCTGATGCGCGCGGTTGAAAAGGTATGCGCAGACGGCATCATGACTCCAGACGTGGGTGGCACGGCCAACACCCAAATGGTGACCGATGCAGTCTGCGACGCCCTTCGCAGCGCAGATATCTGACGGTGCTAGTGAATAATGGGTTAGCAATTTCCATGCCATGCGCCGCTACCTATTGTCGACCAAACGGTGCCTCGGTTCCCGGGTTCAGGCTGTCTGGTGTCGAAAGAACGCCGATAGAGATCTGAGCGGGGGGCTTCCCAGTCCGCAGCAGTAGACCACAACGGGCCAGTCCCAAGCGCGATCGTTGACAAGGGGAAAATTGCAATATGCGTATCATAGACATCCGCGAAGTGACCAAACCCATCTCGTCGCCCATTCGAAACGCGTATATCGACTTCAGCAAGATGAACGCGAGTCTCGTAGCTGTGGTTACGGATGTGGTGCGCGACGGGAAGCCGGTCGTGGGGTACGGGTTCAATTCGAATGGACGCTATAGCCAAGGCGGTCTGATCCGCGAACGTTTCCGCGATCGCATACTCGAAGCCGCTCCGGCAACTCTTCTGGATAACAGTGGTTTAAATCTGGACCCCCATAAAATCTGGTCGGCAATGATGTCGAACGAAAAGCCTGGGGGGCACGGCGAACGCTCGGTTGCAGTCGGAACCATCGACATGGCGGTCTGGGACGCGATAGCAAAGATCGAGCAAAAGCCGCTGTTTCGCTTGCTGGCCGAACGCAAGGGGATCGAGGCGAACCCACGCGTATTCGTCTACGCTGCCGGTGGTTACTATTATCCGGGCAAGGACAACAAGGCGCTGTGTGCCGAGATGCACGGCTATCTTGATCGTGGCTACACCGTAGTCAAAATGAAGATCGGAGGTGCTTCAATTGACGAAGATCAGCGCCGGATTGAGGCTGTGCTGACCGAAATCGGCGACGAGGCGCGGCTGGCAGTGGATGCCAATGGGCGCTTTGATCTTGAAACCGGTATCGCCTATGCAAAGATGCTACGCCAGTATCCGCTGTTCTGGTACGAAGAAATCGGCGATCCGCTGGATTATTTCCTGCAGGCCGCCATGTCAGAGTTTTACGCTGGCCCCATGGCGACCGGCGAAAACCTGTTCTCGCATCAGGATGCACGCAACCTTCTGCGATATGGTGGCATGCGGCCAGACCGTGACTGGCTGCAATTCGACTGCGCGCTGTCATATGGGCTGGTGGAATTCCTTCGGACACTCGACGTTATGGAGCAATTCGGCTGGTCCCCGTCGCGTTGCATTCCCCATGGCGGGCACCAGATGTCACTGAACATCGCGGCTGGCCTTGGGCTGGGGGGAAACGAAAGTTATCCAGACTTGTTCCAACCATATGGAGGATTTCCTGATGAGGTGAAGGTGGTCGACGGTCACATCACAATGCCAGAGCTTCCAGGTATCGGGTTTGAGGGAAAATCGGATCTGATCGCGGTCATGCGCGACTTGGCAGAGTGAACGCGGCAGACGCTCGCCTGCAAGAGCGGGCCTTATGCCCCCGACCTGTACTACCCGTCGTTGTTCCATCCGCCAGTCAAGCCCCGTGCCCTCCAACAACTCGCCGTCGGGCATGTCACGCAAGCTGTCCAGCTCGAAGGCAGCAAGGAAGGTCTCGGGGTGACAAAAGTGTTGAGAACGGCAGTGCAAAAGTTTGTCCGTCGTCGAATGATTTGGAACATCCGCGGTGATTTTGGAGCGGAGGTTATTGGCTCATCGGGTTTGGGTTATGCTGCTTGACGGTGATGGTTCAAGCGGCGGTTTTGGATGGTCTTGTGTTTGATGCGTCTCCTTTCAGCCAGGATGGTTTCACCGCGCCCAGAGTAAACATCAGCTGGGGTGAGGTTTCCGATGCTCTCGTGGTAGCGATGGTTGTTGTAGTGGTCGATGAAGGTCGCGATGGCGGCTTCAAGCTCCCCTTCGAGGAAGTAGTTTTCCAGCAGGATGCGGTTTTTGACGGTCTGATGCCATCTCTCGATTTCGCCTTGTGTTTGTGGATGCTGTCTCTTCATGAAAATCGCTTGAACACGCAGTTAATTTTGGCAATCCTGCCCACAAACAAGAAGCGGCTCGGCGAATGCCAGTTGCCGCCGGAGGGCCCGATGCCGCTTGATCCGTCTGATATAACCGCCGCGACCGCGTCGCTGCACCGGGCGCGGTCGATGCCTGCGGGGTTCTATACCGATCCCGCCATCTTTGCGGCCGAGCGCCAGCACCTGTTCGTGAAGCACTGGTTCTTTCTGTGTCGCGCAGAAACCCTGCCCAACCCCGGCGATTACCGCGCCTTTGACAGTCCCGGCGGACCCATCGTGCTGGTGCGCGGCACGGATGGGGTGCTGCGCTGTTTTGCAAACTATTGCCGCCATCGCGGGTCGATCCTGTTGGAAGGCACGGGCAACGTCGGCGGGCGCATCATCTGCCCCTATCATGCCTGGAGCTATCTGAACGATGGCCGCCTGTACGGTTGCCCGGACATGAAAGACGTCGAAGGCTTTGACAAGGTCGAGAACGGCCTCGTCACGCTCGACATCGATCAATGGGCCGGGTTCGTCTTTGCGCGCTTTACAAAAGAAGGTCCGTCACTGGCCGAGCATTTGGGCGATCTTCCCGACCGGATGGCCAGCCATCGGCCCGCAGAGATGCGCCACACCTGGACCTGCACGCTGGATGTGGAGTGTAACTGGAAACTGATCCTCGAAAACGCAATGGAGACCTATCACACCGGCATCGTCCATCGCGATACGGTGGGGGCACAGACCTCGCGAACGCTGCCGACACGGGGCAACTGGATTTGCATTCAGGTGGTGTCAGGCCGCAGCATCGCCACGCTCAGCGACACTGTCCCGCCCTTTGACAAGATCGACGGCTTGGATGATGATGCGCGGATGGGCACCTATTTCACCGTTGCCCTGCCCACCATGCAGTTTGCCGTCGCGCAAGATTGCCTGTGGTGGCTGAACTGCATTCCGATCGCCGAAAACCGCACTCGGTTGGAGGTGGGGGGCTGTTTCCCCGCTGCGCGACTGGACCAACCCGATTTCGCAGTCCGGGCCGAGCCCTACTATGACCGTTGGGAAAGGGTCGCCAAAGAGGATGTTGGCATCCTCGAAAAACAGCAGCGCGCGCTCGGCTCGGCCTTGTATCGCCCGGGCCCGCTGTCTTGGCGTGATGACATGGTGCAAGCCCTTGGCGTCTGGGTGGTGGATCGGCTGGGCCTCTAGCAACTGTATCTGTCAGTGCCCTGTGGCGGTCCATTCTTGACGGTTCTTGCATGGCGCGTTCGCCATAGTGATCAACTTTCTGGCGACTGCGGTGATGATGACCTTGTGCGGCTTTCCGGCCTTGCGGAGGCGATCTGCGAAGGATTTCAGGCTCGGGTTGTGATGTTGAGAACGGCAATGCAAAAGTGAGCCACGAAAGTGGCGGGATAGTCTTGCTGCGGGCAGAGTAAAACTTTGCCACTTTGGCCCTTACTGTTTTCAGGGAGGGCGGGGGTATTTTCAGCGTGGAGCATCATTCTTGATACGACGGCCCTTGCCCGCTTTTTCAGCCCCAACACCACCGGCACATAGACGGCCGCGCCCTCGCGGTTGGCCCAGGCTGCGAAGGTTGCGAGTTTCTCAGGCGCGGTGTCGTCGGCGGAGACCCAGATGTTATGCGGCTTGCCATCCCGGCCTTGCCCTTTGTCGACAAAGCCCCTCAGCGGGATGAGCCCCTCACACCAGCTATAAACGGCGTCGAGAAACACAGTGATCTGTTCAGGGTCGGGATCGCAGCCAAAGGGGTTCTCGGACGGTGGGCCGTCGTTGAAGTCCATCCACGGGTTGAAATGCAGGATGCCGTCGTCGCTCATACGGGCAACCCCCAGCAGCGCTCAGACCACGGGCAGAAGCGGCATTCGAAGAAGTCGGACGTGGTCGCGATGCGAGGCAGCAACTCGCCCGCATCAGTCGCCTGCAGGATCCGAACGCCCCGGTCGGACATGCGCTGCGCGAGATCGGCGTCGAAGAGCACCAGCTCGTGGTGAAGCTCGGCCGTGTCCTTGTTGATCGCTGTGAAGAGCGCAGGCGCGGCGCTGATGCCGGGCACGCTCGTTTCCATGTAAGCTTGGTAGACCGCGATCTGGGCGGCGTAGACCGGTTTCGACTTGGTCACGCCGTCCTTGACGCAGGTACGCCAGTTCTTCGCGTTCATGGTTTTGCATTCCCAGAGCGCGGGGACGGCGAGACCAAAGCCTTCGGGCCCGGCGGCAATGATGCCATCGACATGGCCCCGAATGCGTCCGCCCACGACCGAGAAGCCGAACTGACCACCATCGGGGCGATTGCCCTTGCGGGTGAAAAGATCAAACCCTGCCTGCCTCAACCACGCGAGAGCGAGGTCTTCAAGGACATGCCCGATGGCGAAGATGCGCAGCGACTGGCCACTGAAGTCCTTGCCATCGCCCTTGGGTGTTGCCGTGAGTTCGAACTGCAGCGCGCGTTCACAGGCATGACCGAGGCGGGACCCCCCAAGATAATCGCGGGGCGTCCGCGTGGCCTGATCGGCGGTGAGTGCGCGGTCCACAGCTTCATTGACACGATCGGCAAAGCTGGGCTTGTGATTGAAGTCCAAGGTCAAAATGGCACCTCCAGCGCGCTCGCCTTTGCGATGTCGGACATTGCGTCCCGGAAACCTTCGACGGCTTCCTCGATTAGAGAGCGCACCTGCGCCTCGGAGAGATCGGCCAGCGATGTGCCCCAGCCGATCTCGTCCATCAGCAGCGCCACACGCTTCATGGTGGCTGTGATCGCGGCGCGCTCTTCGTCGGTGAGATCAACCATGGCGAAACGCTCCCTGGCCAATCGCGTCCAATGGGACTGACAGGGCATCGAGCAGAACCAGACCGATGGCCGGGGCCGTCTCGAACGAACCGGGTCGAACCAGCCAAAACCACGGGTGGGTTGCCTGCAGACAGCACACAGCGCCCCACGCGGGTGCCAGAGTTTGCGCCGCAATGCGGCGCTGATAGTGTCGGAGACCGTCATGGATCATGCCGCCCTCCGGTCCGGGGCTGCCGCGCTGTTGATCAGCTGGCTGATGCCCTGCTTGTTGAAACCGAAGGTCATAAGCGCCGAGGCGCGATAGCGCGTCAGGCCAAAGTCATGTCGGCATTCAGGTGGCAGGTATTTCAGCTGCTTTTCAGTTGGGGGTTGCCCCAGCCAGCCGCGGGTCTTGAAGGCGCTCTCATCGGTTTCGTGGGTGTTCAGCCAGTCATCAGCCTGAGCCAGGCACACAGTGCGCTCGCCGATGCCAAGAAGATGCGGACGCACGCCCTTGGCCCCACCGATCGCGTACCAGACACCATTTTTCCAGAAGATGCCGCCCCAGCCATTGAAGCCTGCCGCCATCAATGCGTCGTCGGTTCCGAAGAGATCGACCCAAGCGAAGCTCGAGCGCTCCAAGAGGTCAATTTCTGTCATCATGAAGCCCGACAAAGGCGCAGCAGCGTTGCCTTCGCCAGCCCCCTCCTCCTCACTTGGGAAGGCCTCACCGCAGAGCGGGCATTCCGTGGAAGCGAGAGGAATGTCCGCCTCACAACAGGGGCAGGTCTTGGTGGGCGCGTCGCCACCCTCTGTCCTGCCCTCGATATCGACGTCCTGTTCCAGTGTGCCGTGGATCAGGCTTGAGGTCCCGAAATCCAGCACAATGCAGTCGGTTTTGACGATGCCTGGGTGTTCCTCGGGGTCAACTGTGCGCAGTCCCCGGCCGACCATCTGGATCATCGTGGACTTATAGGAACTGGGGCGCAGCAGCACGACGCAGGAGGTGGGCGGGTGATCCCAGCCTTCGGTCAGCACGGCCACATTCACAATTATGCGGATTCTGCCCTCAGCGTAGTCAGCGAGGATCGCCTTGCGGGTCTCGGCCGCCAGGTCGCCGTGAATCAGCGCGGCGGTCACGCCCGCCGCTCGGAATGCATCGGTAACGTGCTCGGCATGCGCGACGGTGGAGCAGAACACCACCGTCTGCCGATCGCCGGCCTTCTCCTTCCAGTGGCGGATCACTTCGTCGGTCACGGGCGCGCGGTCCATAATGTCCGCCACCTCAGCCATATCGAAATCCGACATCGACTTGCGGACAGACCGCAACTCATCCTGCACGCCGACGTCGATGACGAAGGTGCGCGGTGGCACGAGGTGGCCCGAGGCGATCAGCTCGCCCAGCCGCACCTGGTCGGAAACGTTGTCGAAGACCTCCCGCAGCCCCTTCCTGTCGCCCCGGTTCGGTGTCGCTGTGACCCCGAAGATGCGGGCATCGGGGTTGGCTTCGCGTACCCGGTCGATGATGCGGCGATAGCTGTCGGCAACAGCGTGATGGGCTTCGTCGATGACGAGCAGATCGAGGCGCGGCATGTCGGCGAGGTTCGAGGCGCGCGCCAGGGTAGGAACTGTCGCTGGCCAACGCGGCGGCACTATTGCGGCTAGCGCAGAAGTACGGACCGCAAGTCTTTGACGCGAAAGTCGTCGATTATGTCGAGATCCCCGCTGCCCATGACGGCTGGCGGGACGTCACCTTTCGCGATCTTCTGAACATGGCCAGCGGGGTGGGCTTTGGAACCGACCAGCGCGATCCGAACGACAGCGACGACGGATATCTCGATGGCAATTATGCCGAATGGTACGAGGCACCAAGCGAATCCGACAAGATCGCGGCGCTGGCCCAGACACCCGATCTTCCCTGGGGGCCAGGAGAAGTCACCCGGTATCGCGACCAGGACATGTTCCTGCTTGGCGCGGCGATGGCCGAATACCTGCGGCGCAAGGAAGGCCCATCAGCCGATCTGTGGGACATGCTTGTGACCGAGGTCTATCGCCCGATCGGTATCCATCACGCGGCCACCAACCGCACCATCGAAAGCGATGGACGCAAGGGCCTGCCGGTCATGTATACCGGCTATTATCCTACGCTTGGCGACATGGCGAAGATCGCGACGCTGTTTCAGAATATGGGCCGCCACGGCGACGAACAGATCCTGTACGCGCCGATGCTGGCAACCATCATGGCCAGCCCAGACGACCGCGGCCTGCCGATTGGTGGCACCAACGCCTTTGGCGAAGGGCGCTATCACATGTCTTTCTGGAACGCGCGTTTCGACGCAAGCGAAACGTGCAAGCTCTATCTGCCCGCAATGATGGGCTGGGGTGGCAACATTGTCGCACTAATGCCCAATGGCATGATCGGGATCCGGCTCGCAAAGAACTGGGACGGCAACGAGGCGGTCGATGACTTTACCGGAATGGCCGCCGTCGCTAACCGTCTGGACGCATTCTGTAAGTGAAAGGGCAATGCAGGGCGTCCTTTCGGCACGGGGCTGCCTGTTCCTCGAGGTGCAACTGCCCGTTGCCCTTCTTGCTCGAAAAAGAACTCAACATCGGCCGCCTTATCTGGAACCGGCTTCGCCATGTGAAGGACCCGAGCACTGTGAGAGCTTCAACTGCAAGCGCCGCGACGAGCTGCTCAAGGGTGAGATTTTCTATACCCTCGCCGAGGCGAAGATCGTCATCGAGATCTGGCGCCGCCATTACAACACCAAGCGCCCGCACTCATCTCTAGGGTATCGCCCGCCAGCTCCCGAGGTCATCCAGTGGCCGGCTACGCCATCCGGAGCCGCTCCGCCGGCCACGCCAGCCGTAGCATCAAGACCCATCGTGCACTAAGGTTGAAACCTGACCACTCGATCGGGGCGGGCCAATTGCCGCCCTGTTTCCCAAACACTTCGAGACGGCCATTGTCGAGACGCAAGGAAAGCTAGAATGACCCGCGACCCCCGCTATGACATCCTGTTTCAGCCGGTGAAGATCGGCCCGGTGACCACGAAGAACCGCTTCTATCAGGTGCCCCATTGCACCGGCATGGGCTGGGTGCGCCCGCGCACGCTGGCCGAAATGCGCGGCGTCAAGGCCGAAGGGGGCTGGGGCGTGGTCAATACCGAATACTGCTCGATCCACCCCACATCGGATGATCAGCACTACATCTCGGCCACGCTTTGGGATGACACCGATGTCCGCTCGCACCGGTTGATGACCGACAAGGTTCACGCACATGGCGCGCTTGCGGGGGCCGAACTGTGGTTCGGCGGTGCGCGTTCGGCCAATCTTGCAACGCGGCTGGTGTCCTTTGATGTGGCCGCGATGCCCAATTCCGTGGGCCATCCGTTTCAAAGCCGCGCGATGGATAAAGAAGACATCCGCAACCTCCGCCGCTGGCACCGCAACGCCGCCCTGCGCGCCAAGGCAGCCGAGTTCGATCTGGTCTACGTCTATGCCACGCACGGCTATCTTTTGGCCCATTTTCTGGACCCCGAAACCAACACAAGGTCCGACGAATACGGCGGCAGCCTGGAAAACCGCACCCGGCTGGTGCGTGAGTTGATCGAGGAAACCAAAGAGGCCGTGGGCGACCGCTGCGGTGTCGTCGTCCGCTTTGCCGCTGATGCCGAAACGGGCGAGGATGCCCAGCCGGTCCTTGGCGAACGGCAAGAGATGTTCGCGATGATGGCGGAAATGCCGGACCTTTGGGACATCAACATTCAGGACTATTCGCTGGAAATGGGTCCGTCGCGCTTCGTCAAGGAAGCCGCGCTTGAGCCCTATATGAAGTGGGTTCGCTCGGTGACCACAAAGCCCGTGGTGACAGTGGGCCGCTTTACCTCGCCCGATACGATGGTGCGGATGGTGAAATCCGGACTGACCGACCTGATCGGGGCGGCGCGCCCTTCGATCGCCGATCCGTTCCTGCCGCGAAAGATCGAAGAAGGCCGTCCGGAGGATATCCGCGAATGTATCGGCTGCAATGTCTGCTATTCCGGCGACAGCCTGTCGGTGCCGATCCGCTGCACACAGAACCCGACGATGGGCGAGGAATGGCGCCAAAGCTGGCACCCCGAACGCGCCGCCCCCAAGGGGTCCGAGGCGCAGGTGCTGATCGTGGGGGCGGGGCCTGCGGGGCTGGAGGCGGCGCGCACCCTTGGCCTGCGCGGCTATTCGGTGGCTTTGGCCGAAGCGTCGCGGGTCTTGGGCGGGCGTGTGGTGCGCGAGGCCACGCTGCCGGGGATGCGCGAATACATCAGGGTGCGTGACTACCGCGAAGGGCAGATCGCCAAGATGCCAAATGTTCAGGTCTTTCGCGAAAGCCGCCTGACGGCTGAGGACATTCTGGCTTTCGGGGCGGACCATGTCTGCATCGCCACCGGCGCGCGCTGGCGGCATGACCTGTTTACGGCTAAGCGGTTCCAGCCCATCGCCGACCCCACGGTTCAGGTCCTGACCCCCGACGACATCCTGGACGGCCTGATGCCCGCGGGCCCGACCGTCGTCTATGATGCCGACGGTTACTACATGGGCGGTGTCATTGCCGAAAAACTGCGCGCGGCGGGGTTGGAGGTGACGCTGGTCACGCCGCAAGACCGCGTCTCGGCCTGGGCCGAAAACACCGGTGAAGGCTGGCGGGTGCCGGGGCATCTGATGGGCCTCGGCATCCGGCTTGTGACAGCACAGGAACTCAGCTGGTTTGACGGTCAGGCGGTGACGCTGGCTTGCGCCCATACCGAAGCTGAAACTGTGATGCCTGCGACGGGGCTTGTTCTGGTCGGTCAGCGCGCGTCGGTGGATGACCTGTACACCACCCTGCGTTATGGGCCTGACGGCCTTCATGCCGATTTGCCCTTCACCCTGACCCGGATCGGCGATTGCGAGGCCCCGGCGATCATCGCCGCCGCCACTTATGCTGGCCACCGCTATGCGCAAAACCTTGATGGGGTGGTGGATATCGACCTGCCGCTGCGACATGACAAGGTCGATGTGGGCCTTATAGCACCCGTGCATTGGTCAAGAGCGGCCGAATGACTCGCCGTCAGTGGTGGATATCGGGGGCACTCGGCGCGTTTGCGGTCTGCAGTGGCGGGCTCTGGGCCTATCAGTTGGGAATGCCAAAGACGGCTGCCGTGTGCACCTCTTGTGATGCCAGTCACCAGAGCCTGGCCGACCGGCAGGGCGCAATTGCCAAGACCACATCCGGCGCCCAGACACCGCCTTCGGCGACGGACCCGTCGGAATGACCGATTTCATGTCTCCCGAAGCCCTGACTGCCGCCTTGCCCGAGGTTCTGGCCGCCCCCCGCGACCGGGGCGCGGTACGGCTTTTGTGCCTGCGCCCCAAACCGAACCAGCGCAGCTTTCCGGGCCGTCTGACCCTGACCCGCGCAGTCGGGGTGGTCGGCGACTTTGAAGCCTCGCGCCCCTGGCTGGTGCTGAAAGACGGCAGCCCCGATCCGCGCAATCAGGTCAGCATCATGTCGGCGCGGGTGCTGGATCTGGTCTGGCATGACCGCGATCCGCGCAACCATCCCGGGGACAACATCGCCTGCGATCTTGACCTCAGCCATGCCAACTTGCCCACAGGCACCTTGCTGCGGGCGGGCACCGCTGTGCTGCGGGTCAGTGACGAGCCGAATGATGGTTGCGCCAAATGGAAGGTCCGCATGGGTCGTCCCGCCTATGACTGGACCCGCGCCAATCCAACACTCCGCTTGCGCGGCGTCTATTGTTCGGTTGAACAAGATGGAGAGGTCAGCCTCGATGACGTCATCGTGAGGCTTTGAGGAAACTCGCGTTTGTCCATCATTTGGCGCAAGCTCGGTCCCCGTGCCGCCAACCACTGCCCGCAGCCTGATTGCCTCGGTTCTGAAGTGGCCGGCCTTTGCGACGGCCTTTTAGGTTTTGCGCTTGACGGTCAGCCGGGTTTTCGGGCCGAAAGGTGGGTCGGGCAGTGCTCGCCACTGTCCAGAACCGGGATGATCCTGGTCCAGATGCCGATGTTGTGGTCAACAAAATCTTGCCCCACCACCTTCGCGGCGGCGGCCCCGACATCGCCTTTCAGCCGTTCCAGTTCTTCGCGGGCGCGCGCACGGTACCAGGGATTGCGCGAGGATGTCGTGCCATCTACAAACCCGGCCGCCGCCATTGCGTCAAGATAGCGAGCAGGTGTGGCCATGCCGAAATCCAGCCCCTCGCTGGCAATGTATTCGGCCATCATCGGACTGATCTGATCGGTTCCGATCAACCAGTCCGACGCCAGAAACCAGCCACCCGGCTTGAGGACGCGAAACACCTCGGCCATGAGCGCAGCTTTGTCGGGAATGTGGATGTTGCTGTCCTTTGAAAACACCACATCGAAAGTTGCGGACGGAAAGGGAAACGGCCCCAGTGCCACCTTTACCAAACCGATCCGGCGTTCCAGTCCGTCGCGGGCAATCAGCGCTCGGGCATAGGCCAGGACCGGGTCTTCGACATCCAAGCCGGTGACAAAACCGGCACCGTGATTGCGCACCAGCGCGATATCGATACCTCCAGCGCCGCAGCCGATATCCAGAATGGATACAGGACCTCATGCTGTATGAAAGTGGCGCGGAGATGAAACCTTCTTCCCACCGTCATTATTCGCTGCAACACTGGACTGATCTTCAGTCGAAGGAATGACACATGCGCCCCTCAGTTCTGTTCGCCGCCGCCGTTCACTTCGCGATGCCCGCCGTCGCACAGGACCGAGTCGATCTCCGCGTTATGTCTTTCAACGTATGGTACGGTGGCGTTCAGGCCAACCAGAGCGACGTGGTCGATATCCTTCAGACCTCGGATGCCGACATTATTGGCTTGCAGGAACCAGATGGCCAGACTGCAGCCCTTGCCGCTGCGGCGGGCTACCCTTACGTAGACCTCCGCCGCCACATCATTTCGCGTGTGCCGCTCTTCGACCCAAAACTGGGCGAAAGAACCGATGAAGGTCAGTCCGTCTATCCCCTTGCCGGCCTTGACGCAGATGCCCCACATGTCTGGGCCATGGTCGCCCCAGGTAAAGTCGTCGCCCTTGGCAACCTGCACCTCACGTCCGACCCTTACGGCCCAGATCTGCTGCGCGATGGCGCATCCGTCGAGGACGTTTTGCAAGGCGAAACCGACAGTCGCCTTGCCGAGATTGAACCCTACGCTGCCGGACTGGATCCCATTGTGAAATCGGGAACGCCCGTCATCGTCACCGGCGATTTCAACACCCCCTCGCATCTCGACTATACCGAGGCTGCCATCGGCCTCCGTCCCGCGATGACTGCCGCGGTCGCTTGGCCTGTGACCCTGAGGATGGAGGCCGCAGGCTTTACCGACACCTTCCGCGCCGTGCATCCGGACATGGTGGCCCGGCCCGGGCTCACCTACTCCCCGGGCTTTCCTCCGCCCGTGACCCGCGAGGGAGAGAGCCTCGACCGGATCGACTACGTCTTCGCCGCCAATGCAACCGTGCGCGGGGCCGAAGTCTGGGGGGAACCCGGCAATCCGGACGTCGACAAGGGCATCCCACATTGGCCCTCCGACCACCGCGCTGTTGTCGTCGACCTCACCGTCACCCCAGCCGACGCGCCCGCGATGCTGGCCATCGAGCCACGCCTTGTCCCGGAAGGCACTACGTTTGTTGCTCGAGGCTATCTGCCCGGCGATGCGATCTGGGGCGTTCGCATCGTTCCACGAGATGGCGACCCAGAAACACAGACCGTGACCTCAGTCGAAGGGTTGGAGCCAACCTACAACCGCGCCTTCCGCTTCTCGACCCTCGGGCTCACTCCCGGTCCCTGGGACGCAGTGTTGATCGACGAAGCAGGGACCGAACAGGCCCGTACGCGGTTTTCCATTGTCGGCGGGGATGGCAAGCCCAGGCTTGAACTCGCCACACCGACGATCAAGTCGGGGGAGCCGATCAATGTTTCGTGGTCTGGCGCACCGGGGCTAAAGTTTGACTGGATCGGCATCTACGCCGCAGGCGATCCAAACCTCTTCAACTACCTCGCCTTCGCCTATACCGGCGCCACCCTCGACGGCAGCATAGAGCTGACCCCGGACCTCTACTACGACACGCTGGCCCCCGGAAGCTATGAACTCCGCCTCATGTCTGACGACCACTATGTGACCCTAGCCAAGGTGCCACTTGAGGTAACCGAATAGCTTCGCCAGGCACAAGGCATCTGCGATCCTCGCTTCCTCGCCGGGGAGGCTTGAGGGGATCATCTGCTCCGCGTGCTCGGAAGCGTATCGGCCGAAAGGACGCAATCGGCTGATGGATGGGCCGTCAGCGTCTCCCGGCAGATGACCCAAGCTCTCGTCTTGACGTCGCAGCAAGGGTAGATTTGGACCAACCCACTGCGCCTAGATTCGTTGATGCCAATAGCTCTCTGTTGATCTTCACCCAGAACTGCGCCGTTTTGGGTGAAAATCAACAATGGGTCCTTTTGATGTAAGTCTGAGGGCTTTCTTGATAAAATCAATTAAGTCATATTGCGGCGCTTCAGCCATAATGGATTAGCGAGCCGCAACTGTCCTAAAAACTACATGATTTCGTGATTTGTAGATGGTCGGTGTCACTCAGGCCCACACTGCAACTCTCAGGTTTTTAGCTGATGCACTAGCCGTCCAGGTCCACGCTCAAGCGACATTCAAACGCGGCAACGGACGCGGCAATTACGCGGAACCAGAAACGACGAAGCCGCCTGGTGGGGCGGCGTAATATATTGATAAGACTTTATTATTTTATGGTTTTGGGGGCACGCAACCGCTGTAGCTTGTCTGGGTTGAGTGCCAAAATTTGACACCGTGACGGCAGCTAAGGGCTTATTCTGTTGAAAAACTCTAAGTGTCAGCTCCGATGATCTGACCTGCTCACTGGGCGCGCTTTCTGTCGATCACGTTGGGCGGGGGATTGGTGGTGT
>JBILYK010000048.1:0-25104 GCA_044377735.1 Paracoccaceae bacterium | reverse complement strand
GTGGGGATCTTTTGGATCGACCCCCAGTTTGGCCGCCGTACCCGGCATAAGCTGTGCAAGCCCTGTGGCCCCGGCATGTGACACGGCATGCGGGTTCCAGCCCGATTCCTGCTGCACGAGGCGCAGGAAAAGATCCTCAGGGATCCCATGCTTGCGCGCAGCCGCCTTGGCAACTTCCAGATAGGCACCCTTGTAATTGCCCTTATAACGCGGCAGCGCCGTGGTATCCACCGAGGAGCCCTCTTTCGGCGCGTTGGGCCTTAAGCGGTTAGAAAACTCATATTGCTTGGCCAAACGGCCATCCAAGAGTGCTGCCTGCGACGAAAACAACGCGGCGCGATTCTTTTTCGAGCCAGAAAGCTTGAGACCCTCAGCCTGAACAGAGCCCGCAAAGACGAGAGGTGCAGCCAAAGCGGCGGACAACGTCAGGGTAAAGATCACTCGCAACAGCAACATCGGGTGGTCCGTTCCTGGGGTTTTCGGCAACCTACACAAAATGCGCCGCATTGGGTAAGACATAGCGTAGGATGCGGCAAGATTCCAGAGGGCTCCCAGTAGGGCTCTCAGTCGGCATGCAACGAGAACAAGCTTCAGGCCTTGGCGCTGGTTGCAGGGCTGAGACTGCGGCCTTATAGGTTTTGTTAACCAAGATCCGGCACTCTGCCGGACAAACGGGAATCAGGGAGTTCTTCATGGCAGGGTCGGTGAACAAGGTCATTTTGGTCGGCAATCTCGGGCGCGACCCCGAGGTGCGGTCGTTTCCCAATGGCGGCAAAGTGGTGAACCTGCGCATCGCCACCTCAGAAAGCTGGCGCGACAAGCAAAGCGGTGAGCGTAAGGAGCGCACCGAATGGCATTCGGTCGCGATTTTCAACGAAGCCTTGGGCAAGATCGCTGAGCAGTATTTGCGCAAAGGCTCGACCGTATACATCGAGGGCCAGCTGGAAACCCGCAAATGGCAGGACCAGTCGGGTGCGGACCGCTACTCCACAGAAGTCGTCCTGCGCCAGTATCGCGGCGAGTTGACGCTTTTGGGCGGGCGTGACGGGGGCGGTGCCGCCGGTGGGATGGATGACCGTGGATCGGGTGGCGGGTATGATGATTACCAAGGCGGTGGCGGCCAGGGCGGCGGCGCTCAGGGCGGCGGCGGCCAGGGTGGCGGCTATGGCAGCGGTCACGCTGGCACCGGTGGCGGCGTGGGTGGCGGCGGTGGTGGCCGCACTGATCTGGACGACGAAATTCCCTTCTGATCCGCCAATGACCCACCAAGCCCAACCGGGCACCAGACGTGAAGGCGGGCCATTCGGCCCGCTTTTGCATTCTGCCCACTGGACCTTGGCGTAGAATTCCCTATATATTTGGTCAACTAACGGAATGAGATCGGAATGAACCAGCCGCAGGACCATATGGAAGGCGCGCCCTTGATCCGCCCTTCGACCACTGACCACCCGCTTTATGGCAATGTGGTGGACGCCTGTCGCACGGTGTTTGACCCCGAAATCCCAGTCAATGTTTTTGATCTGGGTCTGGTCTACACCATTGAGATCACAGATGAAAATTCAGTTTCGATCATGATGACACTGACAGCACCCGGCTGCCCTGTGGCCGGCGAAATGCCCGGATGGGTCCAAGACGCGGTTGAGTTGGTGCCGGGCGTCAAACAGGCGGAGGTCGGTATGACCTTTGATCCGCCTTGGGGGATGGACATGATGTCGGATGAGGCGCGGTTGGAACTTGGCTTTATGTGATCGGTGGCATTCGGCCCAGATCTTGAGGAGTGCTGCCTGAAAACCTATATTCAGGAAAACCAATGAGGTCCAAGATGTTCGGAATTCCCGGCAAAGCAGCTGTGACCCTGACCCCCGCCGCCACGCGTCAGATCGCGCGGCTGATGGCCAAGCAAGGCTCGGCGGGGTTGCGCATTGGCGTCAAGAAGGGCGGCTGCGCGGGCATGGAATACACCATGGATTACGTGGCCGAGAAAAATCCGCTGGATGAGGTGGTGGAGCAGGACGGCGCCAAGGTCTTTATTGCTCCAATGGCACAGATGTTCCTGATCGGGACCGAGATCGATTACGAGCTCGACCTGTTGCAAGCCGGGTTCAAGTTCCGCAACCCCAACGTGGCAGAAGCCTGCGGCTGCGGCGAATCCATCAAGTTCAAGGACGCGCCAGCGGCCTAATCAGGCGGCCAGTCTCGTCGCCCCTTTCCCCGGCCCGGCCAAAGCGTTACCTCTGGCGACATAGGCAGGAGAGCGGTATGCGCAAACTCGCGGCAGGCAATTGGAAGATGAACGGCACAGCCGCGTCGCTGGCCGAAGTGGCAGCTTTGATCGCGGCCCAGCCGAATCCAAGCTGTGAGATGCTTCTGAGTCCTCCCGCCACCTTGATTTCGACGATGGCAGCAGCAGCGCGCGGCTCGGCCTTGCTGATCGGCGCGCAGGACTGCCATCCCAAGGTGGCGGGTGCCCATACCGGCGATCTGTCGGCCCTGATGCTCGCCGATGCAGGTGCGACCCATGTCATCCTTGGCCATTCCGAGCGCCGCGCCGACCATGGCGAGACGGATGCCCTGGTGCGCGCCAAGGCCGAGGCCGCCATTGCGGCGGGCCTGGTGGCGATTGTCTGTTTGGGCGAAACCGAGGCGCAGCGCAATGCGAGCGAGACGTTGCGGGTGATCGGCGCGCAGTTGATCGGCTCGGTCCCACCCGCCGTCACTGCCGCCCAACTGGTCATCGCCTATGAACCGGTTTGGGCCATCGGCACCGGCCGCACCCCAACCCCCGATCAGATCACCGAGGTACACGCCTTCCTGCGCAGCTGTCTGGCGGACCATATCGGGACCGAGGCCGCCAAGGTGCGACTGCTTTATGGCGGATCAGTGAAATCCTCGAATGCGGCCGAAATCTTTGCCCTGCCCCATGTTGACGGGGCGCTCGTCGGCGGGGCCAGCCTGAAGGCCGCCGATTTCGCCCCCATCGTGGCCGCCCTTTCCGCCGCCTGAGTGGCACTCCTGTCGCAAACAGCCGCGCGGCACATGCCCGGCCTTGAAAGATTGCCCCCATGACCGACCTGCCCCAAACCCGCCAATCCAGCCTTTTGACCGCAAATCTGATCTGCATGGGCTGTATGCTGATCTGGGCGGCGAGCCTGCCTGCGGCAGACCATCTGATTCCACTTTTGATCCCCGAGCAGCTGAACGCGCTGCGCATGCTGCTTGCAGGGGGCTTTTTGGTGGTGGTCTGGGCGCTTTTTGAAGGTTTTGGTCCGCTGCGCCGCACCAATTGGCTGAAGGGCATCGCCGTGGGCAGCCTGATCGGGCTGGGCGCATGGTTTCTGATCAAAGGGCAGGCGATTGGCGGGGCGGTCACGGCGGCCGTGATTTCGTCAACCCTGCCTGTCGTCGGCATCGCGCTTGAGGTGGCGCTGGATGGGCGCAAGGTGACGCTCGCGTTGATCTTGGGGCTGATCCTGTCGCTGGCCGGCGGGGTGATGGCGCTGGACATGGGCGCAGGTGGTGCGGGTGGCGGCCTGTCGCTCGCGTGGGGTGCGGCGTTATGCTTTTGCTCGGTCGTCAGCTTTACCATCGGCTCGCGCCTGACCGTCACAGCCTTTCCCAATGAAACACCCCTCGGGCGCACCGCCGTCACGCTGACCGGCGCTGCGATTGCCGCACTTTTGGTGGCGGGCGGTCAGGTGGGACTTGGCGGCGAATTGCCGTCCTTTGCCGTTTGGGGCTGGAAAGAAATCGGGGCGATTTTGCTTTTTTCGGTTGGGGCTTTGGGCATCAGCCAAGTCATGTGGATCATGTCGGTCGAGCGGCTTGGCATTGGCCTGTCGGCGCTGCACATCAATGCGGCCCCCTTCTACGTCATGCTGATCCTTTTTGCGTTGGGCGGGCTTTGGAACTGGCCGCAGGCTTTTGCCGCCGCCCTTGTCGGACTTGGCGTCTTGATCGCCCAAGGCATCCTGCCCCTGCCCTTCGGACGCCGCTGATGCAGACTTTGCACCAATCGCCCACCGATCCTGGGTTCGTGCAAAATCCCTATCCCTTCTACGAGGCCGCCCGCGAAACTGACCCCTTTTTCCATTGGGCTGACTATGGGCTGACCTGCACCGGCAATTGGGCCGCCGTCAGCGCCATTTTCCGCGACCGCCGCTTTGGCCGCGAAGTGCCCGCCGAACTGGCCCCCGTGATCCCCGATCATTTGCGCCCCTTCTACGTGGTCGAGGCCCATTCGATGCTGGAGCTTGAGCCGCCGCGCCACACGCGCCTGCGCTCGTTGGTGCTACGCGCCTTCACCACCCGCCGCATAAACGCGCTGGGGCCCGAAATCGCGGCCCTGTCCCATCAGTTGATCGACGCCTGTCCGCCGGGCGAATTTGACCTGCTGAAACACTTTGGCCAAAAGCTGCCGGTCATCATCATCGCCCGGCTTCTGGGCGTGCCGGAAACCCTGTCAGACGATCTTCTGCGCTGGTCGAACGCCATGGTCGGCATGTATATGGCGGGCCGAACGCGCGAGACCGAAGACCGCGCCGTGGCCGCGACCGAGGCCTTCGTCGCCTTCCTGCGCCAATATGTCGAGGCGCGCCGCCATGATCCACGAGATGATTTGATCACCGAGTTGATCGCCGCCGAAGAAGGCGGCGAGAAGCTGACGACGGATGAGCTGATCTCCACCTGCATTCTGTTGTTGAACGCAGGCCACGAGGCGACGGTCCACACCATCGGCAACGGGGTGAAAACGCTTTTGCAGACCGGCTATAGCATCACCGTTGACACTGCCGAAACCACGGTCGAAGAAATCCTGCGCTATGATCCGGCGCTGCATATGTTCACGCGGCATGCCTATGAAGACATCGAGGTGATGGGCCACACCTTCCAGCGCGGCGATCAGGTGGGGCTGCTTCTGGGAGCTGCCAATCGCGATCCGGGGCAATGGGAGAACCCGGCAATCTTCCAGCCCCACCGTCCGGTGAAACCCCATGCCAGCTTTGGCGCGGGCCTGCATTTCTGTGTTGGTGCCCCCTTGGCACGGCTGGAGCTCGCCACCGCTCTGCCCATCCTGTTTAATCGAATGCCGGGGCTAAGGCTGGTGGGCAAGCCGCAGTATGGCGATGTCTATCACTTCCGCGGACTGACGCAGCTGATGGTTCGGGGTTGATCGCGCAGACCCATGCTCCTTGAGCACTTCGTGCACGCGTCGCACCCGCCCACGACGCGTGCACGAAGTGCTCAAGGAGTGCGCGGCCTCTAAAGCGGCAGCACCGTAGTTGATTTGATCTCTTCCATGCTCAACAGCGCCGTGACGTTGTGAATTTTCACCTCCGAGATCAGAGCCTGATAGAACTGGTCATAGGCCCGTGCGTTCTTGACGCGAACCTTCAGGATATAGTCGATATCCCCTGCCAGCCGATGCGCCTCCAAGACCTCGGGGCGGTGGCGCAGAACGTCAAGGAATCGGCGCTGCCAGTCGGCCTCATGCTCAGATGTGCGCACCAGCACGAAGAAGCAGGCCTCCAACCCCAAGGCCTCGGGGTCCAGAATCGCGGTCTGGCGGGTGATGACACCGGTGTCTTTCATCCGCCGGATGCGGTTCCACACGGGTGTCTTGGAACTGCCCACTTTGCGCGCGATTTCGTCCAGCGACTGGCTGGCGTCGGCCTGCAACTCGGCAAGGATTTTCCGGTCAAGATCGTCAATCCGGTCAGACATTCGCGCGAACCCCAATTTGGCGGAACCTCGTTCCAATGCGCGGCAATATCGGAACAAACATCCTTATTGGCAAGGGTATCTGGCAGAAATGCGGGAAAATATCCTATATTCGACAGGCAACTGCCGAGGATATCATGATTGCCCCACAGCCTCTCTCGCCTGTCTTGTTCGTCGGCGCCGGTCCCGGTGCGGCGCGCCATCTGACGCTGGGCGCCTATCAGGCGCTGCAGGCGGCAGAGGTGGTGATCCATGACCGCCTTGTCGGTCCCGAGATTATGGCGCTGATCCCGGCCACCGTGCGTCTTGTGGATGTGGGCAAAGAGGGCTTTGGCCCCTCGACCAAGCAGGTCGAAATCAACGCCATTTTGGTGGCGCATGCCCTCACCGGTGCGCGGGTCGTGCGCCTGAAGGGCGGCGATTCGGGCATTTTCGGGCGGTTGGATGAAGAGATTGACGCGCTTGAGTCCAACGGCCTGCCTTATGACATTCTGCCCGGCCTGACTTCGGCCACAGTGGCGGCGGCCTCCATCGGCCAAAGCCTGACCAAGCGCGGCCGCAACGCGGCTTTGCGCATCGTCACCGGGCATGACATGGCCGGTTTTGCCGAACAAGACTGGCGCGGCCTTGCCCGCGCGGGCGAAGTGGCGGCGATCTATATGGGCAAGAAGTCGGCACGCTTTATCCAAGGCCGTCTGATGATGCATGGCGCGGCGGGTGACACGCCGGTGACGCTGGTCGAAAACGTCAGCCGTGCCGATCAGCGCGTGCTGGCCACCACCCTCTCCGCCCTGCCCGACACTGTCGCGCTCTGTGACGGCCCCGCGATCATTCTTTACGGCCTCGCCCCGCGCGCCGCCGCCCTTGCCATCCCCCAATTGCACGAGGCCACCGCATGAGCCGCTTCACTCCGAAGGTCGTCACCGCCAACCGCTTGCGCGAAGGCGATGTGGTTTACCTCACCGCCGATGACCGCTGGACGCCCTTCCACCATGAGGCCGAGCTGATCGACGATGAGGCGCACGCCCAGCTGCGCCTTCTCGATGCCGCCGCGCAAAAGCTGGTGGTCGTGGGCGCTTACCTCGCCGATGCCAAGGCTGGCCCAAACGGCCCCGAACCCACCCATTTCCGCGAGGCCTTCCGCACCCGTGGCCCGTCGAACTACAACCACGGCAAACAAGCCGATTACGCGATCTAAGGTCCTGAGATGTACAGCTATTCCGACTTCGATGAATCCTTCGTTCGCGCCCGCGTGGCGCAATTCACCGATCAGGTGAGCCGCCGTCTTGACGGGTCCTTGACCGAGGATGAGTTTCGCCCCTTGCGCCTGATGAACGGGCTTTATCTGCAATTGCACGCCTATATGCTGCGCGTGGCCATTCCCTATGGCACCATTTCCCCCCACCAGATGCGGCAGTTGGCCACGATCGCCGATACGTGGGACAAGGGCTATGGCCACTTCACAACCCGGCAGAACATTCAGTTCAACTGGCCGAAACTCCCCGACGTGCCGGCGATCCTGTCCGCGCTTGCGGATGTCGAGATGCACGCCATCCAAACCTCGGGCAACTGCGTGCGCAACGTCACGGCGGACCATTTCGCCGGTGCCGCGGCCGACGAAATTGAGGACCCCCGTCCCTATGCCGAGCTTTTGCGGCAATGGTCCACCGACCACCCGGAATTCCAATTCCTGCCGCGCAAGTTCAAGATCGCCATCACCGGCGCCCCAAATGACCGCGCGGTGACCAAGGCCCATGACATCGGCCTGCGCATGGTGAAAAACGCAAAGGGCGAGACCGGGTTTGAGGTGATTGTCGGCGGTGGCCTTGGCCGAACGCCCATGGTGGGCATGGTGGTGCGGGATTTCCTGCCCATCGAAGACCTGCTGCCCTATGTCGAGGCGGTGCTGTCGGTCTATAACGTGCTCGGTCGGCGCGACAACAAATACAAAGCGCGCATCAAGATCACGCTGCATGAAACCGGCAAGCCCGAGATCACGCGCCTGATCGAAGAACGCTTTGCCGAGTTGAAGCCCTTGTTTGTTGGCCACGATCAGGCGCTTTTGGCCGATATCCGGGCGGCCTTTGCCCCCCCCGCCTTTCGCAACGCGCCGATCGATGCCTATGACGCCTTCTACAAGGCAGATCCTGCCTTCCGCGCCTGGGCCGATACCAACCTCGCCCAGCACCGCAACGATCAATACGCCATCGTCACCGTCTCGGTGAAAGCGCATGGGCAAACCCCGGGCGATGCGTCGTCCGACCAGATGCGCGTCTTGGCGGATCTGGCCGAAACCTATGGCCATTCCGATCTGCGCATTTCCCATGAGCAGAACGTCATCCTGCCGCATGTCCACAAATCTGACCTGCCCACAGTGCATGCAGCCTTGGTCAAGGCCGGGCTTGGCACGGCCAATGTCGGGCTGATCTCCGACATCATCGCCTGCCCCGGCATGGATTACTGCGCGCTGGCCACCGCGCGCTCGATCCCGGTCGCGCAGGAAATTGCCACCCGCTTTGACGCGTTGAAGCTGGAACACGAAATCGGCCCCCTGAAGATCAAGATCTCGGGCTGCATCAATGCCTGCGGTCATCACCATGTTGGCCATATCGGCATCTTGGGGCTGGACCGCGCAGGCGTGGAAAACTACCAAATCACGCTGGGCGGTGATGGCAGCGAAGACGCCACCATCGGGGAAAAGACCGGCCCCGGTTTTGCCTATGATCAGGTGGTGCCTGCGGTAGAACGCATCGTTCTGGCCTATCTGGAGTTGCGTCACAGCGCCGAAGAAACCTTCTTGCAGGCCTATCGGCGGCTTGGCATTGGCCCCTTCAAGGCCGCGCTTTACGAAACGGACACGCAGGATGCTGCTTAGGCTTGAACAGCCCAGCGTCGCCGATCGCGTGGCGGCGCTGAATACGCGCTATCGCCACCATTCGGCGACGGCGGTGCTGGAACATGCCCTGAATGACCCTGAACTGGGCCGGGTGGCGCTGGTGTCGTCCTTTGGGGCGGAATCGGTGGTGCTGTTGCACCTTGTCTCGGTTCTTGCCTCGCAAACCCCGGTGATCTTTGTCGACACGCGGATGCTCTTTCAAGAAACGCTCGACTATCAGCGCGAGTTGGCGGAACGGCTGCACCTGTGCGACATCCGCACCATCCGCGCCCGCAAGACGCGGCTGGATTTCGAAGACCCCGATGGCACCTTGCACCAGTTCTCGACCGATGCCTGCTGCGGCATACGCAAGGTGGAACCCTTGGAGCACGCTCTGGCGGGGTTTGATGGCTGGATCACCGGGCGCAAGCGGTTCCAAAACGCGGATCGCGGGACCATCGACTTCTTTGAAAACGAAGGCGATTTTCGCATCAAGGTGAACCCCTTGGCCCATTGGGGCCGCGAGGATCTGGACGACTATATCACCAACAACAACCTGCCCCGGCACCCGCTGGTGGCCAAGGGCTATCCGTCCATCGGTTGCGCTCCTTGCACCAGCCCTGTGAAACCCAGCGAAGACCCGCGCTCGGGTCGCTGGCGCGGGCAGGACAAAACCGAATGTGGCATCCATTTCGTGGGCGGAAAGCCCGTGCGAACGACAAAGGACAATGCGCTATGAGCGTTCTCGTGACCGACACCGGGTTTCAGCCCGTCCCTGCCCTGCCCGCCTCTGGCGTAGCTGATCTGGCCCATACCGATGATCCGGCCAGCCTTGATCTCATGGGCCTGACGCTGGTCCGCGTGCATGTGCCCGCCTTTAACGACGGGCGCGGCTTTACCATTGGCCGCCGCTTGCGGATGCTGGGATATCAGGGCGAATTGCGCGCCGTGGGGCCGATGATTGCGGACCAATACCCGATGGCGCGCCGCGTGGGCTTTGACGCGGTCGAGATCCCAGACGAGATAGCCGCCCGCCAGCCCGAGGCGCAATGGCGCGCCCGTGCCAATTGGCAAGCGCATGACTATCAGGCGCGGTTGGGGCATGCCCGCACCCGTGCCTAGCGTTTTCAATCACCAGTTCCTGCGCATGCTGGACCGGGCGGTGAAAAACTTGTATCTACACAAACGAAATCTGCCACAGCGGCGCGGGCTTTCCCACATGCCGTTTGTGCCATATGACCACCGGGTCACCAGACGGAGCCGACCATGAACGCCCCTGCGCCTGCCACCGCCAAGCCCCACTTGCCCGACGCCCAGATCGTCACACAGGTCACCCATTGGACAGACCGGCTGTTTTCCTTTCGGGTGACACGGCCGCAATCCCTGCGCTTTCGCTCGGGCGAGTTTGTGATGATCGGGCTGATGGGCGATACCGGAAAACCCTTGCTGCGTGCCTATTCGATTGCGTCGCCCGCTTGGGATGAGGAGTTGGAATTTTATTCGATCAAGGTTCCCGATGGCCCACTGACCTCAAAACTCCAACATATTCAGGTGGGCGACGAGATCATCCTGCGCCCCAAGCCCGTCGGCACACTGGTGCATGACGCGCTTTTGCCGGGCAAGAGAATTTACTTTTTGTCGACCGGCACCGGCTTTGCCCCCTTCGCCAGCCTTCTGCGCGAGCCGGAGACTTATGAGAAATATGAGCAGGTCATCATGATGCACACCTGCCGCGAGGTGGCGGAACTGGAGTATGGCCGTCAACTGGTGGAAAGCCTGAAGCATGATCCGCTGATCGGTGAGATGGTGGGCGACAAGCTGAAGTATTACCCCAGCACCACGCGTGAGCCGTTTCACCTTATGGGCCGGGTGACCGATAACTTATCTTCGGGCAAGGTGTTCGCCGATCTGGGCCTGCCAAAGATGAACCCCGAAGAGGACCGCGCCATGGTCTGCGGGTCTTTGGCCTTTAACGTCGATGTGAAGGCCATTCTGGAGGGTTTTGGACTGGTCGAAGGCGCAAACTCCGACCCCCGGCAATTCGTTGTGGAAAAGGCCTTTGTCGGCGACGGGATCTAAGGCTAGCTCATCGTGCCCCCTGTGAGGGGGCCTCTTCGCGAGAGTCATTCCTTGCCATGAAACCTTGCCATGAAAAAACCGCCGTGGATCGCTCCACAGCGGTTTTTCTTTGGCTTTACAGCCGATTACATGCCCATGGAAGCTTTGACAGCGTCAATCGCGCCCTGCACCAGTGCCGGGTTGGTTGCGGCTGCATCCACGCCCGCTTTCAGCGTTGCCTTGGTGGCATCGTCCAAAGTCGAGGCCGCGATCATGGCGTTGATCTTGGCGGCATCAAAGGCAGCCGGGTCCAGAACGGCAGCGGCTTCAGCAGCGGCAGCTTCTGCGGCGGCGGCAGCTTCTGCGGCGGCAGCGGCGGCAGCAGCGGCCTCTTCCTCAGCAGCCTTGGCAGCGGCGGCGGCGGCCTCTTCGGCAGCTTTGGCTTCGGCGGCAGCGGTTTCAGCAGCGGCGGCAGCCGCTTCCTGAGCCGGTTTCACCGAAAACTGGTAGTAACCGCCAGCGGCAGCAGCAATCAGCACGAGGATGATGAGGATATTCTTGTTCATGTCACTTTCTCCCATGACCGAAACGTTCGGTTGTCGGCGGTATGCCAGAATCAACTGCAGAAGAAAAGAGCCCGCCTGCGGCAGCGCAGCAACGTGCCGATGCCCTCGCATCAACGCGGTTGATTCCGGTTGAAGCCAGACGCGCCAAGCCTTAGATTGCACAGGTCTCAACTGAACAAGGACCAAGACCATAGCCCGTCGCCCACACAACGCCCCGCCGCAACGCGAAACCGGCCCACGCATCAATGACCGTATCCGGTCCCCGGAAATCCGCCTGATCGGGGCAGATGGCGAAAACGTCGGCGTGGTGACCCCCGCCCGCGCCATGGTAATGGCCGAAGAGGCCGGTCTTGATCTGGTGGAAATCTCGCCGAACGCGGAGCCGCCGGTTTGCAAGATCATGGACTTTGGCAAGTTCAAATACGAGACGCAAAAGCGCGAGGCCGAGGCCCGCAAAAAGCAAAAGATCATCGAGATCAAGGAAATCAAGTTCCGTCCCGGAACCGACACCCACGACTATGATGTAAAGATGCGCTCGGTTCTCAAGTTCTTGGGTGAAGGCGACAAGGTGAAGGTCACGCTGCGCTTTCGTGGTCGCGAAATGGCGCACCAGGATCTGGGGTTGGAACTGTTGAACCGTGTGGCCGCCGATGTGGTGGATCATGGCAAAATCGAAGCCATGCCCAGGCTGGAAGGCCGCCAGATGGTGATGATGATCGGGCCGAAGTAAAGCTGATCGAGCGTCACGGAGCGTTTTGGGGGCCTTGCGGCCCCCTTTTCGTTTCAAGCGCGCCGCGCTCTTCAGCACTAAGCGCCACCAAATACGCCAGACATTGGTCAATCCCGGCCAATGCCTGCGCGTCCGGAACAGGAAAATGGCGCACCAGCGCCGCCTTGCCTCGGGCCGAGGCGACCCAGCGATCCGGGGCAATCAGCATCTGCGCCAGAGGGACCAGATCAGCGAGCCCCGCCCAGTAACTAAAGCGCATCAGCCAAACACTACGCGCGGGCGTCCTCTCCACCCTCAAGGTCGGGACAAAGGGTCACAAGGTGGCCGTCGAGAAGGCGCAAGGCTGGGTCCGTTTTGACCAGCGCCAAAAGTTCTGCAGGGTCGGGCTGATAAAGACCGATCAGTGCCCGGTCTGGATCAGCCGGGTGAATGGCCGTCAGCGCAACTTGCGCCAGGTCGGAGTCCTGCCAGTCACGAATGGCAAGCGCTTGGGCAAAGGCCGAAAAATCAGCGCACCTGCCAGTGCGCCAAACCCTTTGGCAGCGCGCCGGGGAAACCGCTTGGCGGCGGTGCAGGCGACACTCTCATGACCAAACCATTCGAAGTCCAGAATCACCTCGGCTTTGGCATTGCCATCCCAAAGCTGTAACCAAGCCGCAGGCAGCGGTTCCTGTGCGGAGCCAATGCTCGCCCGCAAATGAGCCCCAATCCGCCGGACGGTGCCCGCATCAGCGCAATGCGCCGAGGCAGGGGCAGCGCATAAAGCCAGCGGCCCTGATACTGCCGGATCACGTCGATCAGGTCCAAAGCACCTGCGCCGCCCAGTTGCCTGTCACCACCAAGCCGGCCAGAACCGGCAAGGCCTATGCCTCATCGCCCAAAAGTCACGCATCCAGCGCCCCTTGAAAGGCCGGGTCCAGTTGTCTGGCCAAGGGCCGCATCTCAGCCTGCAGCGGCAAGGCCAAGGCCATCAAGGCGGCAAACGCCAAGAGGGCCAGCCGGTCCGTCAGCGCGGCTCGCGCAGTTGCGGGCGGCTGGGGATTTCCTTCAAAAGCCCCCCCACCCCCATGGCCGCGATATCATCGCCCGTCACCGCCACCCCACAGGCCAACCGCTCCAGAACCCAATCCGCGCCGTTCAGCGCGGGCGAACGCGCGCAGCCGGGCAGGCCCAGCACCGGACGGCCCGCCTGTTCACCCAAGAACAAAAGATTGCCGGGGTCCACCGGCATTCCAAAGCGCGCCACTGTCCCGCCTGCTGCGCGCACCGCCTGCGGTGCGGTGTCGTAAAGATCAGATGTTGCGCTGCCGGTCAGAATCAGCGCGATCTCCCCCGGCAGATCGCGCAAGGCACCCGCCAGCGCCGTCTCGTCATGGGCCACCTCGCGCAAGGCCTGCAAAGGAATGCCCAAGGCCGAAAGGCGCGCCTCGATCACGCGGCGGCCTTTGGCGTTGAGCTTGGGGTCTTGGCCGGGCACCGCGGTCAGGATCAGCCCCGCATGGCGCAAAACCACCGGGCGCACCGTCAGCGCGGCGCGGGCCCGCGCACAAGCCTGCAGCACCGCAGCCTCGGCCACGCCATAGCTGATGATCTTCACCGTCCCCACCAATGTGCCCGCCTCGACCCGACAAAAGCGCGGCAGGGTGGCCAGCGTGATGGCAGGATCAATCCGGTTCAGATCATGGATCGCGCCAGCGTCCAGATCGACAATTCCGGGCCCAGTGGCGTTCAGGTTCACCCGTCCGGTAAAGGCATCAGATCGGCTTAACCCCTGCGCCGCAGGATCAGGCACCAAGGCCGCGGCCAGCCGCGCAGCCGCCACGTTTTCGTCCAGATCACCCGGTTCCAGCCGCGCCACGACCACGTTGTCACTGCCCTCGGCGGCCAAAGTGGCCAGATCGGCGGCCTCCAGCACGCGGCCCTTGCGCAAGCGTCCCTCGCCGCTTGGATGGGAATGGGCAAGGATTGCCCCCAAGGCTTGCGCCAAAGGAACCGGGCCGAACTTCATCCCGGCCTCCGCAAAACCTGTGTGATCTGGGCCAACACCGAGAGCGCAATCTCGGCCGGGGTCTTGGCCCCAATATCCAGACCCACAGGCGCATGGATGCGGGCGATTTCCTCCTCAGAAAACCCAGCCTCCGTTAGCCGGGCAAGCCGACTTGCATGGGTCTTTTTCGACCCAAGGCAGCCCAGATAGAACACCGGAGACCGCAGCGCAAAGCGGATCGCGGGATCGTCAAGCTTGGGGTCATGGGTGAGCGTCACAATCGCGGTACGCGTGTCGAGGGCCAGTGCGGCAAGGGCCGCGTCGGGCCAGTCATCCAGCACAGTTTCGCCCGGAAAGCGGTCAGCGGCGGCAAAGGTGTCGCGCGGGTCAATCAAGGTGGGCGCATAGCCGCAGGCGCGGGCCATGGTGACCAAGGGCTGCGCGATATGCACCGCGCCCACCACGATCAGCCGCAAGGGCGGGTTGTGCGGCGCGATAAAGCGGCCATCCTCTTCAAACCCGGCCTTGTCAGAGCGCAGCCGCAGATCGGCAGACCCATCCTGACCGGGCCGATAGAGCGCCCGCGCCCCGGTTTCGGGATGCACCGCATAGGCCACCGGATGATGCGCCGCCCGCGCGGCCACCAGATCGGCCAGCATATCCTCGGGCAGCGCCTTGCCCACCGGTTCCACCAGCACCCGGATCGTGCCGCCACAGGCCAGACCTACGGCAAAGGCAGTCTCGTCGCTGACGCCAAAGGACAAGAGCCGCGCCGCGCCGTCCTCCATCGCCTCAAGAGCCTCGGTCACTACCGCGCCCTCAACACAGCCGCCCGAGACGGACCCCATGATCTGCCCCTCGCCGGAAATCGCCAATTGGCTTCCGGGTTGCCGGGGGGCCGAGCCCCAGGTTTCCACCACCGTCGCCAGCGCGGCCTTCCGGCCGGTGCGGTGCCATTCCAGTGCGATCTCGGGAATATGGTCGTGGTCCATGGGTCCTCCTGTTGCCCCCATCATGGCTGAGAGGGCTGCGTCTTACCATTGTCCAATGGTCGTGAAGACAAAAGAAGGCATCTGAACTCAGCGAATGGCGGCAAAAGAATAGGACGGCAGGTCACCCTGCCGCCCCATAAAGCCATTCTAATGGCCTCACTCGACCGACAGTGCCACAAAGCGCGGATCGCCGTCCCGGCGCACGAGCAACAGCATCGACTTGCGCCCACCAGCCTTGGCCTCTTCAATGCGGTCGTTCAGATCCTTCACGCTGGTGACAGGGCGCTGCCCTGCCTCAACGATGATATCACCGCGCGACAGACCCTTGGCCGCCGCCTCAGACGCGGCATCGACATTGACCACGGCCAGACCCTGACTGCCCGAAGGCAGGCCCAATTCTTCGGCGGTGGGACCATCAATCGGCTTCAATGTCATGCCCAGAACTTCGGTCTGCACTGGCGCTTCGGGAACCGCACCCGGCTCGGCCTCGGCTTCGCCTTCGGCGGTCTCACGACGGCCAAGCGTGACATCAATGGTCATCTCACTGCCTTCGCGCAGCACGACCACCGGCACCGCCTCGCCAATCGGGCTGTCGGCCACCGTGCGGGTCAGATCGCGCACATCGGCAATCGTCTTGCCGTTGAAGGTGGTGATGACATCGCCCGCCAACAGCCCCGCATCCTTGGCCGGACCTTCGGGCACATCGGTGATCAACGCCCCTTGGGCCACTGAAAGGTTCATCGCCTCGGCCACATCCGGGGTCACATCTTGAATGCGCACGCCCAGCCACCCGCGCCGGGTTTCACCGAATTCTGTCAACTGGGCGACAACCTTGGTCACCACATTGGACGCCATCGAAAAGCCAATGCCGATCGACCCCCCGGTCGGTGACAGAATGGCGGTGTTCACGCCCACCACGTCACCATCCATGTTGAACAAGGGGCCACCCGAGTTGCCTTTGTTGATCGCAGCATCGGTCTGCAAGAAGTCGTCATAGCTGCCCGATAATTCACGCCCACGGGCAGATACGATGCCGGCCGAGACTGAAAAACCCTGCCCCAAGGGGTTGCCCATGGCCATAACCCAATCCCCCACCCGCATGGTGTCGCTGTCGCCAAAGCTGACGAAGGGCAGTTCAGCGTCGCTTTCCACCTTCAACAGCGCGATGTCGGTATTGGGGTCGCGGCCGACCAGCGTCGCCTT
The DNA here is from genome assembly GCA_044377735.1 of Paracoccaceae bacterium. Lineage (GTDB taxonomy): Bacteria > Pseudomonadota > Alphaproteobacteria > Rhodobacterales > Rhodobacteraceae > Tabrizicola_A. The sequence continues at coordinate 8,978 of JBILYK010000048.1, read as the reverse complement.
CAGCCGCTTTTTGTCGAAGAATTCAATCTCGATCTCATCGGCGCCCTCGATCACGTGATTGTTGGTGACGATAAAGCCATCAGCCGAAATCACAAAGCCCGATCCCAGCGCCTGCTGGCGCTGCGGTTCTTGGCCGCCCTCGCCCTCGGGCTCCATGAAGTCACGGAAGAAATCCTCAAACGGGGAACCCTCCGGCACAATCGGCGCGCCAGCCGTCGGGGCGGCCACCACGGCAGATGTGGTGATATTCACCACCGAAGGGCTGACATCGGCGGCCAGATCGGCAAAGCTTTCAGGCGCACCGCGCGCAGAAGCCGGAGCCAAGGAGGACAGCACCAACGTCAGGCCAAGACCAAGTGCCGCGACCAGCCGCAGCGGTCTTGGTCGGGTCACGCGAAGGGGCAAGAAAAGATCATGCACGGATCGAACTCCTGATGCGGGAACGGCGGAACGGCCGGACCCGTGGGGCCTCAGACACCCTATGAGGTAATCAGCTATGCGCGCAATGCAATGCCAGATCGCGCAGCTCAACCGCTTGTGAAAAACATGTCACCGCACGTGTGCAGCATCAAGCACCAAAAAAACGCGCCAACAGAACCAAACCGACGCCCAGCGCCACCGCCAAAAGGCCCAGAACACGGCGCTGATCCCGGCTCAGGGCGGCCAGCATCTGAACGATCTGCTCTAGACGCGAAGGGGCCAGTGCAAGCACCAGCCCCTCAATCACGAAGACAAGGCCAAGGGCCATGACGAAAACAGTCATTGCTCGGGCACAGGTGCCACAGCAGGGGCCTTATCGCTGTTCATATAGTCAAAGAAGTCGGAATTGGGCGACATCACGATTGAAGAATTGCCTGCTTGCAACGCCCGCTCATACGATGTGAGCGACCGGGTAAAGGCAAAGAATTCCGGGTCTTGACCGAAGGCCTCTGCATAGATCGCGTTGCGCTGCGCATCGGCCTCGCCTCGGGCGATTTCGGCGTTCTTGCGGGCATCGGATGTGACCTCAACCACCTCACGGTCGGCCGAGGCACGGACCCGCTGCGCCGCTTCGTTACCGCGTGCGATCTCATCGGCAGCTTCGCGCTGACGTTCGGCGCGCATCCGGGCAAAGGTGGCCTCAAGGTTTTGTTCCGGCAAATCGGTGCGCGTCAGACGCACGTCAATCACCTCAACCCCCAGACTGCCAGATTCGCGGCGCGCCAGATCGCGGATCTGGTTCATCAACGCGGTCCGGTCCTCAGACAGCACAGCGGTCGATGCCACGCCGCCCATAACCTCGCGGATGGCCGCGTTGATAATGCGGTCAAGACGTTGGCGCGCGGTATCTTCGCCGCCCAGGCCGACTGCCTGACGGAACTGCACCAGATCGACAATGCGCCAGCGCGCAAAGGCGTCAACGACCAAACGGCGGTCGTCGGCGGGGGTCACTTCGATGGGCTGGGTTGGCAGACCAAGGATGCGGTCTTCATAAGTCACCACCTCTTGGATAAAGGGGATCTTGAACCCAAGGCCCGGCTCTCGCACCACCTGCTTGACCTGACCAAATTGCAAGACCAACGCCTGTTTGCGTTCATCCACGATGAACACCGACGACATAGCCACTGCGCCCAGCGCAAAGATGACGGGAAGAATGATAGCAGAGCGCATCAGTTGGTCCCCTCTACAGCGGCCGCACCGGAATTCATGCGCCCAATTTCATTCAACGGCAGGAAAGGCACGACACCTTGCCCGGCCTCACCACCGCCCACGCCGTCCAGAATGACCTTGTTCATGCCACCCAAGACTTTCTCCATGGTTTCCAGATACATCCGCTTGCGGGTGACATCGGGAGCCTTCACATATTCGGCATAGACAGCCAAGAACCGGCTGGCCTCACCCTGGGCGTTATTCACCACCTGGGCGCGGTAGGCTTCCGCCTCTTCCAAAAGCTGTGCGGCCTGACCGCGCGCGCCTGCGGTCACGCGGTTGGCATAGGCATCAGCTTCTTTTTCCAGCCGGTCACGTTCCTGCTGGGCGGCCTGCACTTCGCGGAAGGCATCGATCACCTCAAGCGGGGGGTCAGCCTTGGCCAAGTTGACCCGCACCACGTTGATGCCGGCGTCGTAGGTATCCAGCGTGCCCTGCACCTGGGCCAAAAGGTCGGTCGAAATCCGGCCCCGGTCACGGTTCAGGACGGGCGCCAGTTCTGACCGCGCGATGATATCGCGCATCGCGCTTTCAGACACAGCGCGGATCGTGTCATTCGGATCAGCCAAGTTGAACAGGTATTTCGAAGCATCCTCGATGTTCCAGACCACTTGGAATTCCATATCCACAATGTTCTGGTCCCGCGTCAGCATCAGACCCGTGTCCATCTCACCGCCCGCGCCCGAGCCAACCTCGGTCGTGCGTTCGCCGGTGACTTGCACGATCTCGGCCGAAACGAGCGGCCACGGTGCGAAGTTCAGACCCGGATTGCCGGTGGCGCTGAATTCACCAAGGAACAACTCAACCGACTGTTCTTCGGGCTTAACGGTGTAGAATGAGGCATAGCCCCACAGGGCCACCAACGCAACGGCACCCAGAGCAAGGCCCTGCTTGGAAAACAGGTTGGGCCCCTGCCCGCCTGCACCACCGCCGCCCGGCGTCTGTGGACGCTTGCCACCGCCACCGCCCATCAGCACGCGCAGATGCTCTTGCCCCTTGCGCAGCAGTTCGTCGATTTCAGGAATTTGCGGACCTTCGCCCGGACGACGCGGACCGCCCTTGCGACCCTCGTCCCGACCTTCGCCCCCGTCATCTTCCTGATTGCCGCCACCGCCGCCCCAGGGCCCACCGCTTCCCGCCATTAGGAAAACCTCACTTAAATTTCTGTTCCTCCCTGACTTGGGGCGGATGAGGTCGAAAATCAAGCCGCGAATTGGTGCAGTTTTCAGTTCAGACCACGCGGGTTGGCTTTCTTAGGGTGACAAGCTCTTCGGCCATGGTCGGATGCACCGAAACTGTGCGGTCGAAATCCTCTTTCGTGGCCCCCATGCCAATGGCGATAGCGATGAGCTGGATCATCTCACCCGCGCCTGCGCCAACAATGTGGCAGCCCAGAACCTTGCGCGTCTCGACGCTGACCAGCAGCTTCATCAAAACCCGGTCCTGACGGCCGGTAAACAGGGTCTTCATCGGGCGAAAGGCGGCAACATAAACCTCGGTCGGCCCAAGGGCGCAGGCCGCTTCTTCGGTCAGGCCGACGGTGCCGAGTTCGGGCTTGGTAAAAACAGCACTGGCGATGTTCTTATGCTCAAACAGCGTTGGCACGCCGCGAAAAACGGTGTCTGCAAAGGCATGACCTTCACGGATCGCAATCGGGGTCAGATTGACGCGGTCGGTCACATCTCCCACTGCATAGATCGAGGGCACGGCGGTTTGCGACCAGTCATTCACCTTGACCTCGCCATTGCGTCCCAATTCGACGCCCAAAGCCTCAAGGCCAAGACCTGAGCTGTTTGGTTTGCGCCCCGTGGCATAAAGCACCAGATCAAACTCGGCGTCTGACCCATCTGTGGCCACCGCCCGAATACCGCCGGGCGTCTGCTCCAGCCGCATCACATCGGTGCCGCAGTGAATGGAAATTCCGGCCGCTTGCATGGCGTTGGACACATGGCCGCGCGCCTCGTCATCAAAGCCGCGCAGGATCTGCGCGCCGCGATAAAACTGGGTGGTCTGAACGCCCAGCCCGTTCATGATACAGGCGAACTCTGACGCGATATAGCCACCACCAACCACAAGCGCCCGCGTGGGCAGGGTCTCAAGGTGGAACATATTGTTCGACGTCACTGCAAGCTCTGCCCCCGGCAGATCAGGCACGAATGGCCGACCACCCGTGGCGATGAGAATGTGCTTGGCGGTAAATCGTTCGCCAGTGGCGAGTTCCACCGTATGCTGATCCAGCACAGTGGCGCGGAAATCGAAAGTGCTCACGCCCGCGTTTTTCAACGTCGAGCGATAAGCCGTTTCAAGCCGCGTCAGCTCTGCCTCCAGCGTGTTGCGGAACTGCGCCCAGTCAAAGCCATGCATTTGCACGTCCCAGCCATAGGCGCGGGCGTCTGCGATTTCACCGGGAAACTCGCTGGCATAGACCATCAGCTTTTTCGGCACGCAGCCGCGGATCACACAGGTGCCACCCATCCGCGATTCCTCGGCAAGGCCAACCTTGGCACCACCCTCCGCCGAAGCGATCCGTGCTGCGCGCACCCCTCCCGAGCCGCCGCCGATGACGAAGAGATCATAGTCGAATTGGGTCATTGGTCTTGCCTTGTGGTTGGCGGCGGACCGGGGGAACCCCCCAAGGCCACTGGTTTTTCGAACCGGTGGCGCCACCAGTGGTCGCACCCCGGGAGATATGGGAACAGATGAAATCAGTCGTCCAGATCGGCAAAGATATTGTCTGTAGGTACAAAGTGGATGCGGTCATCGGTTTGGGTGCCGCTGTTGATGTCGCGCACCTGAACGCGACCGTCGCCATGGCCGATGATCACGATATCGCAGATGTCGATGAAGAGGCCGTTTTCCACCACACCGGGAATCTGGTTCAAGACCAGTGCCAATTGGCGTGGGTTTCCGATGCGCTTGAGATGCAGATCGATGATGTAATTGGCCTCATCCGTCAGCAAAGGCTTGTCGCCATTCATCCGAAGGCTGACATGGCGGTCAAGAACGTCCATCGAAACCAGCATTGCCTCGATCAGACTTTTGGTCGTTTGCCAGCCAAAGGGGATGATTTCCACCGGCAGGGGAAAGGCCCCGAGCTGAGCCACTTCCTTTGCGGCATCGGTGATGACGATCATCTGGTCAGATGCGGTGGCCACGATCTTTTCTTGCAACAAGGCCGCCCCGCCGCCCTTGATGAGCGCAAGATTGGGGTCGAACTCGTCGGCGCCGTCGATCGTCAGGTCAAGCCACTTGGCATCGTCAAGGCTGATGACCGGCACGCCAAGTTGACGCGCAAGCTCTGCCGTGCGGGTCGATGTCGGCACACCAACCACCCGCAGGCCTTCTTCCTTGATACGCTCGGCAAGGCATCGCACCATCCAAGCGGCTGTCGAGCCGGTGCCAAGACCCAGTTTCATGCCGTCTTCGACAAATTCCACCGCACGTTTGGCGGCAACAAACTTGGCTTTGTCGATGAGGGAAAGATCGGCGAGCATGGCAGATTCCTTTGGTCGATACGCCCCGCTTATAGGACTTTAGCGCAGAGGCGGCGAGGGGGTTTGTGCGGATATCCACCCCGATATCGCGGCGACATCCGAGCCGAAGCCAGATGTCGCAATCTGGCGAGACCTTGGCGTCCAATGCGCCAGCATGGCAGAAACACTGGGAGGTTGGAAAATGTACGTTTTGCATGGTGTGCACGATTGGGGCTCGCAGGTCATCCACATGGTCTTGGCCGAACTGGGCATAGAATTTCGGTTCAATGCGCTGGATTTTGGGGCTGGCGATTTTGACGCGCCGTCTTTCCGCGCGCTAAATCCCTTTGGTCGCGTGCCCACGCTTGAAACTCCCGATGGCCCGATCTTCGAGACAGCTGCGATCTTGCTCTATCTCAGCGAACACCACGATGGGCTGGCCCCGCGCAGCGATGCCTCTGACCGCCCCCATTTCCTGATCTGGTTCATCTTCGTGACCAACGGCCTGCATCCCGCCGCGATGACGCTTTTGCATCCCGAACGCCCGGCGGGCGAGGCACCTCAACGTGCCGTGGCCGAGGCAACCTATGATTTGCTGCGCAGCCAGCTTGCGGAACTCGATGGTGTCGCGCGCAGCACCCCTTGGTGGCTGTCGCCCGACCGCCCGTCGATCCTGTCGCTCTACATCGTCATGCTCTTGCGCTGGATCAAGGCGTTTCCGGCCTATGCAGACCACAGCATCGCCAGCGCCGACTTCCCGGCCTTACATGCCATGGCCAAGGGGCTGGAGGCGCGGCCAACGATCCGGGCGGTGCTAACTGCCGAAGGCATATCGGGTCCGGCCTTTTCGGACCCGCCCTGCGAAACCCCTGCAGACTGACACCAACCCGCGCTTTGCCCGTGCCACAACTCCGACCGACGACTGCGAGGCCGTCACAGGTTGGATCATGTCGCTTTTCGCCTGCCAAAGCCCGCGCGGCCTGCCATAGTCGCGCCGAAAGGAGCGCCTGTCATGTATGTGCTGCATTACTACCCCGACACGGCTTCGCTCGCGCCGCGCATGGTGCTGGCCGAGCTTGGCGTGCAACACCGCTGTGCGCTGATCGACCGTGCGGCGGGCGTGCTGTCCAGCCCGGCCTATCGTGCCTTGCACCCCTTGGGGCAGATCCCGGCCTTGGAAACGCCGGACGGGCCGATGTTCGAGACCGCCGCGATCCTGCTCTATCTGGCCGACCGCCACCCTGGCCTTGCGCCTGCGCCAGATGCACCCGCCCGCGCGGCCTTTCTGTCTTGGTTCTTCTTCACCTCAACCAATATCCACACCACGCTCTTGCAGCTCTTCTACCCCGACCGCAGCGCCGGAGAGGCCTGCGTGCCCGCCGTGCAAAGCCATGCAAGGGCGCGCATGACGATTTATTTGCAAAGTTTGGACCATGCGGCGACGGGAAGCCCGGACTGGCTGCCCAATGACCGTCCCTCGGCCTTGGGCTATTACATCGCCATGCTCTTGCACTGGCTGGGCCAGTTCGGCGCCGATCACCCCTTGCAAGTGAACTGTGCCGATTATCCCGCACTGTACAAGGTGTTGGTCATGCTCGAGGCCCAACACGCCACCCAGATCATCGCCGAGGATGAAGGCCTTGGCCCCACCCCTTTTACCGCCCCGCTCGCCTGAGCCCACCTGAGAGACCCCGATGTTCCTTTCCGTCTTCGACATGTTCAAAGTGGGCGTCGGCCCGTCTTCCTCGCACACTATGGGGCCGATGGTGGCGGCCGCCCGGTTTCTGGACCGCATGCGCGCAAGCCCCTTTCACTTTCATGGATTGCGCGCGTCTCTGCATGGCTCTTTGGCCTTTACGGGCGTGGGCCATGCCACCGACCGCGCCACGATTCTGGGTCTCGCCGGTTTTGAACCTGCAACCTATGACGCGGCCAAGGCCGAGGCGACCCTTGCCCTGATCGAAAAGACCCATCAGATCGAAGCGCCGAGCCTGCCCCCCTTGGCCTTTGACCCCAAGAAAGACCTGGTCTTCGACTATGGCCCGGCGCTGCCCGGCCATGCCAATGGCATGATCCTGAAGGCCACCGACGCCCAAGGCGACGTGATCATGGAGGAAACCTACTACTCAATCGGCGGCGGCTTTGTGCTGACGGCAGGCGAGTTGGCCGAGGCAGGTGGCACCAAGTCAAGGGCGCGGGCCGATGTGCCCTACCCCTTTGAAACGGCAGCAGAAATGCTGGAGATGGCCGAAAAGTCGGGCCTCTCCATCGCCCAGATGAAACTGGCCAATGAACTGAAATTCCGCACCCGCGCCGAGATCGACAAGGGCATGGCCCGGCTTTGGGAGGTGATGAACGCCTGCATCAGCCGTGGCATGCAGACCGATGGCATCCTGCCCGGCGGCCTGAAGGTGCGCCGCCGCGCCAAGGGAATCCATGAGGCGCTGATGGCCGAACGCGGGCTGAACATGACCGCGCCGCACACCATCAACGACTGGATGAGCCTCTATGCGATGGCGGTGAACGAGGAAAACGCCGCCGGCGGCCAAGTGGTGACCGCGCCCACCAATGGCGCGGCAGGGGTCTTGCCGGCCACCATCCGCTATTGGCTTGACCATGTGCCGGGGGCAAGCCTGTCCAAGGTCGGGGATTTCCTGTTGACCGCCGCCGCCGTTGGCGGCTTGTGCAAGCACAACGCCTCGATTTCCGGCGCCGAATGTGGCTGTCAGGCCGAGGTGGGCTCCGCTGCCGCCATGTCGGCGGCAGGGCTTTGCGCCGTGATGGGCGGCACCGTGATGCAGGTGGAAAACGCCGCTGAAATCGCGCTGGAGCATCACCTTGGCATGACCTGCGACCCGGTGAAAGGGCTGGTGCAGGTGCCTTGCATCGAACGCAACGGCTTGGGCGCGATCAAAGCCGTCTCCGCCGCCAGCCTTGCGCTGCGCGGTGATGGCATCCACCTTGTCAGCCTTGATGCCTGCATCGAAACCATGCGCCAGACTGGCCAAGACATGCACGAAAAATACAAGGAAACATCCCTTGGTGGCCTGGCGGTAAACGTGCCGAACTGCTGAGGTTCATGTCAGACCTGCCGGACCGCAAGGCGGGGGTTTCACACCCCCGGGCTGGCTTCGTGCCGAAACCAGCCTCCCCCGTGGAGTATTTCAAAAGGCGCAAGCCAAAGATCATGCCGCACCAAGGTCTTGCGCCTTTCCAAATACTCATCTTGCGCGCCGGGGCACCATTGCGCCGCCCAAAACCTATGCTGCGCCAGCGCGGGCGCGTGGGGGCTCGATGCCCCCCAAGCCCGCCCACCCTTCAGGTCGCAATCAGACGGTTTTGCAGACCCTAAACCAGCTAGCCAAAGCGCATGACCCAAGATCGCCCCCTCTTCGGCATCGGCCTTATGCTGGCCTTTTGCGTGCTGGCCCCCTTGCTCGATACCGCCTCAAAACTGGCCACCGAGACCATTCCAGTCGGGCAGATCACCGCCGCGCGGTTTTTTGTGCAAGGGGCCTTGATGGTCCCGGTTGCCCTTCTCATGGGGTACTCTTGGCGACTTGGGTGGCGCGATGCCGGGCTGTTGCTGGCGCGTGCAGTGTTCCTGCTGGCCTCGACCTATGGCTTTGTGGCCGGCGTTCAGGTCATGCCGATTGCCGACGCGCTGGCGATCGTCTTTGTCGAACCTTTCATCCTCTTGATCCTTGGTTATCTGATTTTTGGCGACCATATCGGGCCGCGTCGGATCATTGCCTCGATTGTCGGCTTTATCGGTGCGCTCTTTGTGATCCAGCCTTCAATCACCGCCTTCGGGCT
>JBILYK010000055.1:0-24086 GCA_044377735.1 Paracoccaceae bacterium | reverse complement strand
CGAAGTTCTGCTGGTGTCGTTGCAAAAGCGCCCGCCCGAGGGGGCGGTCGGGCGCTGCCCGGCGGCGCATTCGCGCCTTGATTCCGGGCAAAAGAGCAAAAGGCAGACTGACGTCTGCTTCGTCCCGCAAAGCCGCCCATCCCCTCACCCCGTCACAACCCCATCCCCCACCACGATCTGTCGCCCACAGGTAGCCGCGATTTTCTCGTCATGGGTGGAGATCAGGAAGGTCGTGCCCTCATCTCGGTTGATCTGGGCGATCAATTCCATCACCTGCAGGGCCGAGGCACGGTCAAGGTTGCCGGTCGGCTCATCGGCCAACACCAGATCGGGGGCGTTCATCAGGGCGCGGGCCACGGCGACGCGTTGCTTTTGCCCGCCCGACAGGTTGGCGGACGGGAAGTTTATCCGTTCCTTCAGACCCATCCGCGTCAGCAGATCCGCCCCCCGGGCGCGGGCGGCGGCGGTTTCGCGGCCCTCCCTTATCGCGGTTGGGAAGATGACATTCTCCAGTGCGGTAAAGTCGGGAAGCAGGTTATGGAACTGAAACACAAAGCCGATGTGCTGGTTGCGGAATTGGGTCAACGCGGAATCGGTCGCCTTGGTCAGATCGACTCCCAGCATGTCATGCGTACCCGATGTGGGCTGCATCAGCGTGCCCAGAATGGTCAAAAGCGTGCTTTTGCCAGACCCCGAAGGCCCCAAGAGGGCCGCCATCTGGCCCTTTTCCAAGGTCAGGTTCAACCCGCGCAAGACATGGGTCGCCGTGTCGCCGGTGCCAAAGGTTTTCACCAGATCGGTGACGGAAAGCAGCGTCATTGGCCGATTGCCGTAACCGGGTCTACCCGCGCTGCCGCACGGGCGGGCAAGATAGAGGCCGCAATTGCGCCAAGCACCGTCAGCACGATGGCAAGCCCGTAATTGCCTTGAGTGATGTCCATCGGCAAGGTGCCTGACCGGAACGCATCGCGGGTAGGAAACGGAAGCAGCGCCAGATACCCCACGCCGGCCCCCAAAAGCCCGCCCATCACCCCGATCAGCGCCCCTTGCAGCACAAAGACCACGATGACGAAATTCCGCGACGCCCCCATCGCCCGCATGATCCCAATTTCCGGGCGGCGGCGGTAGGTGGACAACAAAAGCGCCGAGGCTACGCCGATGATGATGGTGATCATCGCAAAGGATTTTAGGAAATATCCGGTCTGCGCCTGCGCATTGAGCGCCTCCAAAAGCTGCGCGCCGTCCTCGGTCCAGGATTTCGCGGGCAAACCTGTCAGGCCCTGAACCCGCAGGGCAACACTATCGGCGGCGTAAAGATCAAAGAGCTTGATCTCGATCCGGCTGACACCTTGGGGCATGGCAAACAGCGTGCGTGCGGTGGGCAGACTGACATAGGCCATCCGCCGATCCGGCCCGCCGCCAGTGCCAATCTGGTAAATGCCGGTCAGGGTCAGGGCGGCACTTATGCCATTGGTGGATTCCAGTGCAATCGTCTGCCCCAATGCCAGCCCCATGTCATCGACCAAGGACTTGCCCAACAACACTGCCCCCGACCGCAACCCGGCATCGCCCTGCACCAGATAGCCCGCCAGATCGGTGATCGCAGATTCGCGCCCCGGCTCCAGCCCGATGATCGACACTTGCGACACCTGCGTACCGCGCCGTAAAAACCCCGCGCCGGTGATCTGGGGCGAGACGGCTTTGACCTCGGGCAAAGCCTCGATCAGCGGGGTATAGCTGGCCGCTTCCCGCAGTTCGGCCACTTCGGTGGATGGTTCTTGCACCAAAAGGACGGTTCCGGGCAGGGTCAGCAACAAGGCTGGATCGCTGGCTTCGGCCTCGATGGTGACATGGCTCATGTCGCCTGCGGTGCGTGACAGGATAAACTCGGCCAGACCGCCGATCAGTGCCGACATGAAGATAAAGATGAACACTCCCACCGCCACACCCACGACCAACAGCGCGGTTTGCGCCTTGGAGGCGGTCAGATATCGGCTGGCGATTTTCAGGGCGTAAAGCATCAGGGCGTCACCACAGTCACGGCCAACCCGTCCGTCAGCTCGGAGCTATCGGAAATCACCTGATCTCCCGGCATCAGCCCCTTGGTCACGATTAACCGCGCGGCGGGCCAATCGATGACCGTAACCGGCGTCAGAACTGCGCGGCCCCTCACCTGCAGATAAACCGAGTCTGCGACCAGCGCCGTGCGCGGCACGGTCAGTGCATCGCGCTGATCCACAACGATATTCGCCGTAACTGTCAAGCCGACTGGGGCCGACAAAGGATCATCAAAGCCGATCTTTACCCCCAAGCCCCCCGTCGCCGGATCAACCCGTGGCGAGACAAAGACCAAAGACCCCGGCAGCGTATCGCGCCGCCCCACCAATTGCAGGGTGGCGGGCTGACCCCGGGCGATCTGGGTGGCGTAAGACTCGTCGACATCTGCCTCGACGATCAGGGTGGACAGATCAGCCAAAGTTAAAAGCGCGGTGGTAGGGTCCACCAGCTGTCCTGCGTCGACCGCAAGGGTCATCACCGTACCAGCCATCGGCGCGGTGACAGTGTATCGGTCAAGTTGGATCGTCGCCTGAGCGAGGAGCGCCTGCAGACGCGCGACCTCTTGCGCGGCACCTTCAAGGGCCAGCTTGGCATCCTCCAATTGCGACCGCGCGATCAGGCTGCCCAGATCGCGGTCGCGACCATAGGTCGCTGCGGCCTGCGATTGCTTGATGCGTCCTTGTTCCAATGCCGAACGGGCCTGAAGCACAATGGCCTCTTGCTGGCTGGCGTCCAGCTGCGCCAAGACTGCACCTTTGGCGACAACATCACCTTCCGCCGCCAACAACTCTTGCACCGTGCCCGTTACCGCCGACCGGATCTGCACCGAGTCCCTTGCGGCAATCTTGCCGTTCACCGCCAACACCCGAGCAACTGGGCCCAGCGTCGCGGTTTCAACGCTGACTTCGGGCGCGCTTGGCGTGCGAAGCTGCCACCAAAGCCCAAGGCCGAGCACCAAGGCCGCAACACAAACCCCCAGCACCGAGCGCCAGCGGGTCGACTTCGGGTGTTCACTGTCGGGCATGATCGGGCTTCCGCGGCTGCTGTAGGCGGTACGATACCTGACAGGCCAAGTGGCCACGCTGATCTAGATCAACCCTTACCTGCATTCTTTCGCCGACCACCCGACAGGGCTGACCAGTGTTAGTGCGGGCCATCCCCCGGCCTGTCAGACTGACCCAAGTACCCCGGCAAACCCTGCCAGGGCCAAACAAAGGAGCCCGATTGTGGCACACGAAAACACCCTGTTGAAAACCGCCACCGCCGATTACGAGGCGGTTTTGGCGCAGATGGCAGCAATGCGTGACGAGATGGAAAAGATGGCCCATCATGTCCAGTCGATCGCCAGCAAGCGCGGCCAGACCATGGCCCGTGACATGTCCGAAGGCATGACCGAAGCCGCCGCATATATGGGTCGCAAGGGTCACCAGGCCGAGCTGCGCGTCGAAGGCGCAGTCGCCGCAAACCCTTACATCGCACTGGGTCTGGCGGCCGGAATGGGCGTGCTGTTGGGCGCCCTCACCCGGCGTTAAGGCGCATGTTGCGCCAGCTTGTGGCCTCGCTGATTGCGGCCGCCCACAATGGTCTGAACAAGGGCCTCGCGGCTCTTGTCCAGACTTTGGTGGCGTTGGGGCTTGGGGTGACAGGCATTGGCTTGTTGCTTGTCGCAACGGTGATGGGCCTGTCACGGCTGATGGGGCCGCTTTTGGCCTGTGGCCTTACTGGGTTTGTCTTGCTGCTTTTGGCGCTTGTGATTGCATCGCGACGGCGCACCCAACCCCATGCAGCGCCCCAACCGCCCACACCAACACCGTTGCTCGAACCAGATCAGATTGCCTTTGCACTTGGCTTTTTTCTGGCAAGGTCAATCCTGGCCAGGCGCAGGTAAGACAGGCTTACACCTGACCAAAACATGCTGATCTAAAAGCGCAACCGGGGGAGCAAATGCCGATAGTTTTGGACCTTGGCCCGAGAAAATTCAAATCCGATGCTGCCAAATGCACAAAGCGTAGCGTTTCGAGCCAGGGCCCACAAATTTGCCTTAGCGGCGGTTTGCGGCGTGATTCAAGCTCCCAAAGTGGGCAGGCAGGATGAGCGACGTCTCTGGCCGTGGGAAGCGCAGGTTGGGCGGCTGCGGCCGTTCCTCCCAAAATCAAGAGGCAAGCCGCAGGTTGATGACCGATTTGCGCCTTTAAAAACACTCATCTTTTTTGGGTATCGGCCGCGCAAATTCAGGTTGTTATGCGGCTTGCCAGATATTGGGCGAATTCGAAGTTCGGGCGCTCAAGATGCGAAAGAGGTCCCGGCTCGGCCATCCCGGACAAAAGCCCCCGGTAAACCTTTTCGGTACAGCCTTTGTCCTCAATGTTGACATCGTCAAGCAGCGCCTTGACCTTCGCCAGATGCTGTTCTGAAGCTGGATCCGCCAGCCAGTCCGCTGACATACCCATGCCAAACAGCACATTCACATGGCCCGGCCCATCAGGCGTGAGCGACAGGTACCAAAAATAACCCGGCGTCAGGGTAATCAGCAAGGAGGGGTAGATCGCCAAAAGCCAGGTCTTGCGCCGGTCGTCCCCCACAAGCGTCGTGTTCGACGGATGCGCCAGCGCCAAGGGCACGGAGTCATTCTTCAAGATCCAATGGTAGTTGAACGCCTCGGTCCCTTCGGGGCAGACCATTTCTTCCAGCTTCGAGGCCCCGCCGATGGTGCCAGCATGGCACACGGGCAGGTGGTAGCTTTCCATGAAATTCTCAGCCAACACCTTCCAGTTGGTCGCCCAGCGGAAGGTTTCGCGGTAGGTCTCGGTATAGGTCGACATATCCAGATTGGGGATCAGCTCGCGCACGCCTTGCAGCGCCTGTTCCGGCGCGGGGGCGTCTGGGTTCAACGTGACCATGATCCAGCCCTGCCAGACCTCGCAGCGGATGCGGGGCAGGGCGATGGTGTCTTTGCAAAACCCCTCGTTCAGCGTCATGGCGGGCGCGCCGCGCAATGAGCCGTCCAGATTGTAGGTCCAGGCGTGATAGGGGCAGACGATGGCGCGGGTGTGCCCGCGCCCCTCCAGCAGCGTTGACATCCGGTGGCGGCAGACGTTGGACATCGCCTTGATCTGGCCGTCCCTGTCGCGCAACACGATCACGGGCTCTTCGGCCAGCGTCAGCGTCAGGTAATCGCCCGGGTTGGGCAGCGTTTCCGCTCGGCCCGCGCAGATCCAATCCTTGGCAAAGACATGGCGTTGTTCCTGCGCCAGAAACTCGGGGCTGGTATAGACCGATTTCGGCATGGCATGGGCGCGTTCGAACGGCACCGAGACGTTCAGGTGCAATTCGCGCGCGGGGCTGATGCGGTCGTGGGCGGTCATATCGGTCCTCGTGACGTGATCCTCTTGGCATCCTGCCGCCAAGGGTTGGCAAGGACCATGACGAAGTTTCAAAGCGCTGCCAAGCCGCCGCCTATTCAGTCACCAGCTTGCGCTGCTCGGGCAGGCCCATAGAGATCATGAAGGGGCTTGCCGCCTGTCGCGTTTGGAAATCGGCTTTCGACGCGATGCCTTTCCAGTTTGCCAAGATCAACGACTGCGCCACTGCGCCCCCCATCGTGCTGCCTGGTCCTGTGATGATGAACAGATCGGGGGCGAATTCCCGCGCCGCGCTGCGGATTGCGGCGGTGAAGTCATAAGGCTCGGTGACCTGATGGCCCAGCGTGTAGGCGTGCAAGCTTGTGCGCGTCGCCGCCCCTGGCCACCAGACATGACCGCGCCCGTCGATCAGCGGCAATTGGGGGCGGTCGAACAGCGTCTCGGGCAGGGCCGCACGGCCGAGTGCTGCGACCGGGGCCTGTAGCGGCGTGTGGAACGCGGCATGATTGCCCAGCCGCATCGGAAAGCGCCCCTCAACCGGCGGCACGGCGGCCTCAAAGGCGGCAAGCCCCGCCTCATTGCCTGCCAGAACCAAGAGGCCGCCCAGATCAATGGACAGGGCAAGCACATGGCTGGGTTGCGCATTGATGTTGTATATCAGTGCAAGAAGTTCGGCCTTGCGGGCAGGGGCGGCGGTCCGGTCAGGCCCCATAAAGGGATAGATCAACTGGCCGCCGATCAGATGCTCTTGCATCAACCGGCCCATGGTGTTGACCACCTCAAACCCCGCCTCCGGCGAGAGCGCGCCCGCGCAGGCCAGCGCGGAATACCAGCCCATCGAATTGCCCGTCACCGCCACCAGCTTGACACCCCGCAGCGCCATGGCATCGCCCAGTGAGCAGGCATAGATCAATGCGCTGGCATTGTCGCCCCGGGTGTGGCGGGCGACGGAATAGGTCGCGGTGCCGTCCAGATCGCTCAACGTGTCTTGCCCCTCGGCGCGCCGCCGCGCGTCAAAGCGCGTGAGCAACTCGCGGTCGGGAAAACGGGCAAGGCTGCCAAGCTCTGCCTTGGTATAGCTGCCGCGACCGGGGCAGATCAGGACGGCGGTTTTCATCGGCACAGCTCCAGCGCCGCCTTGGCCACGCTTTCGGCCGAGGGCATGGTGGCGGCATAGGCCGGCCCCGTCGCGATGAAGCTGTCCTCGGCGGTGACGCGCGCCAGCTTGGCCGATGTCGTCTCGTGAAAATGCGCCATCAACGCCTCGGCCAGGCCGCCGGAATGGCGGGTTTCATCGACAATGAGAATGCGCCTGCAGCCCTGAACCGCAGTGGTCAGCGCGGCCTTGGGCAGCGGTGAAAGCCAGCGGGCATCAATGATCCGCGTTGAGATTCCGTGTGAGAATATATCTTTATTAGCCTGATTTGATAGATAAATTCCATTTCCAAAGCTGACGATCGCAAGATCGGTGCCGTCGCCTTCAACCCCAACCTCACCCAAGGCAATCCGGCGCGAAGGATCGGGATAGCGCCGCATCCAGGCACCGTCTTTCTCGGCGTGCAGGTCGCGCATCGGATAGAGCGCAATGGGTTCCAAAAACACCACCACGCGCCCCTCATCTCGCGCCAGACGCACACATTCGCGCAGCATCATCGCGGCATCGGCACCATTCGACGGCACCGCCAAAATGACCCCGGGAATGTCGCGCAGGACCGCGACCGAGTTGTCATTGTGGAAATGCCCGCCAAAGCCCTTTTGATAGCCAAGCCCCGCGATCCGCAGCACCATCGGATTGGTGTATTGGCCGTTGGAAAAGAACGGCAGCGTCGCCGCCTCGCCGCGGATCTGGTCCTCGGCATTGTGCAGATAGGCCAGAAACTGGATTTCCGGCAGCGGGATAAAGCCGTTTTGCGCCATGCCGATGGCAAGGCCCAGAATGGTCTGTTCATCCAAAAGCGTGTCGATCATCCGGCCCGGCCCAAAGCGCTGGGTCAGCTTTTGGGTCACGCCGTAAACCCCGCCTTTGCGGCCCACATCCTCGCCCATCATGACGATCTCGGGATGCTCCAGCATCAGATCGGTCAGCGCCCAGTTGATGAGGCGCGACATGATCTGCGGCTCGTCCATCGCCTTCAGATCGCCACCGAAGGCAGCTGCCCGCGCCTCGGGCGTGGGGCCGTTCGTGGGGCGATTGGGGCGGGCAGGCGGGATGATGCTGGCCATCACCTCGGTCGCGGTTTTCAGACGCGGGCGGGTCACCACCTCATCGGCAACACGCACCACGCGGGCGTTGGTTTCGGTATAAATTTCAAGCGCTTGGGCAGGTGTCATAACCCCTGCCTGATCCATCAACCGAACCATGTGCAGCAAAGGATCTTGCGCCTCTTCCGCCTCAACCTCTTCGCGCGGCAGGTAGGTGGTGGGCATATCGGCCCCAGCATGGCCATAAAGCCGAATTGTGCGTATGTGTAAAACCGCTGGCTTCTTGCGGAGGCGTACGAAATCGGCGGCGTCTTGGGCCACCTTGAAGGCATCATAGAAATCCAGCCCATCCGCCTTGAAATAGCGCAGGCCCGGACGATATGAGAAATTCGCCTCTATCCAACCCTTTGGTGTTTTTGTAGAAATCCCGATGCCATTGTCCTCGCAGACAAAAAGCAAGGGCAACGGAATCGCCTGCCAAGCCGTCCAACCCGCGGCATTGAACGCGCCTTGTGCGGTCGAATGATTGGCCGAGGCATCGCCAAAGCTGCACATCACAATCGCATCGTCCGGCAATTCGGCATGTTCGGGCCGATAACGCCGGGCCGCGCCAATGGCATAGGCCGCGCCCACCGCCTTGGGCAAATGGCTTGCGATGGTCGAGGTCTGCGGCGGGATGTTCAGCACCTTGGATCCCAAGACCTTGTGCCGCCCGCCCGAAATCGGGTCTTCGGCCGAAGATGCAAAGGACAACAGCATGTCCCAAGTCGGATTCTGCCCCGGCACTTGGCTTGCGCGCGCAATCTGAAAAGCGGCGTCGCGATAGTGCAGAAAGGCCGCGTCGGTGGGCCGCAGCGCCAAGGCCACTGCGCCCATCCCTTCATGGCCCGAAGAGCCGATGGTGTAAAACCCTTGACCCGCACGCTGCATGACCCGGCTTTGCCGGTCCAGCGCCCGCGTGAGACACGCTGCTTGCCACAGCGTCACCGCCCCTTCGGCCGAGAGCGGCCCACTTGGCGGCTTGCCCTGCGGCAAATCCCCGGCCGCGACCCGGGCAAGCAGGTTTTCGTGCACAATCGTCGAGCGGTCCATGGTCTTTCCCTTTTCGCTTGGCGCACATTACCCCAAGCCCGGCGCGGGCTGAACCGCAATTGCACCGGCGAAATGGTGCATCCGCAGGGCAGCTTGCGGTGCAAACCCCTGGGTGGGCGGGCAAATCGACACAGCGAATGATCGTTCTCATCGGCGTGGCGCTGGGGTAGAACCGGGTTGTAACGCCATGAGGTGGTGATGTCCGAGGTTTCAGTGCCCACCCCTGTTCCGGCCACACCCGGCCCGCGCAAACGCACGCGCGCGGCCCGGCGCCAGCAGCTGATTGAGGCCACGATCGAGGTTTTGGCCGAGCGTGGCTATGCCCGGACCACCTTGTCAGATGTGGCCCGCAAGGCCGAGCTGTCGCATGGGCTGGTGAATTTTCATTTCCAAAGCAAGGAACTCTTGTTGGAAGAGACGCTTGGCGCTTTGTCAGACGAATACCGCGAAAGCTGGACGCAGGCGCTGGCCTCGGCGGCACCCGACCCGGCCAGCCAGCTTGACGCGCTCCTGCGCGCCGATTTCTCGCCAGCACTCTTCACCCCCGCCCGACTTGCCGCTTGGGTGGCCTTTTGGGGCGAGGCCCAAAGCCGCCCGCTGTATCAGGAAAAATGCGGTGCCAAGGATGATGACCATGCCCGCCGAAAGGAAGAGATTTGCGCCGCCCTGATCTGCCAAGGTGGCTATGGCGGCGACGCCGCCCGCATCAGCCGGGCCCTGCGTCTGGTGACCGAAGGCGTCTGGATGGATCTTGTCACCATGGCCCGCCCCTACAGCCGCGAAGAGGGGCTGGCCACCGTCCATTGCGCGGCAGCCGCGTTTTTCCCCGGTCATTTCAAGGCCGAAGGCCTGATTGGCCCCAGCTGATTTGGCCTTAACTTCCCCAGTAGCGGTTCACCTCGACCGGGGGCAGGATCAAGATCGCCACCAGCCCCGCCCGGACATGGTTCGGCGTGACCTCAACGGCCGCCGCTGCACCGGCCTCGGCCGCGACCTGCGCGAAGATGCGCTCATACCCCATCAAGCCTTGGGCCAGAGCCTCAGCATAGCGCGCGCCCTCGGGTCCCACCTCCGCCATTAGAAGCATCGGCGCGGTCCCACGCGCCAGCGTTGCGGCCAGCGCACGCGCTCCGGCCGCGTGCAGCGCTGCGCTCTGGGCCACGTCCTGCGGCACGCCCTTGCCAAGATCATGCACCACACAGCCCACCGCCGCCGCAGAACTGCGGGCTGCCTCAACGCTCGGTGCCGCCGCCATCAAGGCGCGCAAAAAGCCTGATGGGTCCACGGTTGGCAGGGGGAAATCAGTCATGTCTCGGTCCTCTTTGCCCCTCCTACCCAGCCATGCCTGCCCATGCAACCCACTGCCCAGATGCTGCGAAACGAAGGATTGGCCGCACTGGACCTAACAACCGAAATGCTCTGGCCCTAAGCCAAAGCCGGGCTTTCCATGATGATGCTCATATATCAGGCCGCATCGGGCGGCCCCTTTCTCACGAGGTTACGCCATGGAAGGCTATGCATCCGTCAACGACCTGAATGAGGTCATTGCCGCCGACAAAAAGCACGTCTGGCACCACCTGATCCAGCACAAGATGTTCGAAACCGTTGACCCCCGCGTCATCGTCGAGGGCAAAGGCCTGCGCGTCTGGGACGCCAAGGGCAAGGAATACATCGACGCCGTCTCTGGCGCGGTCTGGACCGTGAACGTGGGCTACGGCCGCGAAAGCATCGCCAATGTGGTGCGCGACCAGCTGATCAAGATGAACTATTTCGCAGGCGTTGGCGGCTCGATCCCGGGCGCCTTGTTCGCCGAAAAACTGATCTCCAAGATGCCGGGCTTGAGCCGCGTCTATTATTCGAACTCGGGCTCCGAGGCGAATGAGAAGGTCTACAAGATGGTGCGCCAGATCTCGCACCGCCACCACAAAGGCAAGAAATACAAGATCTTGTACCGTGAGCGTGACTACCACGGCACCACCATTGGTGCGCTGGCCACCTCGGGTCAGGCCGAACGGGCTGCAATGTATGGCCCCTATCCTGATGGCTTTGTCATGGTCCCGCACTGCCTTGAATATCGCAAGCAGTGGGATGTGGAGAACTACGGCGAGCGCGCGGCGGATGCCATCGAAGAGGTGATCCTGCGCGAAGGTGCTGACACCATCGGCG
Source organism: Paracoccaceae bacterium (assembly GCA_044377735.1). Classification (GTDB taxonomy): domain Bacteria; phylum Pseudomonadota; class Alphaproteobacteria; order Rhodobacterales; family Rhodobacteraceae; genus Tabrizicola_A. The sequence goes on along the minus strand of JBILYK010000055.1, from coordinate 13,206 downwards.
CACTGGTTTTGGAACCCGTCACCGCCGGCGGCGGCGTCATCGTTCCGCCCAAAGGCTATTGGGAGCGGGTTCAGGAGATCTGCAAGAAGTACAACATCCTTCTGCACATCGACGAAGTGGTCTGCGGTCTGGGCCGTACCGGCCTGTGGTTCGGCTATCAGAACTACGGCATCAAGCCCGACTTCGTGACCATGGCCAAGGGTGTCGCTTCGGGCTACGCGGCGATTTCCTGCACGGTCACGACCGAGGAAATCTTCAACATGTTCAAGGACGATGCCAGCGATCCGATGAGCTATTTCCGCGACATCTCGACCTTCGGTGGCTGCACTTCTGGCCCCGCGGCGGCATTGGAGAACATGCGCATCATCGAGGATGAGAACCTGCTCGACAACACCCTGCGCATGGGCAAACGCACCACCGACAACCTGCGGGCGCTGATGGAAAAGCACAAGGTGATTGGCGATGTGCGCGGTGCGGGCCTCTTCTGCGGCGCCGAACTTGTGGCTGACCGCCAGACCAAAGAGCCGATGGACGAAAAGAAAGTCGCCGCCGTGGTCGCCGAGTGCAACGCCCAAGGCGTGATCATCGGCATGACCAACCGCTCTTTGCCGGGCTTGAACAACACGCTGTGCCTTTCGCCCGCTTTGATCGCCACCGCCGATGACATCGACGCCATCACCGGCGCGATCGACAAGGCGCTGACCAAGGTCTTTGGCTAAAGCCCAGCCAAACTCAAAAAGAACCCGCGCCCGAGATTCGGCGCGGGTTTTTCATTTTAGGGTCTTCCTTCTGCCGCCCCATTTGCCTTCAATGCGGCACAAATATCCTCGGGGGGTCCGGGGGGCGAAGCGCCCCCGGTGCTTGACATGGCCGCCTCCATTTGCAGGATAGGTCCAGCCGCATCGGCGATTTGAGGCCAGAATGTCGATCCCCCCCGAAGCCTTTGTCCTGCCCCCCGCCACGCGCGGGTCCTTGCAGCAGCGCATTCGCCAGATGGTCACCGAAGGGGTTCTGGCGGGCCGGTTCCGTGCGGGCCAAAAGATGCCCTCTTCGCGCGGCTTGGCCCAGCATCTCGGCATCAGCCGCATTACCGTGACGCTGGCCTATGCCGAGCTGGTCAGTTCGGATTATCTCACGGCGCGCGGCCGGTCGGGGTATTTCGTGTCGGAAAGCGCGCCGCGCGCGCCCGAGGTGCCGCTGCGGGCGCCTCGGGTTGAGAGCAGCGAGTTTCAGCGCCTGATTGCCGGGCGGTTTCAGGGCCTTGCCCAGATCGATCGCCCCGCCGATTGGGAGGGCTATGCGCATAATTTCATCTACGGCCAGACCGATCCCAGCCTCTTTGACCATCAAAACTGGCGGCTCTGCGCCGTCCGCGCCTTGGGCCGCAAGGATTTTGCTGCGCTCACGCAAGATTATTATGACCGTGACGATTCTTTGCTGATCGAGCATGTGCTGCGCACCATCCTACCGCGCCGGGGCATTGCTGCGGGTGAGGACGAGGTTCTTCTGACCATGGGCGCGCAGAACGGGCTGTGGATCACGACGCAGGTTCTTTTGGGCCAAGGGCGGCGTGGGGTGATCGAAAACCCCGGCTATTCCGGCCTGCGCGGCATCTTGGCCGCGTCGGGCACCGAGGCGATTTCGGTCGACATTGACACCGACGGGTTGCCACCCGATGCCATTCCCAAAGGGGTGGATGTGGTCTTTACCACCGCCAGCCACCAATGCCCGACCAATGCCACCATGCCGCTGGACCGCCGCTTGGCATTGCTCGAAGCGGCCGGGCGTGAGGGGTTTGTCATTGTCGAAGATGATTATGAGTTTGAGATGTCCTTCCTCAAACCCGTCTCCCCAGCCCTCAAATCTCTCGATACCGAAGGACGGGTGGTTTATGTTGGCTCGTTTTCGAAATCGGTGTTTCCGGGCATGCGGCTGGGCTATCTCGTTGGCCCACCCTCGTTCATCAAGGCGGCGCGCGCGCTTCGGCTGATGATGCTGCGCCACCCGCCGGGGCATATCCAGCGGACCATGGCCTATTTCCTGTCGCTCGGGCATTATGACAGCCTGATCAACCGCATGCGCAACGCCTATCGGCGGCGGCGGCAGGTGATGGAAGAGGCGATCTTGGCCCATGGCCTGACAGTGGCGGGGCAGGGCGGCTTTGGCGGATCGAGTTTTTGGATGAAAGCGCCCGAGGCGGTGGACACCGAGGTTCTGGCCGAACGGCTGCGCGCCGAGGGCGTGCTTTTGGAACCCGGCCGGGCCTTCTTTGATCCGGCCCGCCCGGTGCGCAACCACTATCGTCTTGCCTATTCTTCCAGTACACCCGTGCGAATTCCTGATGGCGTGGCCAAAATCGCATCAGGTATCCAGCGCGGTTTGGGATAAGATCCTGAAATTCGGTATAAATTTCTACGCCGCTTGCTGCGATGCGGCATCCTGATCTGGCGATAACGGGCCAAATCGACTGGCCCTAAGCGGGGCCGCAGCGCGGCGCTACACAGGGCATCAGACCCATGCCCGCAGATGCCGGGCTGCCCAGACGTGACAGGAGTTTCGCCATGAAGATGACCACCGAAGAAGCCTTTGTAAAAGTGCTTCAGATGCACGGGATCGAACATGCCTTTGGCATCATCGGTTCGGCCTTTATGCCGATCTCCGACCTGTTTCCAACAGCGGGCGTCCATTTCTGGGACTGCGCCCACGAAGGCTCGGGCGGGATGATGGCGGACGGCTACACCCGTGCCAGCGGCAAGATGTCGATGATGATCGCCCAGAACGGCCCCGGCATCACCAACTTTGTCACCGCCGTGAAAACCGCCTATTGGAACCACACGCCGCTGCTTCTTGTGACCCCGCAAGCCGCCAACAAGACCATCGGTCAGGGCGGCTTCCAAGAGGTCGAGCAGATGGCGCTCTTCAAGGACATGGTCTGCTATCAGGAAGAGGTGCGCGACCCCTCTCGTGTCGCCGAGGTGCTGAACCGCGTGATCTTGCAGGCCAAGCGCCAGTCGGCCCCGGCACAGATCAACTTCCCGCGCGATTACTTCACCCAAGTCATCGACATCGACCTGCCGATGATGGTCGAGTTTGAGCGTCCCTCGGGCGGCGATGAGGCGATTGCACAGGCGGCGGCCTTGCTGTCCTCGGCCAAGTTCCCGGTGATCTTGAACGGCGCAGGCGTGGTTTTGGCGGGCGCGATCCCGGCCTCGATGGCCTTGGCCGAACGCCTCGATGCGCCGGTCTGCGTTGGCTATCAACACAACGATGCCTTCCCCGGATCGCACCCGCTGTTTGCTGGTCCCTTGGGCTATAACGGCTCAAAGGCCGGGATGGAGTTGATCCAAAAGGCCGATGTGGTGCTGGCTCTTGGCACGCGCTTGAACCCGTTTTCCACGCTGCCGGGCTATGGTCTGGATTACTGGCCGAAAGAGGCCAAGATCATTCAGGTTGATCTCAACCCCAACCGCATCGGTCTGACCAAGAAGGTCACTGTCGGCATCGTGGGTGACGCCAAGAAAGTGGCCGAGGGCATTCTTGCACGCTTGACCAAAACTGCCGGTGACGCTGGACGTTCCGACCGCAAGGCGATGATCGCACAGAAAAAATCAGCCTGGGCGCAGGCCCTGTCCAGCATGGACCACGAGGATGATGATCCCGGCACCACCTGGAACCAGCGCGCCCGCACGGCCAAGCCGGAATGGATGAGCCCGCGCATGGCATGGCGTGCCATTCAGGCGGCCTTGCCGAAAGATGTCATCACCTCGTCCGATATCGGCAACAACTGCGCCATCGGCAACGCCTATCCCACCTTCGAGACGGGCCGTAAATACCTCGCGCCGGGTCTTTTTGGGCCCTGTGGCTATGGCCTGCCGTCGATCGTGGGCGCCAAGATCGGTTGCCCCGATACACCCGTGGTGGGCTTTGCGGGCGACGGCGCCTTTGGCATTGCCGTCACCGAACTGACCGCCATCGGCCGGTCCGAATGGCCTGCCATCACCATGGTGGTGTTCCGCAACTATCAGTGGGGCGCGGAAAAGCGCAACTCGACGCTGTGGTATGACGACAACTTCGTCGGGACCGAACTGGATGACAACGTCAGCTATGCGGGCATCGCGCGCGCCTGCGGCTTGCAGGGTGTGCAGGCCAAGACCATGGAAGAGCTGACGGCGGTGCTGAACAAGGCCATCGACGACCAGATGAACCACGGCAAGACCACCCTGATCGAGGCGCTGATCAATCAGGAACTCGGCGAGCCCTTCCGCCGGGATGCGATGAAAAAGCCGGTTGCCGTCGCGGGGATTTCTAAGGCCGATATGCGGCCGCAGAAGGTATGACGCTGCCCTTTGACATCGGCCTTTGGGGCGCGGTTTGGATGGGGGTCGCCACTTTGGTGGCGGCCTTTGTCCGCGGCTATTCAGGGTTTGGCTATTCAGCGATGGTCATCGCCGCCTCTAGCCTCGTCACCAACCCGTTGAATTTTGTGGCTGTTGTGATCATCGCCGAGGCAGCGATGACCGCCCAGTCTTGGCGTGGCGTTGGCCCCGAAGTGGACTGGCGGCGGGTGAAATGGCTGCTTGTGGGCGCGGTCGTTGGGCTGCCTTTGGGTCTATGGGCGCTGTCCTCGATTTCCGAAGATGCGGCGCGTGCGGTGATTTCGGCCTATGTTCTGACGATGTGCCTCATCTTGTTGTGGGGCTGGCGGCTGAAAAGCGAAGTGGGGGCGGGCGGCACGCTCGCCACCGGTGTCGTCTCTGGGCTTGCCAATGCGCCGGGCATGGGCGGGCTGCCCGTGGCCGCCTTTTTCGCCGCCCAACCGATGAGTGCGGCCACCTTTCGCGCCACCTTGGTCGCCTACTTCCCGATCCTCGATCTTTACTCAGCACCTTTGTATTTCTGGCACGGCCTTGTGACATGGGACACGCTTTGGGCCAGCCTCATCATCTTGCCGTTGACCTTCCTTGGCAATTGGCTGGGCGGGCGACATTTCTTCAACACTGATCCGCAGGATTTCCGCCGCTTTGCCATTATCCTTTTGGCGGGGCTCGCGGGGATGGGCCTTTTGAAGGCGGTGATCTGAATGCTCTTGGTGATCAATGCCGGGTCGTCCTCGCTCAAGCTTGCGGTGTTTGACGCAAGCCTGCGTGAGGTGGCGCAGGCACGGGCTGAGCGCATTGGCACCGGCGGCCCCGAGGATCATCAGGCCGCGTTGCAGGCTGGGCTGGCCGAGATGGGCATTGCGGCCAGTGATCTCTCCGCTGCCGCTCACCGCGTGGTGCATGGCGGAGCAACCCTGACCGCGCCTTGCCGCATCACGGCAGAGGTTGAGGCCCAGATCAAAGCCTGCGCCGCGCTTGCCCCGTTGCACAACCCGGCCAATCTGATGGGCATCCGCGCGCTGGCTGCCCTTGCGCCGGACCTGCCGCAATACGCCAGCTTCGACACCGCCTTTCACGCCACGAACCCCGTCCTTGCCACCACCTACGCGCTGCCCGCTGATGAGCGCGCGCGTGGGTTGCGTCGCTATGGATTTCACGGGCTGTCCTACGCGGCAATTGTTCGAAAAATTAAGGAAATATCAGAAAATAGTCAGCCAAGCCGGCTTTTGGTATTTCATTTGGGTAATGGTGCCTCGGCCTGCGCGATCCTGAACGGCCGGTCTGTCGCCAGCACCATGGGCTATTCGCCGCTGGACGGCCTGACCATGGGCACCCGCGCCGGCGGCCTCGATCCGGCCGTCGTGCTGGACCTCGCCGCGCGCCATGGGGTTGAAGCGACGGCGCAGCTTTTGAACCGCGAGAGCGGCCTTCTTGGCCTTGCCGGGGCCGCCGACATGCGCGCTTTGCAGACCTCTGCCAGCCCAGAGTCCACCTTCGCCCGTGACCATTTCACCTATTGGGCCGCCCGCCATGCTGGCAGCCTGATGGTGGCGATGGGCGGGCTGGATGCCATCGTGTTCACCGGTGGCATTGGCGAGAAGGATGCCGCCATCCGCGCCGCTATTCTGGACCGTCTGGCCTTTGCCGGGGTGCGTTATGACACCACCCGCAATGTCGAAGCTGCGGCCCGTTTGCAAGAAACACATTCACATGTCGCAATCTGGATAGTTCCCGCCGACGAGGAGCGTCAGATTGCTCTTGAGGCGATGACCCTAAGGGAGGGCCGGGCATGACCCAGCCAATGCTGAACACCTCGCCCAAGGTGTCCGACGAAATCCGGCGCACCACTTGCTATATGTGCGCCTGCCGCTGCGGCATCAACGTGCATCTGACCGATGGGCGCGTCAGCTACATCGAAGGCAACCGCGACCATCCGGTCAACAAGGGTGTGCTGTGCGCCAAGGGTGCCTCTGGCATCATGCAGGTCACTGCGCCAAGCCGTCTGCGCTCGCCTCTGCGCCGCGTCGGTCCCCGGGGATCGGGAGCGTTTGAGGAGATCAGTTGGGACGAAGCGCTTGATTTGGCTGTGAAATGGATGAAGCCCCTGCGCGACACGGCCCCCGAAAAGCTCGCGTTTTTCACCGGGCGCGACCAAAGCCAATCGCTGACCGGCTGGTGGGCGCAAGCTTATGGCACGCCGAACTATGCCGCCCATGGCGGGTTTTGTTCGGTCAACATGGCCGCGGGTGGCATCTACACCATCGGTGGGGCGTTTTGGGAATTCGGCCAACCCGACTGGGACCGCACCAAGCTGTTCGTGCTGTTCGGTGTGGCTGAGGACCATGATTCCAACCCGATCAAGATCGGCCTTGGCAAGCTGAAGGGACGGGGCGGCCGCGTGATTGGTGTCAACCCGATCCGCTCGGGCTATAACGCGGTGGCCGATGATTGGTTCGGCATCACCCCGGGCACAGATGGGTTGTTGATCCTGTCGCTGATCCACTGCCTTTTGGAAGCGGGCAAGATCGATCTCGACTATCTGGCACAGTTTACCAACGCGCCGCTTTTGGTGGTGAGCGATGGCCCTGACAAGGGCATGATCCTGAAGAATGCTGAAAGCCAGCCCTTCGTGATTGACCGCCGCACCGGCCAGCCCGCACCATGGGATGGCAAGGGGGTGGAGCCCGACTTGGGCGCGATCTGGCAAGGCCATCGCACTGTGTTCCAGCACATGGCCGAACGCTATCTCTCGCCCGAATACGCGCCCGAAGCGGTGGCCGAGCGCTGCGGCATCGCAGCCCCTCGTATCCGCAGCCTTGCTGCCGAGCTTGCCCGCGTCGCCTTTGACGAGGCCTTTGTGCTGGATCAGCCCTGGACCGATTTCCGCGGCAACCATCACGCCTCGATGCCCGGACGCCCGGTATCTTTCCACGCCATGCGCGGAATTTCCGCCCATTCCAACGGCTTCCAGACCGCCCGTGCGTTGCACGTGCTTCAGATCGTGCTGGGAACGGTCGAGGTGCCCGGCGGCTATCGGCTGAAACCGCCCTACCCAAAACCGGTTGAGGCGCATCCCACGCCCCATGCGATCTCCACCCCCGGCAAACCCTTGCCTGGGCCGCATCTGGGCTATGTGCGCGGGCCCGAGCAGTTGGCGATTGATGCGGCGGGCAATCCCTTGCGCATCGACAAGGCGTTTTCGTGGGAAAATCCGCTGTCAGCCCATGGGCTGATGCATATGCTGATCCCCAACGCCCATGCGGGCGATCCTTATCGCATCGATACGCTGTTTCTTTACATGGCCAACATGGCGTGGAACTCGTCGATGAACACGGCCGAGGTGATGCGGATGCTCACCGACAAAGATGACAGCGGCGACTATGTCATTCCCCGCATCATCTATTCCGATGCCTATGCCAGCGAGATGGTGGCCTATGCCGACCTGATCCTGCCTGACACCACCTATCTGGAACGCCACGATTGCATCAGCCTGCTTGACCGGCCGATCTCGGAACCCGGTGCGGCGGGCGACAGCATTCGATGGCCGGTGGTGGAACCTGACCGGGATGTGCGCGGCTTTCAGTCGGTGCTTTTGGATCTGGGCGCACGTATGGGCCTGCCCGGTATGGTGAACGAGGATGGCAGTCCAAAGTTCAAGGATTACGCCGATTACATCGTCAACCATCAGCGCCGCCCCGGTGTGGGCCCGCTGATCGGCTGGCGTGGTGACGGGTCGGACGAAGGGCGCGGCGCGCCAAACCCCGAACAGCTCGACCGATATATCGAAAACGGCGGCTTTTATCAGGCCCATGTGCCCGATGAGGGCAGTTTCTACAAACCGTGGAACGCCGAATATCAGGATTGGGCGGTCAAGATCGGGCTTTATGAGACCCCGCAACCCTATCTCTTTTCCATCTGGTCCGAACCGATGCGCCGCTTTCAGGCCGCCGCCGAAGGCCTGGGGGCAATCCAGCCGCCCGACCACCTGCGCGACCGCTTGAAACAGGCGATGGACCCGCTGCCCACCTGGTATCCGCCTTTCGGCGAGGAGACTGCCGCCGAGTATCCGATCCATGCGCTTACCCAGCGGCCGATGGACATGTATCATTCGTGGGGCAGCCAGAACACGTGGCTGCGCCAGATCCGGGGCAGGAACTACCTTTATCTGCCCACCAAAATCTGGACCGAACACGTCTTTGCCGAGGGCGACTTTGCCCGTCTGACCAGTCCGAACGGCGAGATTGTGGCACCCGTCGCCCATATGGCCGCGCTGAACGAAAACACGGTCTGGACGTGGAACGCGATCGGCAAGCGCAAAGGTGCCTGGGCGCTGGACGAGGGCGCGTCCGAGGCGACGACAGGCTTTTTGCTCAACCACCTGATCCCGGAATGCCTGCCCGGTGAGGGGCGGCTGTCCAATTCTGACCCGGTGACAGGCCAAGCGGCGTGGTTTGATCTGCGGGTCAAGATCGAACGGGTTGGTCCGCGTGACCACTCCGAACCCGCCTTCGGCGCCATCCCCCGCGTGGTGCCGCAGGGCCATGACCGCGCGCCTCCCTCCTCGGGCGCCTTCGGCACCTCGTCGGGGGCTGTGCGAGGAGCGACAAAGTCGACGACGAGCGATGGACGGAACCCGAAATGACCTGCCTTCCCCCCAAGACTGACAAAAAGCTGGGTCTCGCCATCGACCTTGACACCTGCGTGGGCTGCAACGCCTGCGTGACCGCCTGCAAGGGGTGGAACGACCAAGGCTATGGTGCGCCCCTTTCAGACCAAAACCCTTATGGGGCAGACCCTTCGGGGACATTCCTTAACCGGGTGCACAATTATCAGGTGCAGCCCGAAGCTGCCGCCGCCATCACGGTCAGCTTCCCGCGCTCTTGCCTGCATTGCGACGATGCCCCTTGCGTCACGGTCTGCCCCACCGGGGCGAGCTACAAGCGCAGCGAGGACGGGATCGTGCTGGTGAACGAGGATGCCTGCATCGGCTGCGGCCTTTGTGCTTGGGCTTGCCCTTATGGTGCGCGCGAACTCGATGCCTCAGCTGGCGTGATGAAGAAATGCACGCTGTGCGTTGACCGCATCTACAATGAAAACCTGCCCGAGGAAGACCGCGAACCCGCTTGCGTACGCAGCTGCCCCACCGGGGCGCGCCACTTCGGCGATTTTGCCGACCCGGACAGCAAGGTCAGTCGCCTGAGCGCCGAGCGCGGCGGCTTTGCCCTGATGCCAGAGATGGGCACCAACCCTGTCAACCGCTATCTGCCGCCGCGCAAGAAAGACGCGCTGGATGCCAGCCCCTTGGCCCCGCTTTTGGACATCAAGGCCACGGGCTTTGCCGGGTGGCTTGACCGCGTTTTGGGAAAGATCTGATGAATCCGGCACCTTCCGTTCTTCTGTTCACCGTGCTTTCGGGCCTTGGTTTTGGCTTTCTGGCGGCTTTGGGCATGGGGTTGGTGCAGCCTGCGGGCTGGGCGGCTTTCGCGCTGTGGGGCTTGGGCTATGGGTTGACGGTGGGCGGGCTTCTCGCCTCGACCACCCATCTGGGCCGACCTGACCGGGCCTGGCGCGCCTTTAGCCAATGGCGGTCAAGCTGGCTGAGCCGTGAGGGGATTGCGGCGGTGGCGACGCTGTTGATCTTGGCTCCTGTGGCGCTGTCGGATTGGTTGGGTTTGGGCCTTTCGCGCCTGCCGGGGTTGGTGGGTGCGGCGCTGGCCTTGGCCACCATTGCCACCACTTCGATGATCTATGCCCAGTTGAAAACCGTACCGCGCTGGAACCATTGGACAACCCCGGCGCAGTTCTTTGCCTTTGCGCTGGCGGGTGGGGCCATGCTGGCCGGGCAGGAGGGTCTGGCGATTGTCTTGCTGGCCCTTCTGGCCGCCGCCTTGGCCGCGCATTGGCACTTCGGCGACCGCCGTTTTACCGAAGTCGGGGCCACCATGGGCAGCGCCACGGGGCTGGGCGATTTAGGCGCGGTGTCGGTCTTTGATCCGGCCCATACGGCGGGCAATTACCTGATGCGCGAAATGATCTTTGTGGTGGGGCGCAAACATGTGGCCAAGCTGCGGGCGCTGGCGCTGATCCTTGCTTGCCTGATCCCAGCACTGATTCTGATGCTGCCTGCCCATCCCATGACCATAGCCGCCGCCGTGGTTGTTCACCTGATCGGTGCCTTTGCCGCGCGCTGGCTGTTCTTTGCGCAGGCAGAGCATGTGGTCGGCCTGTATTACGGCAAGCGCTAATAGGTCAGCAAGAGCCGGTCCTTGACCTCTTCGCTCTCCATCGTCTGCCCGCCCATCTGGAACCGGCGCAGCATGGAACGGCCGACGTTCAGCATGATCTCGCGCTCAAACAGCCCCTCGGGCAGCGGCAGGTCGCAATAGGTGCCACCCGATTTCTTGGTGCCGTCGATGGACAGCGCCACGCGCACGCCGCGCGCCTTTGCCATGGCGATGGCGGTGAAAAGATCAGGCAAATGAAAGGTTTGTGCGCCGTAAAGGATCGATTGCGAAAAGCTGTAGGGCGGATCGCAGTAGATCACATCGCCCGGTGCCGCGCGGGCCATCGCGTCGCGGTAATCCAGAAGGTCAAACTGCGCGCCCCGCAGACGCTGGCGCCAAAGATCCACCCGCTTGGCAAAGGCCTTGGGCGGAATGGCCGGATGGCTGCCGCAGGGCGTGGACATATGGCCGTTGGATTTGCGAAACCGCACGACGCCGCCATAGCAGGCGCGGCACAGAAACAGAAAATCCGCGCCATTGGGGGCGGCATTGAAGCGCGCCTTGATCGCCTCATAAACCGCCACCCGGTCGCCGTTCTGAAAGGCAGTCCAGCGGTCTTGATACCATGTTTTCAAAAGGTCTGGCTCGCGCGAGAGCGTGGCCCAGATCTCGACCAGGGGCGGGTAGATATCCGACCCAAACCCCCGCGCCGGGGCCAAGACCGCCATCACCCCGCCTGCGCCCAAGAACGGCTCATGATAAGCTCCAAAGTCGCGCGGCAGATGGGCGATGATTTCATGGGCGAACTTCTGTTTGCTGCCCACCCATTTCAAAAGCTGCGTCTTGAAAGGTGCCACTGGTCCGTGACATTCCACCGGACCCGTCGATGTGCAGCCGTGCCCGTCGGTCATTTTGGGTCCTGCCTTGGGATATTCCCCCAGCCTGCCGCAAAACCAAGGGGTTTCCAAGACGGGTCAAGGGGCGCTTTCACCTGAGTCGCCATGGGCCAAGACCGAAGGTTTCACGTTGATGCACTGGGAAGATTTGGAGGCGGGTATCGGAATCGAACCGATCTACATGGATTTGCAATCCAGCGCATAGCCTGCCTGCCCACCCGCCGTCCTGACGCCTCATGTAGGCAAGGCAGGGGGGAACGTCAAGCTGATAAGCGCAGGCTCAGACCCGATAAAACCCGCGATACCACTCGACAAAGGCGCGCATGCCGTGGCGCACATCGGTGGCCGGACAGCCGCCTGTCAGACGGTTCAGAAGGCTTGCGTCAGCCCATGTCGCGGGCACATCTCCTTGTTGCATAGGCAGAAAATTGCGGATCGCGGGCTTGCCCGTGGCCACCTCTATCGCTGCGATGAAGTCCATCAACCGCACCTTCTGGCCATTGCCGATGTTCACCACGCGGAACGGGGCGGCGGGTGACAGGCTGTCGCCCTTAGCCATTTCGGCGCGGGTCGCAGGACGCATCGGCACGGCATCAATCAGCCCCGAAATCCCTTGCACCAGATCGGTGACATAGGTGAAATCACGCCACATTTCGCCGTTGTTGTAGATGTCGATCGGCTCTCCGGCCAAAATCGCCTTGGTGAACTTGAAGGGTGCCATGTCGGGCCGGCCCCAGGGGCCGTAGACGGTGAAAAACCGGAACATGGTGACCGGCAGATCGTGCAGATGGGCATAGGCATGGCCCATCGCCTCATTGGCTTTTTTGGTTGCGGCATAGATCGTTAGCGGATGATCGGCCTTGTCGGTTTCGCGAAACGGCATGTCCTCATTCGCGCCGTAAACCGAGCTGGTCGAGGCCATCAGCAAATGGCCCACCTTCAACTCCCGCGCGGCCTCCATCACATTGAAGGTGCCGGTCAGATTGCTGTCGATATAGGCGCGCGGGGCCTCAAGGCTATAGCGCACGCCCGCCTGTGCGGCGAGGTGGACGATGACATCAGGGCGGGCGTCTTGTGCGGCCTGCATCACGGCCTTGGCATCCTCGAGCATCGCCTCGGTTTGCGTAAAACCCGGATTTTGCTGCAAAAGTGCCAGCCGCGCACGTTTCAGCGCGATGTCGTAATAAGTGGTCATCCCGTCAAAGCCATGCACCTGCCAGCCCTGATCCAGCATCAGCCGCGCCAGATGAAAGCCGATGAACCCCGATGTTCCGGTGATGAATGCCCGCCGCATACCCAATGCCCTTGTGACCAGTGCCAAAGGCGTAAATCAGCGCGCGAAGCAGGGCAAGCCGCCAAAGACAAAGGGCGCACCCGAAGGCACGCCCTTTTGTGTTGGAGCGGGCGATGAGATTCGAACTCACGACCCTAACCTTGGCAAGGTTATGCTCTACCCCTGAGCTACGCCCGCACTCCGTGGGATGGGGTTTAGCCAAAGCCGTCGGGCGGTGCAAGGGGGATTTCTGGGCAATTTCAGGTATGGCGCGAGATGGCGCTGCAAGCCGTTGAAAAGGCACGAATTGGCCGTCTGGTTTGCGTCGGTTTCGCGTCGGGTTTGCGTCGGGTTTCTGTCCCGACATTTGGTCAGACGAAAGGGGCGTGGGAGGGGGCGGCGGATATGCAAAAGGGCGCCCGAAGGCGCCCCGT